>NZ_CP141048.1:0-304166 GCF_034627025.1 Microvirga lotononidis | reverse complement strand
CGACGGAGACGCGGCGCAGGATCTGGTCCTCGCGGATCGCGACCTTGTCGAAACGCGTCGTGCCACTGCCGGTCAGGCGCTGGCCGAAACCGTCCCAGTCGTCCTCGATCGTGACGCCCTGGGCTGTCGTGGGAAGGACCAGAGAGACATAGTCCGTTCCCTCCAGGGCGACCGCCACGATCCACGAGGCATAGATCGTCCCGGTGCTGTAGAACTTGTAGCCGTCGAGGAGCCAGTGATCGCCGTTCTTCGTGAGGGTCACGGTCGTCTCGGTTCCCTCCGTCTTCTCCGCCATGGCGGCGCCGAAGAGAGCCCCGTCCACGATGAGGGAGAACCACCGCCGACGGTCGGCTTCATTCTTGCCGTTCAGGCGCTCTTCGACGAAGGCGAAATGGGCGCGGAAGATCTGAGGCAGGTTGGAATCCGCCTCGCCCAGCTCGACGAGGAGCCGGAAGGTCTGGGGCAGGCTGGCGCCGAGGCCGCCATAGGCCTGCGGAACGCGTAAAGCTCCGAAGCCCGCGTCGCGCAGCCAGGCGACGGCATCGACGGCCAATGTCCGCGACTGCTCGCGCGCCACGGCACCCTCGGCAATCTTCGCGAAGATCGGCCGGAAGCGCTGCGCCAGCGCCTCGTAGGAGATCGGCGTGGACTCAAGCCGGTGCGGAGCGTCGCTGGGCTCGACATGAGGATCTGGTGGGAAAAGGCTCGTGGCAGCGGACATCGATGCTTCCGTGAAAATGAAAATGGATCAGGCGATTTCCCGAGCGGGCGCAGGCTGCGCCGCGTTCGGGCGATAGCGAGCGCCCCAATGCTCGGCCGGAAGACGGCTGCGGCCCTCGCCGAACAGCTTCTCGCGAAGCGTCCCGTCCGCGTAATCGGCCTTGAACAGGCCGCGCTCCTGGAGGGCGGGAACGACGAGATCGACGAAGTCGGCGAGACTTTCCGGCGCCACCGTGCGCGGCAGGTTGATGCCGTCGATATCGGCGGTCTCGACCCATGAGGCGATATGGTCGGCGATCTGCTCGGGCGTGCCGACGAACGGCTTCTGACGGCTGCCCAGGATCATCTGGTCGATCAGTTTGCGAACGGTCCAGACCGTGCCGGCACTGCGCTTGGTGATGGCTTCCAGGGTCGAATTGTTGGCATTGTTCTTCTCGTATTGGATCGGCTCGTCGAGATCGTATTTCGCGAAGTCCACGCCTGACGAACTCGAGAAGTGGGCCAGCGCGCCTTCCACACTCGCATGGCGGCGATATTCCTCCAGCTTGTCCTGTGCTTCCTTTTCCGTGCGGCCGACCACGACGCTCATGCCGACGAAGACCTTCACGTCGCGGGGATTGCGTCCGTGGCTCGCGGCGCGGGCCCTGATGTCCGCAATGATGTCTTTCGCGACGCCCGGGTTGGGACCGCCCGTGAACACGCATTCGGCGTGCCTGGCGGCGAACTCGCGCCCGCGGGTCGAGGAGCCGGCCTGATACAGGACGGGCGTGCGCTGCGGAGACGGCTCGCTCAGGTGAATGGCGTCGATCTGGTAATAGGGCCCATCGTGCCTGATGGCCCTGACCTTGTCCGGGCGCGCATAGATGCCGTGGGCGCGGTCGCGGACGACGGCATCATCGTCCCAGCTGCCTTCCCAGAGCTTGTAGAGCACGTCGAGATAATCGTCGGCGATGTCGTAACGATGATCGTGATCGAGCTGCTCGGGTAATCCCATGCCGCGGGCGGCGCTGTCGAGATAGCCCGTCACGATGTTCCAGCCGATGCGCCCGTTCGTGAGATGATCGAGCGTCGACATGCGGCGGGCATGCAGATAAGGCTGCTCGTAGGTCGTGTTGACGGTGACGCCGAAGCCGAGATGCTTCGTCGCATGGGCCATGGCGGGCACGACGAGCATGGGGTCGTTGACGGGAACCTGCGCGCCGGCCGCGATGGCGGTCTCGGGACCGCCCTTGTAGACATCGTAGACGCCGACGATGTCGGCGAGGAAGATGCCGTCGAGCTTGCCCCGCTCGGCGATCTTCGCGAGGTTCACCCAGTAATCCAGGCTCGTATAGGACGGAGACTGATCGCGCGGGTGGGTCCACATTCCATGATTGATGTGGCCCACGCAGTTCATGTCGAAGGCGTAGATGTTGATCTTCTTGGTCATGGCCTCACCCGGCTCGATCGTCAGTTGATGGTCAGTTCGTCGGATTGGCGGCGGTTTCCTTCGGGAGATCCCACGCAGGAACGGTCATGTCGCCGAAATGCTTCTTGAGTATGGCTTTGACCTCAGGCGAGTTCTGGTAGATCGAGACGAACTTCTTGATCCGTGGGTTCTCGGCGTCTTCGGCGCGCACCACCCACTGGATGGCGAAGCGCTTCTGGACGTTGTCGAAGATCAGGGCCGAGTTCGGATCGATGTCGTATTGCTTGAGGGTCGCGGGATAGCCCTGTCCGAGATCGACGTCGTCGAGGGCGGTCGGCAGCTGCTGCGCGACGAGTTCGGTGATCTTGATGTTCTTCGGATTGGACACGATGTCCGCAACGGTTGCCTTGTAGTCCAGGCCTTCCTTCAGCTTGATCAGGCCGACCCGTTCGAGAAGAACGAGGCCGCGTCCGCCGTTCACCGGATCATTGGCGATGGCGACCTTCGCGCCGTTGGGAAGGTCCGCAACGCTCTTGTACTTCTTCGAGTAGAGGCCGACCTTGGACATGGTGCCCACGCCGATGGACACGAAATCGTAGCCGCGCGCCTTCTTGGCGTCCTCCAGGAAGGGGATGTGCTGGAAGTAGTTCGCGTCGATGTCCTTGTTCACGAGGGCGGCATTGGGCGTGATCCAGTCGGTGAACTCGATCACCTTCACGTCGAGCCCCTGCTCCTTGGCTTCCTTGGCGGCCTGATGGACCGCATCGGCCGAGAGGCCCGAATTGATGCCGATCTTCAGGGGCGGCTCCGCATGAGCCGGAGCCGCCACGAGGGCCCAGGCGGAAGCGGCGAGAAGGGCCAGGAGCGGCAGGGACTTTGCAGCTGACCGGCGGGGGCTCCAGGCGGAGAGAGCTTTGATCGGCATTGGACGGGACCTCTGGTTCGTAAGAAAAATCAGATCGAGTTTCTTGTCTCCAGAGGACGAAAGAAGCTTATCGGCCTTCGTCTTTTTGCGCCATGAGCTTTGAGAGCTTTGAAGATCTATTCCACGACGGACAGATACTTCCATGCTCTGATGCTAATGACCCATGTCGCATCGTGGAGACTTGCCGAAATGGTGACGGGCGAACCGGTCGGGGTCAATTAGATTGTTCTTTTTTTAGAACACGGAGGCAAAGAAAAAACTTCTCCTGATGCTAAAGAGGCGGGCGGAAAATTCCTTCTCCTCATGGCTTCATTGAAGTTGCCGGCTTTTTAAGGGAGGGGAAGGTGGCTCAGGGTCCAACGGTCTGGGGTGCCGCTTGTCCATGCGACTTGACCTTGTTCTATATAAAGAACATAAAGGGACTCGCGAAACGCTGCTTAGGACGGTCGATGGACGCAATCGATGCCAAAATCCTGAGGTACCTGCAGGAGGATGCCAGCATCTCCGTGGCGGAACTCGCCCAGCGGGTGAACCTGTCCCAGACGCCGTGCTGGAAGCGGATCCAGCGGCTGGAATCCTCGGGTGTCATTCAGCGGCGGGTGGCGCTGGTCGATCCGGACAAGATCGGCCTCAGCCTCACGGCCTTCGTGGCCGTGGAGGCCTACGACCATTCCGAGTCCTGGATGCAGCAATTCGCGGATTTCGTCTCCGGCATTCCCGAGGTGATGGAAATCTACCGCATGGCCGGCGACGTGGACTACATCCTGCGCGTCGTCGTGCCCGACATGGCCGCCTACGACCACTTCTACAAGCAGCTGGTCAAGGCCATCCCGCTCAAGAACGTCACGTCCCGCTTCGCCATGGAACGCATCAAGTCGACCACGGCGTTCGTGCTGCGGTCGTGAGGAGGGTGCACGATCGCACACTCACCTCCCAAGTCATCACCGGCCTCGTGCCGGTGATCTCGATTAGAAGAGCGCGGCGTTTTTCAGTATCGGGATGGCCGGCACTGGTCCCCGGATCAAGTCCGGGCAGGCCATGAGGTGGCAAGTGTCATTCCCGGAAGGACGCGCAGCGGAGGGGAAGGGAATCCACCGACCGGCTCTGCGCTATGGATCCTCTTCCCTCGCCTTCGGCTCGCCGAGGATGACAGCGGAGCGCTCCCTGCACTAATCCCTCACGAACTGAACAGTTCCGGGTTCTCGGCCTCGACGCGGGGCAGGGCGCGCAGGATCTCCGTGAGGTGGCGGCGCATGGCCTCGGCGGCGGCGTCCTCGTCGCGGCTGTCGATGGCCGTCACGATGGCGCGGTGCTGGTCGATCAGGGGCAGCATGGCCTCCGGACTTGGTAGCGTGAGCTGGCACACCCGGTCCATATGGGCCTTTATGTCCTGCACGGCTTCCCAGGCGAGGGGGCAGCCGGCACCCTCCGCCAGGGCAATGTGAAACAGTTCGTCGTAGCGCTGGAAGGCGTCGTGGTCGTTCCTGCGGGCTGCCTGTTCCTGCATCTCGAGGAGATCGTCGATCCGCTCCCGGCTCTGCTGGTCGAAGGACGCGCAGGCGCGGCGCACGACCGCCGTCTCGATCGCCTCCCGGACGAACCGGGCCTCCATCATCTTGCGCACAGAGATCTTCACGACCGTGGTGCCCCGCTGGGGCTGGATCTCCACGAGGCGGGTCCTGGCGAGGCCGATCAGCGCCTCGCGCACCGGCTGTCGCGAGACCCCATGACGCTCCGCGATATCCTGCTCGGAGAGCCGGCTTCCGGGGGGAAGCTCCAGGGCGATAATCAGGCGGCGCAGCTCGTTCTCGATGCGCTGGGCTGCGGAGCCTTGGCCGACAGGGAAGGGCGTGTTCACGGCAATCTCATTCTTTTGGCGGGTTGCGTAACATATAAGTGCATACTACCATACAATCGTCGACCAGGTAAGCCGCGGCAAGCGGACGCCGGTCCCGCTCGATGAGTCGCATGGGCTCAAGGCGCAGGGCAAGCCGACCAATGGCTTGGACTGGAACAACAAAACACTGAGGACGCCTAAGGAGGAAGATCATGTTCACCAAGAGAACCCTTGCCGCCACCGCGCTCGGCGTGTGGGCGGCTTTCATGAGCGGCACGGCCGGCGCCCAGGCGACGCTGCGCTCGGCCGATATCCATCCGGACGGATACCCGACCGTCGAAGCCGTGAAATACTTCGGCTCCCTGCTCGAAAAGAAGACCAACGGCCGGTACAAGGTGCAGGTGTTCCACTCCGCGCAGCTCGGCCAGGAAAAGGACACCATCGAACAAACCCGTTTCGGCGTGATCGATCTGAACCGCATCAACATGGGTCCGTTCAACAACCTGATCCCTGAGACGCTCGTCCCCTCGCTGCCCTTCATCTTCCGCTCGGTCGACCATATGCGCAAGACCATGGACGGTCCCGTGGGCGATCAGATCCTGAAAGCCTTCGAACCGCATGGCCTCGTGGCGCTCGCCTTCTACGATTCCGGTGCGCGCTCGTTCTACAATTCCAAGCGCGCCATCAATACGCCGGCCGATCTCAAGGGCATGAAGGTGCGCGTGATCCAGTCGGATCTCTTCCTCGACATGGTGAATGCGCTCGGTGCCAATGCGACGCCGATGCCTCCGGGCGAGGTCTATTCCGCCCTCCAGACCGGCGTGGTGGACGGCGCCGAGAACAACTGGCCGAGCTACGATTCCTTCCGTCACTTCGAGGTGGCGAAGTTCTACTCGCTGACCGAGCATTCCATGTCGCCGGAAGTGCTGGTGATGTCGAAGAAGAGCTTCGACAAGCTCTCGCCGGAAGACCAGAAGGCGGTGCGCGAGACGGCGAAGGAATCCGTCGTGAAGATGCGCGAGCTCTGGGAGGCGCGCGAGAAGGACGCCGAGAAGAAGATCCGGGCGAGCGGCAGCCAGATCAACAACGTCGACAAGCAGCCCTTCATCGACGCCATGAAGCCCGTCTATGAGAAATACGCCAAGGACGCGAAGGTGAAGGAGCTCGTCTCCCGCATCCAGGCCATGAACTGAGCCTGTCAGGTCGATGCCGGCGGGCCGGCTTTGAAGCCGGTCCGTCTCTTGCTCCACCGGAGATTCTTACCGATGCGCGCTGAACTTGCCGCGCTGTCCCGCATCCTCGCCGTCGTGAATCGATCGGCTCTCTGGATCGCCGGGATCGGCCTTGTGTTGATGACCCTCTTCGTCGCCTGGCAGGTGTTCGGCCGTTACGTGCTGAACCAGTCGCCGAGCTGGACGGAGCCTGCCTCCCTGCTTCTCATGAGCTGGTTCATCCTGCTCGGTTCCGCCGTGGGCGTGCGCGAGGGCAACCATCTCGGCTTCGAGATCGCCCTCCATTACGCCCCGCACGGCCTGCGCCAGATCATGCTGGCCGTCACCGAGGTGCTGGTGATGATCTTCGGTGTTGCCATGGCGTGGTACGGCGCGGCGCTGGCGGTGGAAACCTGGTCGGCCCTGATGCCGGGCCTGCCGATCCCGCAGGGCTTCGATTACGTGCCCCTCGCGGTCGGCGGCGTGCTGATCGCCCTGTTCTCCCTGGAAAAGCTCGTGCGTCTCCTGCTCGCCGGGGAGGAAGCGCCCCTGGTGCGTGCGGACGAGCCTCATCTTGTTGCCGTGAAGGAGTGAGACGATGGAGATGTGGGTTCTGTTCGGCGTCTTCACGCTCCTGCTCATCATCGGCACGCCGGTCGCGTTCTGTCTCGGCATCGCGTCGCTGGCGACCGTTCTCTCCATGCAGCTGCCGCCGGTCGTGGTGTTCCAGCAGCTCAATTCGGGCATGAACGCCTTCGCCATGATGGCGATTCCGTTCTTCATCTACGCGGGCGACCTGATGATGCGCGGCGGCATCGCCGACCGCCTGATCCGCCTGGCGGCCGGGTTCGTCGGCCATCTGCGCGGCGGCCTGGGCCAGGTGAACGTGGTGGCCTCGACGCTCTTCGGCGGGATTTCCGGCTCAGCCGTCGCCGACGCCTCGGCCATCGGCGGCATCATGATCCCGCAGATGGAGAAGCGGGGCTACGCCAAGGATTACAGCGTCAACGTGACGGTGAACGCCGCCATCATCGCGCTGATGATTCCGCCGTCCCACAACATGATCATCTATTCGATCGCGGCCGGCGGCACGATCTCCGTGGCGGATCTCTTTACGGCCGGCGTGGTGCCGGGTCTTCTTCTGGCGGCCGCGCTGATGATCACGGCCTACGTGGTTGCCGTCCGCCGCGGCTATCCGGCCGATCCCTTTCCGGGTTTCCGGATGCTGGCTTATTTCCTCGTCTCGGCCGTGCCGGGAATCCTCCTCATCTTCATCATCTTCGGCGGCGTCCGCTCAGGAATCTTCACGGCGACGGAGAGCTCCTGCATCGCGGTCGTCTATGCGCTGCTCGTGACGCTCTTCGTCTATCGCGAGATGAACTGGGAGAGCTTCGTCGAGGCGACGCTTGGGGCGGTGCGCACCACCGCCATGGTCCTGCTCGTCATCGGCACGGCGAGCGCCTTCGGCTGGCTCATGGCTTTCCTGCAGGTGCCGCAGGCCACGATCGCGCTCATGAAGAGCGTGTCCGACAATCCCATCGTGGTGCTTTTGCTCATCAACGTCATCCTTCTGGTGCTCGGAACCTTCATGGACATGGCGCCGATGATCATCATCTGCACGCCGATCTTCCTGCCCGTGATCAAGGCCTTCGGCATCGATCCGGTGCATTTCGGCGTGATCCTGATCCTCAATGCCGGCATAGGCCTCAACACGCCGCCCGTGGGCTCCGTGCTCTTCGTCGGGTGCGCGGTGGGCAAGATCACCATCGGCGAGGCCATGAAGACCATCTGGCCTTTCCTGGGCGCCAGCGTCTTCGTGCTGCTGCTCGTCACCTACATCCCCGGCCTGTCGCTCTGGCTGCCGGCCCTGTTCCGCTAGAAATTCGCAGTTGAGAGGTAATGATGACCATCGCCATCCGGCAGGTATGCCATCCCGAGGCGGTCCGCCATTTCAGCGCGGCCGAACTGCGCCGGCACTTCCTGATCGAAACGCTGTTCGTCCCTGGCGAGGTCAAACTGACCTACAGCCACATCGACCGGCTCGTGGTCGGCGGCGCGACGCCCACGACGGGAGCGATCAGGCTGGAATCGCACAGGCAGATCGGCTCTCCGAACTTCCTCGACCGTCGCGAGCTTGGTGTCGTCAATCTCGGTGGGGCAGGGCGCGTGCAGACGGACGGCGAGAGCCACCACCTCGATCCCCGCGATGCGCTCTACGTCGCCATGGGCACGAGGGACGTCCGCTTCGAAAGCCTCGACGAGAGCAGCCCGGCGAAGTTCTATCTCGTCAGCACGCCGGCCCATGCCCGTTTCGAGACCGTGAAGATCGGCCTTGACCGGGCTCGCCGGATCGATCTGGGCGATGCGGCGAACGGTAATGTCCGCACGATCTTCCAGATGATCCACCCGGAGGTATGCCGCTCTGCCCAGCTCGTCCTCGGCATGACCCAGCTCAAGCCCGGCAGCATGTGGAACACCATGCCGGCTCACGTGCATGACCGCCGCTCGGAGGTCTATGTCTATTTCGATATGCAGCCCGACACGCGCGTGTTCCATTTCATGGGCGAGCCCGACGAGACGAAGCATCTCGTCGTCGCCAACGAGCAGGCGATCCTCTCTCCCGGCTGGTCGATCCATTCCGGCGTCGGCACCAGCAACTACACCTTCGTCTGGGCCATGGGCGGCGACAACCAGGATTTCACCGACATGGACATGGTCCCCATGGATGCGTTGCGGTGAGGATCGTGCGATGACCTATTCCTTCGATCTGGGCGGCAGGACGGCGGTCGTGACCGGGGCCAATACCGGGCTCGGACAGGCGATCGCCGTCGCGATGGCGCAAGCCGGCGCGTCCATCGTGGCCGTCGGGCGCTCGGCCATGGACGAGACCGAGCGCCTGTGCCGCGCGGGGGGCGCGGACTTTCATTCGGTGCAGGTTGACCTGTCGACCCTCGAGCCCATCGAGCGTATCGTCGCAGACGCGACCTCGCTCAGCGGGCGGATCGATATCCTCGTCAACAATGCGGGCATCATCCGCCGCGCGGACGCCATCGACTTCACGGAGAAGGATTGGGACGACGTGATGAACGTCAATCTCAAATCCACGTTCTTCCTGTCCCAGGCGGTGGCCCGGACCATGCTGGCGGACGGGCGTGGCGGCAAGATCATCAACATCGCATCGCTGCTGTCCTTCCAGGGCGGCATCCGCATTCCGTCCTACACGGCGAGCAAGAGCGGTCTGGCGGGGCTCACGCGATTGCTGGCCTGCGAATGGGCCGGGAAGGGCATCAACGTGAATGCGATCGCACCGGGCTACTTCGTGACCAACAACACGGAGGCGTTGCGCAACGATCCGAAACGAAGCGGCGAAATTCTCGGGCGGATCCCTGCCGGGCGATGGGGCGACCCGACGGATCTCGGCGGCGCTGCCGTCTTCCTGGCATCGTCGGCCGCAAACTACATCCACGGGGTCGTTCTGCCGGTGGACGGTGGATGGCTCGCCCGCTGACAAAGTCTTGGAGGTAACATGAACCGTATCAACGAGCCCTTCGCCTTCGACGGCGAGATCGACTGGGAACCGGCAGGCGAGGGCATCCGCCGCAAGATCCTCACCTACAATGCAGAGGTGATGATGGTGCGCGTGGAGTTCCAAGCCGGAGCGGTCGGCACGCCGCACTCGCACCCGCATATCCAGTGCAGCCTTGTCGAAGCGGGAACCTTCGACGTGACGATTGCCGGACGGACCGAGCGGCTCAAGCAGGGTGACAGCTTCCTCGTGCCTCCCCATGCCGTCCATGGGGCCGTCGCCGTGGAGGCCGGAGTGCTTCTCGACGTCTTCACCCCGATGCGCGAGGATTTCGTCTGACCTGACGCCCTCCACCTGAAGTCAAGTCACTTCCTCAAGCCGCACCATGACTGGTCGCGGCTTGATCGCTGTTGGACCGATCAAGCCTTTGGTCGCGCCGGCCGGACCTGTTGACATGCCCCCGCCGGAGAACCGGCTGCAACCCGTCAGCGGGCCCATGCCTTGAGGTGGGCCCGCGACAGAATATTTCGCGTTAACCGATCCATCGCGAAATTTGGTCCGGCATGGAACCTCGCCCCTTGAAAAACGTTAAGGTGGGTCGAATTCCATCTGAAGACGAACAAAGTAGCTTTTGGGATGTCGGCAAAGGGGGCCAGGCGTGGGTTGCGCCTGGAACAGTGTAACGGGGGCCTTATGTCACAAGTCGAAACCACCACTTCGCAGCTTGATCCCAGGTTGCTCCTCAAAACATTGCGCGCCTTCCGGAAAGGCGACTTTTCCGCCCGGCTGCCGTCGGACCTGACTGGGATCGACGGCGAGATCGCGGAAGCGTTCAACGACATTGCGGACCTGAACCAGGGCTTGGCGCAGGAGTTGGAGCGCGTCGCCAAGGTGGTCGGCAAAGAGGGGCGGATCGAGGAGCGCGGGCAACTCGCAGCGGCGACCGGCTGCTGGAGCGAGTGCGTCGATTCGGTGAACGCCATGATCGGCGACATTGTCCAGCCGACCGTCGAGGTGGCGCGTGTCATCGGCGCCGTGGCAAAAGGCGACCTGAGCCAAACGATCGACCTCGCCACCGACGGACGTCCCCTGCGCGGCGAATTCCTTCGCATCGGCAAGGTGGTCAATACCATGGTGGGCCAGCTTGGAAGCTTCGCCTCCGAAGTGACCCGCGTGGCGCGCGAGGTGGGCTCGGAAGGCAAGCTCGGTGGTCAGGCGAAGGTCAAGGGCGTTGCCGGAACCTGGAAGGATCTGACCGAGAACGTGAACCTTATGGCGGCCAATCTGACCGGTCAGGTCCGCAACATCGCCGAGGTCACAACGGCGGTCGCGAATGGCGACCTGTCGAAGAAGATCACCGTAGACGTGAAGGGCGAGATTCTGGAGCTGAAGGACACCATCAACACGATGGTGGATCAGCTGAACTCCTTTGCATCCGAAGTGACGCGCGTCGCGAAAGAAGTGGGCTCGGAAGGTAAGCTCGGCGGTCAGGCTCAGGTGCGCGGCGTCGGCGGTGTCTGGAAGGACCTCACGGACAATGTCAACATGATGGCGGCGAACCTCACCGGACAGGTCCGTAACATCGCCGAGGTCACGACGGCGGTCGCCCGCGGCGATCTGTCGAAGAAGATCACCGTGGATGTGAAGGGGGAGATTCTGGCCCTCAAGTCGACCATCAACACCATGGTCGACCAGCTGAATTCCTTCGCGTCGGAAGTGACGCGCGTTGCGAAAGAGGTGGGCTCGGAAGGCAAACTCGGCGGCCAGGCGCAGGTGGAGGGCGTCGGCGGCGTCTGGCGCGACCTGACCGAGAACGTCAATATGATGGGCGCGAACCTGACAGCACAGGTTCGTAACATCGCCGAGGTGACCACGGCCGTCGCGAATGGCGACCTGTCGAAGAAGATCACGGTGGAGGTGAAGGGCGAAATTCTGGAACTCAAGAACACCATCAATACGATGGTGGATCAGCTGAACTCCTTTGCCTCCGAAGTGACGCGCGTCGCGAAAGAAGTGGGCTCGGAAGGTAAGCTTGGCGGTCAGGCCCAGGTGCGCGGTGTTGCCGGCACCTGGAAGGATCTCACCGACAACGTCAACCTCATGGCGGCGAACCTCACCGGTCAGGTGCGTAATATCGCGGAAGTCACGACCGCAGTCGCGAACGGCGACCTCTCGAAGAAGATCACCGTGGAGGTCAGAGGTGAGATTCTGGAGCTGAAATCGACCATCAACACCATGGTGGACCAGCTCAATTCATTCGCCGGCGAAGTGACGCGCGTCGCCAAGGAGGTGGGCTCGGAAGGCAAGCTCGGCGGACAGGCGCGCGTCGAAGGCGTGGCCGGAACCTGGAAGGATCTCACCGACAACGTGAACCTGATGGCCGCGAACCTGACGGGTCAGGTCCGTAACATCGCCGAAGTGACGACGGCGGTCGCGAACGGCGATCTGTCGAAGAAGATCACCGTGGACGTGCGCGGCGAGATCCTGGAGCTGAAGTCCACGATCAACACCATGGTTGACCAGCTCAACTCCTTCGCGGGCGAAGTGACCCGCGTGGCGCGCGAGGTGGGTACCGAAGGCAAGCTCGGCGGCCAAGCCCAGGTGCGCGGTGTCGCCGGTGTCTGGAAGGACCTCACCGACAACGTCAACATGATGGCCGCGAACCTGACGGGTCAGGTGCGAAACATTGCCGAGGTGACGACGGCGGTCGCGAACGGCGACCTGTCGAAGAAGATCACCGTCGCGGTCGAAGGCGAGATTTTGGAGCTGAAATCGACCATCAACACCATGGTGGATCAGCTCAACTCCTTTGCGGGCGAAGTGACGCGCGTGGCGCGCGAGGTGGGTACCGAAGGCAAGCTCGGCGGTCAGGCTCAGGTGCGCGGTGTCGGTGGCGTCTGGAAGGACCTCACCGACAACGTCAACATGATGGCCGCGAACCTGACGGGTCAGGTGCGTAACATCGCGGAAGTCACGACGGCGGTCGCGAACGGTGACCTGTCGAAGAAGATCACCGTGGACGTGCGCGGCGAGATCCTGGAGCTGAAATCGACCATCAACACCATGGTCGACCAGCTCAACTCCTTCGCATCGGAAGTGACGCGCGTGGCGCGCGAGGTGGGCATCGAAGGCAAGCTCGGCGGTCAGGCCCAGGTGCGCGGCGTGGCCGGCACCTGGAAAGACCTCACCGACAACGTGAACATGATGGCGAACAACCTCACCGGTCAGGTGCGCGGCATCGCCAGCGTGGTGACGGCGGTCGCGGAGGGCGATCTCAAGCGCAAGCTCATCGTGGACGCCAAGGGCGAAATCGCGGCGCTCGCCGAGACCATCAACGAGATGATCGACACGCTTGCGACCTTCGCCGATCAGGTGACAAACGTCGCCCGCGAAGTGGGCGTGGAAGGCAAGCTGGGCGGGCAGGCGAGGGTGCCGGGCGCCGCAGGCCTGTGGCGCGATCTCACCGACAACGTGAACCAGCTCGCCGCCAACCTGACCACGCAGGTGCGCGCCATCGCGGATGTGGCCACCGCGGTGACCAAGGGCGATCTCACCCGGTCGATTTCGGTGGAAGCCTCGGGCGAGCTGGCCTCGCTCAAGGACAACGTGAACGAGATGATCCGCAACTTGCGCGACACGACGCTCAAGAACGCGGAGCAGGATTGGCTGAAGACCAACCTCGCCAAGTTCACCCGCATGCTGCAGGGCGAGCGCGATCTCACCACCGTGTCCAACATGATCCTGTCGGAAATCGCTCCGCTCGTGAATGCACAGCAGGGCGTGTTCTACACGATGGAGAGCGACGGCAACGAGCCGATCCTCGATATGGTGGCGTCCTACGCCTTCACGGAGAGGAAGCATCTCAATAACCGCTTCCGCCTGCGTGAGGGACTGGTCGGGCAGGTTGCCTACGAGAAGAAGCGGATTCTCCTCACCAACGTGCCGGGCGACTACATCACCATCAGCTCGGCTCTCGGCGAAGCGCCGCCCTTGAACATCATCGTGCTGCCCGTCCTGTTCGAGCAGGAGGTGAAGGCGGTTATCGAGCTTGCCTCCTTCAGCCGCTTCTCGGAGACGCACCAGTCGTTCCTCGAGCAGCTCACGGAATCGATCGGCATCGTTCTGAACACCATCGCGGCGAACATGCGGACGGAAGGGCTTCTGAAGCAGTCCCAACTTCTGACCACCGAGCTGCAAAGCCAGCAGGAAGAGCTGCGAAACACCAACGATCGGCTGGAACAGCAGGCCGCCAGCCTGCGCCAGTCCGAGGAACTCCTGCGGCAGCAGCAGGAAGCGCTGCAGAAGACGAACGAAGAGCTCGAAGACAAGGCGCGCCTGCTCGAACTCCAGAAGAGGGAGGTCGAGACGAAGAACCAGGAGGTCTCCGTCGCAAAGACTGCCCTGGAGGAGAAGGCCGAACAGCTTTCGCTCACATCGCGCTACAAGTCGCAGTTCCTGGCCAATATGAGCCACGAGCTGAGGACGCCGTTGAACTCGCTCCTGATCCTGTCGAAGCTCCTGACCGAGAACTCGGACGGCAACCTGACCGACAAGCAGCGGGAATTCGCCAAGACCATCCACGCGGCCGGCTCCGACCTGCTCTCGCTCATCAACGACATTCTCGACCTGTCGAAGATCGAGTCCGGCACCGTCAGCCTGGAGGTGTCGAGCGTCGCCTTCAAGGATCTCGTCGACAACATGGAGCGGACCTTCCGCCAGGTGGCGGAGGAACGAAAGCTAGATTTCCATGTGGAGGTCGATCAGAAGCTGCCATCGTCGATCAGGACGGATTCGAAGCGGTTGCAGCAGGTTCTGCGCAACCTCTTGTCGAACGCCTTCAAGTTCACGGAGCGCGGAGGCGTAACGCTGCAGATCGGCTCGGCCGAGGGAACGCCCCTGCGGTCCGGCAGTCAGTGGGTGGCCATTTCGGTGACGGATACCGGCATCGGCATCCCGGAGGAGAAGCAGCGCATCATCTTCGAGGCTTTCCAGCAGGCAGACGGCACGACGAGCCGGAAATACGGCGGAACAGGCCTCGGCCTGTCGATCAGCCGCGAGATTGCCCGTCTGCTCGGCGGCGAGATCGTCGTGTCGAGCACGCCTGGAAGCGGCTCGACCTTCACGCTGTTCGTCCCGGTCGAACCGCCCGCCAGCCATGGAACAGCCGGCGCGACAATGTCCATGCGGCCGAACGGAGACGGAGCCGGTCAGTTCAGCGCTACATCCGACGATACCGCGGGAACGATGATCCGCCAGCCCTCGGCAGCCATGGCTCTCTCGGCGTCCCTGGACGACCGTCACGCGATCACGAGCGGAGACCGCGTTGTCCTCATCGTCGAGGACGACGCCATGTTCGCCTCGGTGCTGCTGGAGCTGGCCCGGGAGGAGGGCTTCAGGGGCCTGATCGCCATGGACGGCGCTTCGGCGCTTGCCCTGGCGCATCGCTACAAGCCGCATGCGATCACGCTCGATATCGGATTGCCCGATATGGACGGCTGGGCGCTTCTCGACCTCCTGAAGCACGATCCGCGCACGCGGCATGTGCCGATCCATGTGATCTCCGTCGACGACCAGAAGAAGCGTGGTCTCAAGGCGGGTGCATTCGGCTTCCTGGAAAAGCCGGTCGATCGGGAGGCGCTCATGGGAGCGCTCAACCGCACGAAGGAGTTCATCGATCGTCCCGTGAAGAAGCTGCTTCTCGTCGAGGATGACGACATTCAGCGCATGAGCCTGTCCGAACTCATGAAGAGCGAGCAGGTCGACGTGACCGCCGTGGGAACGGCCGAGACGGCGCTCGAGGTCATCCAGGTGCGGCAGTTCGACTGCGCGGTCGTCGATCTGGGCCTGCCGGATCTTCCGGGTGCGGAACTCATTGAGCGCATCCGCAAGACGAAGGGCGGGGAGGAGCTGCCGATCGTCATCTATACCGGGCAGGACCTGACGAAGGCAGAGGAGCGGCATCTCCAGGGCATGGCGGCCACGCTGATCGTGAAGGGGGAAGGTTCGTCCGAGCGCCTTCTCAACGACACGGCTCTGTTCCTGCATCGGGCCATCAGCGCGATTCCCGAGGAGAAGCAGATCGTCGTCCAGCACCGGGCCGACGATGCGCTCGATGGCCGGAAGGTTCTGATCATCGACGACGACATGCGCAACATCTTCTCGTTGACGAGCGCGCTCGAGCAGCATGGGATCTCGGTCATCTTCGCCGAGAACGGCCTCGAAGGCATCGAGAAGCTTCAGGCCAACCCGGATGTCGACGTGGCCCTGGTCGATATCATGATGCCGGAGATGGATGGTTACGAGACCATGCGGGAAATCCGGAACATCCCACGCTATCGCGACCTTCCCCTCGTGGCGGTGACGGCGAAGGCCATGAAGGGCGATCGCGAGAAGTGTCTCGAAGCCGGCGCGACCGATTATGTGTCGAAGCCTGTTGATGTGGATCAACTTCTGGCCGTCTTGCGCGTTCAACTCAGTCGGAGCACATATATCCCGGACGGGAAGATGACTCCCAATGGTGCGGTAGAGACCGGGTTGAACTCATGACGGACGAGCTACGGCGCGGGGAGCTGAGCCAGAGCCTGGATGATTTTCATCTGGTCTCGGCCCGCCATCCGTCGGACCCGATTCCGGCCAAGATCCTTGTGGTCGACGACGACCCGCGCAACCTGATCGCCGTGGAAGAGGTGCTCAGGTCTCCGGGGGTCGAGATCGTCACCGCGGATTCGGGCGAAGGTGCCCTGCGCCACGTTCTGAAGGATGACTTTGCGGTCATCCTGCTCGACGTGCAGATGCCCCGGCTCGACGGCTACGAGGTTGCAAGCCTGATCAGGAACCGGCCGCGCTCCTCGCGCGTGCCGATCCTGTTCCTGACGGCTTTCAACAAGGACGACATGCATGTCTTCAAGGGATATTCGGCGGGTGCGGTCGACTATGTCTTCAAGCCCATCGAGCCCCTGATCCTCCGATCCAAGGTCGACATTTTCGTCGACCTGTATCGCAAGACGGAAGAGATCCGCCGGCAGGCCGAACAGGAGCGCCGGCTGCTGATGGACAACCTTCATGTCCGCAGTGAAAAGCTGAAGGCCGAGCAGGCTCTGCGCCGCCGCGAGGAGCACCAATCGATTGTCCTGCAATCGCTGCCCATCGCGCTTTATACGGCCTCCGTCGAGGAGGATCACCGACGCCTTCATTTCACCAATGAGAGCATCGAGCGCATCACGGGCTTTCGGCCGGAAACATTCCTGGAGCGGCCGGACTTCTGGGCCTCCCGCATCAATCCGGAAGATCAGGAGCGCGTTCTCGCCCAGCTGAAGCGGCTGGGGGAGGATGGCTCCGTCAATCTCGAATATCGATGGCGCTGCGCCGACGATGTCGAGAGACACTTTCTCGACCAGACGGTTCTCATGCGGGATGAGGACGGTCGTCCGCGCGAGTTCTTCGGCATGTGGTTCGATATCACGGAGAGCAAGCAGATGGAGCAGAACCTGCTCCACGCCAGCAAGCTCGAAGCGGTCGGCCGTCTCACGGGCGGGATCGCGCATGATTTCAACAACATGCTCAGCGTCGTGATCGGCAATCTCGATCTTCTGAAGAAATCCATCCAAGGCAACGAGAAGGCCGAACGTCGTGTGCGGATGGCGCTGGAAAGCGCCCAGCATTGCGCCGATCTCACTTATAGGCTCCTGACCTTCTCCCGGCGCCAAGCCCTGCAGGTTTCGACCATCGACGTCGCGAACCTGATGCCGAGCCTGCTGGAGTTGATGCGCAGGACGCTGGGCGAGCACGTCAATGCGAGCCTGAATCTGCAAGACGGCATCTGGCCGATCCAGGTCGACCGAGCCCAGCTCGAGGCGGCGCTCCTGAATCTCGCCGTCAATGCCCGCGATGCCATGCCCAATGGCGGCGATCTCACCATCTGCGTCAAGAACCAAGTGGTCGAGGAGGGGAAATCCGTTCCCGGCGGCGAGTTCGTCGTGATCTCCGTGAGCGATACGGGGATCGGCATGCCGCCCGAGGTGCTGGAGAAGGTGTTCGAGCCGTTCTTCACCACGAAGGAAAGCGGGAAAGGTACGGGCCTCGGCCTGAGCATGGTCTATGGCTTCGTCCAGCAATGCCACGGCCACGTGGAGGTCGAGAGCGAGCCGAATGCGGGCACGACGATCCGCATCTTCCTTCCTCGCTCGCATGAGGTGGCGGAGAAACCGGAGGATAACCAATCGGCCGTCGCCCACCCTTTCGGAAATGGCCGCATGGTGCTCGTCGTTGAGGACAATCCGGCCGTGCGTCAGGTGGTGCTGTCCACCCTGCATTCCCTCGGATTCAAGGTGATGGAGGCCGAAACCGGCGATGAAGCCGCCCGGCTTCTGAAATCGAAGAAGGACATCAAGCTTGTCCTCTCCGACGTCAGGATGCCGGGAGCCCTCAGCGGCATTGACCTAGCCCGGCTCATTCAGAAGGAACAGCCTGACGTCCAAGTCCTCCTGACCACCGGATACTTCGATGGGGAAGACAAGCTCGAAGATCTCAATCTTCTCTACAAGCCCTACCGGGCAAGCGACCTTGCGGAGAAGATACAATCCTTGATGAGTGCGTCACAGGGTGTCGAACTGGAGAGCGCGACCCTGCATCAAGCAGCGGCCGTCGCGTAGGTCTTCTTTCATGTCGGGCCTGAATGAGAATCTGAACTTCGACGACCGGAACATCGTTCCGGTCGTCGTCTCTCCCTGATGGAAGAGATCGGAACGTGGCTTCCCGGGCGGCTTTGAGGCAGGCGTTCAGATTTCAGCCGAGAGACTGTCCCGGTCACCGCGCCAAGCCGTGTAGAAATCTCCCGTCCGATCGAGAACGAAGACCATCGGATTGTTCGATACGGCCGACCAGCAGGCTGCCTCGACGGCGAACTTCAATGCCTTTGCGCGAAAATAAAACGAGCCGAGATCCCGGCCGAACTGAGAGACCGTCCAACGATCGTGCTTAAATGCAACGCAGTACGCTCCGTGGGGCATGAAGCACCTCCCAAGTCGCTTTTCCGGCGCATCGTGCGGCCCTGCGGGGGTGCCCCGAACGATGCGCTCGTCCAATGGATGAGCATCGGAACGATCCCGGGAGCGGATCCGCGCTCGGGGCCGATGCTTCGCAAAATACAGGTGCAGTTGCTAACCATCCTGAACGGATATGGCAACCGAGAATGACGGTTTACGGCCCCAAACATTAAGATTGGGTTTCGGCCTCCTTCAAAGCGATGCCGTCACGCCCCCGTCGACATAGATGATCTGACCGTTGACAAAGGCGGAGGCATCCGACGCGAGGAAGACCGCGGCACCGATCAGGTCTTCCAGTTCCCCCCAGCGACGGGAGGGCGTGCGGCCGATGAGCCAGTCGGAAAAGGCCTTGTCGTCCACGAGGGCCTGATTGAGCTCTGTCTTGAAGTAGCCGGGGCCGATGCCGTTCACCTGGATGCCGTGCCGCCCCCAATCGATGGCCATCCCCTTCGTGAGCATCTTCACGGCCCCCTTCGTGGTCGCGTAGGGCGCAATCGAGGGGCGACCGAGTTCGCTCTGAACCGAGCAGATATTGATGATCTTTCCCCGGCCGCGTGGGATCATTCTCCTGGCGACGGCCTGGCTCACATAGAAGACGCTGTCCACATTCGTGGCCATCAGCTCGTGCCATGTCTCCTCCGGATAATCTTCCAGAGGCCCCCGGCGCTGCATGCCCGCATTGTTGACCAGGATGTCGACAGGGCCAATCTCCGCTTCGATCCGGTCGATGGCGGCCTTGACGGCGTTGCTGTCCGTCACGTCGAAGGGCATCCCGACCACGGACGAGCCTTCGTCCCGCAGGCTCCGTGCCGCCTCAGTGACTCTGTCCGATCGACGTCCGTTGAGGATGACGTGCGCGCCGGCGCGTCCGAGGCCCCGCGCGAGCGCAAGGCCGATGCCCGCGCTCGATCCCGTCACGAGAGCGATGCGGCCCGACAGATCGAAGAGGTTCGCAATGTTCATCGTCCGATCCGATGCTCTAGAGAATGCGTCCGGGATTGAGAATGCCGGCAGGATCCAGCGTCTGCTTCATCTGCCGCATCAGGGCAAGTTCGGGTTCCGTGCGGCTCAAGGAAAGGTAAGGGCGCTTGATACGACCGATTCCGTGCTCCGCGGAGATCGAGCCTCCGAGACGAGACACCAGATCGTAGACGAGGCCCTGAACGCCCTTCTTGATCGCATCGTCCATGTCGCGAACGGCGACGTTGATGTGGATGTTGCTGTCGGCCACGTGCCCGAACACGACGTAAACGGCGTCGGGCCATTGCTTGGGCATCTCTCGACGCAAATGGGCGACGGCTTCCGTCATGCGGTTGAGCGGCACGCTGACGTCGAAGCGGATTTCCTCGGGCAGGAAGCGGCCGTATTCGTAGGGCGTTTCGCGGTAGGCCCAGAACCGGTTCCGATCGGCGCGAGACTGTGCCACCACGGCGTCCTTGATCAGCCCCTGCTCATAGAACTCGCCCAGGAGGAGCGAAAAGGCTTCCGTTCCCGCCGGATCCGCTCCCATGTCGGCCTCGATCAGGAGCGTCACGTCGTGCTCGTCCTCGAACGCAGGCGCAAGGCCGCAGATCTCGGTCGCGACCGTCATGAACTCCCGCCACATGGCCTCGAAGACGAGCAGGCGGCCCGGATGAGCCTGCTGGAACCGGCGTAGGACCACGAGGGCATCCTCGAAGCTGCCGACCGCACAGAGAGCCGTCTGCAAGCCCTGGGGCTTGGGATGCAGCCCGATCACCGCCCGGGTCACGACGCCGAGCGTCCCTTCGCTGCCAATGAAGAGTTGCGTCCAATCGTATCCGGCATTGTTCTTCAGCATCTTGTTGAGGGACCGGACCACGGTGCCGTCGGCGAGGACCACTTCGAGGCCGAGAACGTTGCGCCGTGTCATGCCGTAGCGCAGCACCTGGTTGCCGCCGGCATTGGTCGCGACGTTGCCGCCGATCGTGCAGGTTCCGCGCGCGCCGAGATCGATCCCGCACAGGAAGCCGGCCTCGTCCGCCGCCTGCTGAATGACCGCGAGTGGCGTGCCGGCGAGGGCCGTCAGCGTGGCGCTCGCCGCGTCGATCTCTTCGATGCCGCTCATCCTCTCAAGGGACAGAGCAACCTCTCCGGCCTGCGGGTGCGCGCCGCCCGCGAGGCCCGTCAACCCACCTTGCGTGACGACGGGCTGGCGATGCTCGTGGCAGATCCTCAGGGCAGTCGCCGCATCGTCTGTGCTCTGCGGCAGGATCAATGCCTGGGGTGCGGTGGGCTTGAGGCCGCTGGCATCGGCGTGGTTGCGGGAGGGAATGTCGCTCCCGACGCGGACCCTGGATCCCAGGGCTTCAACAAGGGCATCGATCACATGGCTCATTGTCGTCTCACTCGATATCAGAAGCGGCCTGGTGCGGAGGGATCATTCGCAGGTCGTTTGCATTCCTATAACCTGTCGGTCAGGCGCACGATGGCATCAGGCCGCTGCCAGAGTTCCGGCAGCAATTCGAGGCCGAGGCCCGGCTTCATGTTCACCGTCACCTCGCCATTCTTGACGGTCGGCAGTTCCGTCACGAGTTCAGTGTACCATCCGGTATAGAAAGCCCGGACGCTCTCCTGGATCAATGCATTGCGCGCATGCAGGGAGAAATGGCAAGAAGCGGCATAAACCACCGGGCCCGTGCAGTCGTGCGGCGCGACCGGCACATGCCATGCTTCCGCCAATGCGGCGATCTTGCGCGCCTCCGTCAGGCCGCCGCACCAGGACAGGTCGAGCATGGCGACGCCGGCGACGCCGGTTTCGAGATATTCACGGAACGCGTGGGTATAGGACAGGGTCTCAGACGCACAGACCCAGGCCTTCGAGTGTTGCGCGTATTCCTTGAGGTCCCCGATATTGTCGAGGCGGAAGGGATCCTCGTGCCAGTAGGTGTCGAACTCGGCCAGCGACGCAGCGAGCTTCTTGGCCATCGGCAGGCTCCACAGGGAGTGGAACTCGACCATGATGTCCATCTTGTCGCCCACGGCCTTGCGGATCTTGGCAAAGGGTTCGAGCGCCGTCCGGAGTTCGTCCGGCGAGATGTCGTAACCGTGGCTGCGTTCGGCCGCGACGTCGAAGGGCCAGATCTTCATTCCCGTGATGCCCTGTTCCAGCAGGGAATGGGCGAGCTCGTCCGCGCGGTGCAGGAACGCGTCCAGATCCTCGTAGGCACCTTCCGTTTCGCCGACGCCCCAGTTGGCGACTTTCTGCGCCCGGCTGTCGCGAATGTAACGGTAGCCGGCACAGGTATTGTAGACCCGGATCCTGTCCCGTGAGCGGCCTCCCAGCATGTCGCAGACGGGCTTGCCGTGGACCTTGCCGAAGAGATCCCACAAGGCGATGTCGACGGCGGAGTTGCCGCGCGTTTCGACGCCGGCGGAGCGCCAGCCCAGATAATTCTGGAGATCGCGGTTGATCCCTTCGATCTGGAGCGGGTCGCGTCCGATCAATTTGGCCGCGACGGTCTCGTGAATATACGCCTCGACGGCCGCCGCACCCATGAAGGTTTCACCGAGGCCGATGAGTCCCTCATCCGTGTGCAGGCGGATCCAGACGATGTTCGCGAATTCCTGGAGACGGATTGTTTCGACGCCTGTGATCTTCATGGGATCCTCGTTTGGATTGCGCTCTCGTGGCGATCGGCAGAGGCGGAACGTTTGATGCCTCCTGCAGACGGGATGGAAGCCGCCGCTCTCATGATATCCACCGAAATGCTTCGCGCGAGCAGGTATTCATAAGTCTAATTTGATACATTGATGCAAGATGGGCATGGCTCACCTTTTCCCTTGAAGGCGTACGATAGAATTTTCCAAGGCATGCATGGATGTTGCCCGCAAATGAAAATGCGGGCGAACAAGACGGAACGGGAAAAGTTCATCGTCCTGCACCGCGTTCAGCTCGCGAAACCGCTCCATCGGCTGAATTGACACTCCCTTTAACTGCGCCTTAGATCGACTAACATGTTTGGCTTTCCCAAGGCTTGAAGCATGCTTTGGGAAGAACAGAATAATGAGCGCCGAAACGGGCGCCAATGGCAGGGAGAACGCGTGAGCAGGGTAATCTCCATCTTTTTCAAAGGCTTGGAAGGACTGTTGGTTCTTCTTCTCGCCGCCATGGTCGCCATGGTCTTCGGCAATGTCGTCCTGCGCTATCTCTTCGATACCGGCATCGATGTCTCGGAGGAGCTGTCCCGTTTCTTCTTCGTCTGGCTGACCTTCATCGGCGCCGTCGTGGTGGGGCGCGAGAATGCCCATCTGGGCGTCGAGACCCTGGTGGCGCGTCTCGGCGACAATGGCCGCAAGGTCTGCATGGTCCTGTCCGACCTGTTCATCATCGGGTGTTGCGCGGTCTTCTTCTGGGGGACATGGCAGCAGGCCGAGATCAACGCCACGAACTATGCGCCCATCACCGAGATCTCGATGCTCTGGGTCTACGGGATCGGGTATTTTACCAGCATCGGCCTGGGATTGATGGCCGCCCTCCGGATCATGCGCGTCCTCACCGGACGCGTCAGCGAGCATGAGCTCAAGGTCTTCGCCGGCGACTACAGCGGCGACGAAGCCCATGCCTTGAAGGAGCGGCTCGAGTGACCATTCTCGTTTTCCTCGTCTCGCTTCTCGGGGCCATGGCGCTCGGAATGCCGATCGCCTTTGCGCTGATCGTCTGCGCTCTCGCGCTCATGCTCTGGCTCGGCAACTTCGACAGCCAGATCGTGGCTCAGAACATGATCATCGGCGCCGACAACTTTCAGCTTCTGGCCGTCCCGTTCTTCCTGCTCGCCGGCGAGCTGATGAATGTCGGCGGCCTGTCGAAGCGCATCGTCAACTTCGCCCTGGCCTGCCTCGGCCATATCCATGGCGGTCTTGGATACGTCGCCATCGTGGCGGCGCTGATCCTCGCGGCCCTGTCCGGCTCAGCGGCCGCCGATACGGCGGCGCTGGCAGCCATTCTGATTCCTATGATGCGCAATGCCGGCTACGACATTCCACGCGCAGCGGGCCTCATCGCGGCCGGCGGCATCATCGCGCCGGTGATCCCGCCGTCGATCGGCTTCATCGTCTTCGGCGTCGCGGCCAACGTGTCGATCTCGCAGCTTTTCCTCGCGGGCGTCGTTCCCGGTCTGATGATGGGGCTGGCGCTCGTCGTCGCCTGGGCCATCGTCAGCCGACGCGACAAGATGAAGACGGCGCCCCGCGCGACGATGCGAGAGCGGGGAAGGGCCTTCATCGATGGCTTCTATGCTCTCCTCATGCCCGTGATGATCCTGGGCGGCATCAAGTGGGGCATCGTCACGCCGACGGAGGCCGCCGTCCTCGCCGCCGTCTATGCGCTCGTCATCGGCATGTTCGTCTACCGCGAGCTGAAGCCGTCGATGCTCTACGGCGTGTTCCTCACGGCCGCGAAGACGACGGCCGTGGTGATGTTCCTGGTGGCGGCGGCGCTCGTGTCCGCGTGGCTCATCACCCAGGCGAACATTCCCGGCGAGATCAGCGGGCTCATCGAACCCCTGATGGGCAACAAGACCATTCTCATGTTCGCCCTCATGTTCCTGGTGGTCATCGTCGGAACCGCGTTGGACTTCTCGCCCACGGTCCTGATCCTGACTCCGGTTCTCATGCCGATCGTGAAGCAGGCCGGCATCGATCCGGTCTATTTCGGCGTGCTGTTCATCATCAACAACGCCATCGGGTTGATCACGCCTCCGGTCGGAATTGTGCTGAACGTGGTAAGCGGCGTCGCCCGTGTGCCCATGGGCGCGGTCATCCGCGGGGTGAACCCGTTCCTGATCGCTCAGCTCATCGTACTCGTCCTGCTCATCATCTTCCCCGACTTGGTCATGGTACCCTTGGCCTGGCTTCGGGGGCGTTGAGACGGCAGAATTGTTGAAAAACCAAAAGAGAGAGGAAACGACCATGAAAGCACTCACATTCGCACTTGCCGCCGGCGTGGCAGCGACCATCATGGCGGCCGTTCCGGCCAATGCCCAGTTCACGGAACGCAACATCCGCCTGTCCAATGGCGTGAACGAGGATCACCCGAACGGAAAAGGCGTCGAGAAATTCCGCGCCTGCCTTACGGACAAGTCCGGGGGCAAGATCAAGGTGCAGGGCTTCTGGGGCAACGCCCTCGGAGGCGATCTCCAGGCCACGCAGGCGCTGCGTTCCGGCACCCAGGAGATGGTCGTCACGTCCAGCTCGCCCCTCATCGGAATCCTGCCGGATCTCGGCGTGTTCGATCTGCCGTTCCTGTTCGCCAACAACAAGGAGGCCGATTCCGTCCTCGACGGTGAGTTCGGCAAGTACATCGACGGCAAGCTCGAAACGGTCGGCCTCGTCAATCTCGCCTATTGGGAGAACGGCTTCCGCAATCTCACCAATTCCCGCCGTCCGGTGGAGAAGTGGGAGGACTTCAAGGGCTTGAAGGTTCGCGTCATGCAGAACAACGTGTTCCTCGACACGTTCAAGAACATGGGCGCCAACGCGGTGCCGATGGCGTTCGGCGAGGTTTTCACCGCCCTTGAGACGAAGGCGATCGACGGTCAGGAAAATCCGTTCGTGACCATCGATACGTCGAAGTTCTACGAGGTGCAGAAGTACCTGTCCGTGACACGTCACGCCTATACCCCGTTCCTCGTGCTGTACTCCAAGAAGCTGTGGGACGGGTTGTCGAAGGACGAGCAGGCTGCCCTGCGCGAATGCGCCGCCGTCTCTCGCGATGAGCAGCGCAAGGTTTCGCGCGAGCTGTCGGAATCCTCGCTGAACAAGATCAAGGGCGCTGGCATCGTCGTCAACGAGCTGAACGAGCAGGAGGCGAACCGCATGCGCGAGCAGGCAAAGCCCGTCTGGGAGAAGCACGCCGCAACCATCGGACCCGAGACGGTGAAGATGATGCAGGCGGAGCTCGACAAGGTCCGGCAGAAGTAAGATCCTACTCAGATCAGCGCGCCGCCGTTCGGAGCCTCCGTGCGCCGGACGGCGGCGCCCCATTCCCTTCCGCCTGAACGACAATCGTGGTCGGCAGGCCCGATTAGAAAAGATTGCCGATCGATGCAGATCCTCATTCTCGGGGCGGCCGGAATGGTCGGCCGCAAGCTCACGGAACGCCTGGTCAGGGAAGGCCAACTGGGAGGTGAGGCGATCACGCGTCTCATTCTGCACGATGTGGTCGAACCCGAACGCCCTCAGGCGTCCTTTGCCGTCGAAACCCTGACGTCCGATTTCTCGATGCCCGGAGAGGCGGAGAAGCTCGTTGCGGGTCGTCCCGACGTGATCTTCCACCTTGCGGCCATCGTGTCCGGCGAGGCGGAGGCCGATTTCGACAAGGGATATCGGATCAATCTCGACGGAACGCGCTTCCTGTTCGATGCCATTCGCATCATCGGCGATGGGTACGGGCCGCGCCTCGTCTTCACGTCCTCCATCGCGGTGTTCGGCGCGCCGTTCCCGGATGCGATTGGGGACGAGTTCTTCCTGACGCCGCTGACGAGCTACGGGACGCAGAAGGCGATCGGTGAACTGCTGCTGGCCGATTATACCCGGCGCGGGTTCTTCGACGGCGTCGGGATCCGGCTTCCCACGATCTGCGTCCGTCCGGGCAAACCCAACAAGGCGGCATCGGGCTTTTTCTCCAGCATTATCCGCGAGCCGCTGAACGGTCAGGAGGCCGTTCTTCCCGTCTCGCTGGACGTCCGCCACGCCCATGCTTCGCCGCGATCCGCCGTCGGCTTTCTCATCCATGCGGCGAGCATGAACACGTCTAGGATCGGACCTCGGCGCAACTTGACGATGCCGAGCGTGTCGGTGACCGTCGGCGAGCAGATCGACGCGCTTCGGCGCATCGCCGGCGAGCAGACCGTCGCCCGGATCCGCCACGAGCTCGATCCGACCATCATCCGTTTCGTCGAGGGATGGCCCCGCCGCTTCGATGCGAGCCGCGCCGAGAGCCTGGGTTTCCGCGCGGAGTCCAGCTTCGACGAAATCATCTCCATCTATGTCGAAGACGAGCTAGGCGGCGTCGTCCCAACCTGATCGGTTCCCGCATGGATGGATTATCGCCGGTCGGGGAGACGCTTAGCGCAGGGGACGCTCGGGGAAGAATCGCTGCCTGAGCGAAGCCCATTTCTGGATCGCCCAAAGGGTAAACCGGCCCACGGGCTTCTGCAGGATGGGGACGTCGCGGGCGATCAGCAGAAGACCCAAGGGCAGCATCCACAATCCGAGGACGGGCAGAAACGAGAAGATGCCGCCCAGGATGAGAAGCAGGCCGGCCGGGATCCTGATCCAGCGCGAATTCGGGTGGCGAAGGCTGCGGAGCACGCGGGCGACCTTGCCCGGCACTTCATGCTCCAGGCGTCTGAACGCTTGCCTCAGGACGGCTCGTCCGCTTTGGTGTCCCATGCTCTTTGAAGTGTCAGCCACCGAGAGGAGTTCCCCCATGATGCGCCTTTGTGAGCCCGGGGCAGTGAACGCGGGCTGAAGACCTCGGTCCGCCGGAACGAGGCCAGCCGCGGATTCTTCTCCGAATGGCTCTAGCAGGTGAAGCCAGCGAGAGCTTCGGCCACGGCCTGTGTGCCCTGTTCCCGAACCCGCATGATCCTGAGAGTCCGCTCCTTCTGCTCAAGGCGGTAGAGATAGGGGTCGAATTCGAGCGGGAGCGCGGGATCGCCGAGGTAGCGCGGCTTATCGGACCGCTCATAATAATCGGCCCTCAGCAGCCGGCCGAGATGCTCCTGGACCGAGTGAGGAAGCGGCGGAACGTTGTGGCGAACGGGCAACGCCATGGAAGCCGATTGGGTCAAATCAGGATTCTTCGCAATGTTATCAAGCATCGCCTGGCCCCTTGAAACTGCCTAGATTAACGCGCGGGGCGCCGTCCGGTTTCGGCCGCGGGTGGCGCAAACTGCCGCAGGCTTGGCCGGGGAGCAAGCTTCGGCCAAGCCTGCCACCTTAGATGTTCGCGGAAGACGAGGTTTGGGGAAAAATTTTGCAGAACGACCTGTTTCTTGCCGAGCGGCTCGCATTCCTGGGCATCGACGACGATGCCTGCCGGGAGCTTCGCGGGATCTGGCACGACATCTCCCCCGAGCTGCCGAAGATCCTCGAACGCTTCTACGCGCATATGCATCGGCAGCCGGAGCTGTCACGGCTGATCGGCACGCAGCAATCCCGGCTTGTGTCCGCCCAGATGCAGCATTGGGGCAGGCTGTTCAGCGGCAGCTTCGATGCCGCTTATGTGGAAGGCATCCGGCGCATCGGCCTGATCCATAACAAGATCGGCCTCGCGCCGCGCTGGTACATCGGAGGCTATGCCTTCATCCTCAACGAGCTGATTCATGTGCTGTCGCGGAAGCACCGCTTCAGCGGAGGGGCTCTTGCCCGCAGGCTGGCGACGGTGAACAAGGCGGTCATGCTCGACATGGACTTCGCCATCTCCGTCTATCAGGACGCCTTCGTTCACGATCGCCAGAAGAAGGGTGAGGACCTGTCGCAGGCCGTCGCCTCCTTCTCCGAGGCCGTACAGGAGAGCCTGGAGATCTCGGGGCAGGCGAGCCATGCCCTCTCTGCGAGCGCAACGGTTCTCGACCAGGCGACCGGAAGCGCCAGGAGCCTTGCCGTTCAGGTCACGACGGCGGCCGAACAGACCGCGTCCAACATGCAATCCGGGGCGGCCGCCACGGAGCAGCTCGCATCGTCGGTTCGCGAGATCGGCCAGCAGGCCAGCCGCTCGGCGGATGTGGCGCGCCATGCTCTGGAGAGCTCCCAGCGGACGAAGGAAACCGTCAACGGCTTGGCCGAGCAGGCGAAGGAGATCGGAGACGTCGTCGATCTGATCGAGCGCATCGCAGCTCAAACCAACCTGCTCGCCTTGAATGCCACCATCGAGGCGGCCCGCGCCGGGGAGATGGGCAAGGGGTTCGCCGTCGTGGCGCAGGAGGTCAAGACTCTCGCCAACCAGACCGCCCAGGCCACGACCGAGATCGGCTCGCGCATCGGAGCGATCCAGGACGCGACACAGCGTAGCGTGTCCGACATCGACAATATCGGCCGCATCATGGAAGAGCTGAGCGGGATCGCCACGGCGATCGCGGCCGCCGTCGAAGAACAGGCTGCGGTGACGTCGGAGATTTCCGTCAGCGTCAACCAGACGACGGACCATACCCATGCGGTCGTGCGGAGCATCGAGGCGCTGACCGGGTCGACGGCCTCCGCGGCCTCCGCCGCGCAGGAGGTGTCGAGTGCCAAGCACACCCTGGACCAGCAGCTTCAGCGCCTGAGGCAGGACATCGACCGGTTCCTTGCGACCGCCAGGGCCGCCTGACGCCTTTACAAGCGACAATAGCGATTTGTGGCTGAATCGTGTCTTTTTGGGTACAGACAGGAATCCGCAAATCAGACACCTTGCCAACAGTTGCCGCCGGACTTGCTCTCGGCGCAACTGGCGGAGCCGTGAGGGCTCCTGTGTGGGGGCACAGGTGGATCAGACGGACCAGGAAATCGAGCAGATCGCTCGGGCATTCTTTGTCGCGCGGCATGAGGACGGCGTTTGGGAAACCGCATCGCGGCTTCTGCAACACGAATTTCGTCTCTATGCCCGGCAGGCTCTGCGCATGCTGGAAAAGAAGCATGAGCAGGTCTGGAACGAGGCGCCCGCAATGATGCGGGCGGATGTCCTCGAAGCGGCCTAGCAAACCTTTGCCCTTGGGACGCCCTGTGAGAGGCAGGCCGGACGTCCGCTGTGCCGGATGCGATTCCGTGTAACGGCTTTTTGTGCGTCAAATGGGGGAGGCCTGTTGAAGGCAGCCCTTGCTCGGCCAATTTTACAGGGTGCAGACTCTCTGCCGAGGGTCTGAGGAGCTTTGCATGCAATCACCCGATGAATGGGAAATCCCTCCTGAGTATCAACCGGATCCGAGATCGCTCGGCTATGACCTCAAGGACGCTCTGGCGGCTGTCGTCTCCCTGAGGGCGCGGGTTCCCGATGATGCCTTCACGGCCGAAACGCTCGGGACGGAACGGGCCGGGCAGGGCGTCGTCATCCGGGACGACGGTCTCGTCCTCACCATCGGCTACCTGATTGCCGAGGCCGAAGAGGTCTGGCTCACCACCAATAAGGGGCGGGCCGTTCAGGCCGATGTGCTCGCTTACGATTACGAGAGCGGTTTCGGATTGGTGCAGGCGCTCGAGCCCCTTGGCGTGCCGGTACTGGCCCTGGGCGATTCCCGCCATCTGAAACCGGGCGATCATGTGGTCATCGGCGGGAGCGGAGGACTGAGCCACTCCCTGGCGGCCCAAGTGGTCGCCTGCCAGGAATTCGCCGGCTATTGGGAGTATCTCATCGATCCGGCCATCTTCACCGCGCCAGCCCATCCCAATTGGGGCGGCACGGCCTTGATCGGACCCCGGGGTGATCTCGTCGGCATCGGTTCGCTCCAGCTCCAGCATCAGGCTTCCGGCGGCACCGTGGTGCCTCTCAACATGAGCGTGCCGATCGATCTCCTGAAGCCGATTCTGGACGATCTCCTGACCCTCGGTCGGACCAAAAGCAAACCGCGGCCTTGGCTCGGATTCTATGTCGCAGAGGCCGAGGATGATCAGATCACGGTCATCGGCCTTGCCGGCGATGCGCCGGCGCAGCGGGCAGGCTTGAGGGCCGGTGACCAGATCCACGCGGTTGCCGGTCAAACGGTGACCTCTCTCGCGGAGTTCTATCGCGCCGTCTGGGATCTGGGCGCCGCAGGGGTCGACGTCCCGCTCACGCTCGAGCGGGAGGGAGATATGTTCGACGTGACGATCCGGTCCGCCGACCGGGGGCGCTTCATGAAGGGGCCGCGCCTGCAGTGATCGTCCGGGTGCCGTGAAATGTGCTTGGCGCCCCGCCGCTCTCACGCGCGATCGTGAATTTTCCGAGCGAGGATCGCTCCAGGCGGAGGTTGAGACATGGGCCTTGAAGTCATGTTGCCGGGCGGTGAAGCCGTTCCGGCTCTCGGGCAGGGGACCTGGCACATGGCCGAGTCGGCGAGTCACCGGGCGCGGGAGATCGACGCGCTCCGCCTCGGCGTCGAACTCGGCATGACGCTCATCGATACGGCCGAGATGTACGGCGAGGGCGCGGCGGAGCAACTCGTCGCGGAGGCGCTCGCCGGGCAGCGGGATCGGCTCTTCCTCGTCAGCAAGGTGTATCCCCACAATGCGAGCTGCCAGGGCGTGATGCAGGCCTGCGAGCGCAGCCTCGGGCGGTTGAAGACGGACCGGCTGGATCTCTATCTCCTGCATTGGCGCGGCAGCGTGCCGTTGGAGGAAACCGTTGCCGGGTTCGAGGAGCTTCGCCGCGCCGGCAAGATCCGGCACTGGGGTGTCAGCAACTTCGACACCGCCGACATGGAAGAGCTGTTCGCGATTCCGGAAGGCGCGAACTGCGCCACCAATCAGGTGCTCTACAACGTGAGCCGGAGAGGGCCGGAATTCGACCTCATCCCGTGGATGCAGGACCATCGTATGCCCCTCATGGCCTACAGCCCGATCGAACAGGGCAGGCTTCCGCGCAGAAGCATCCTGGACAGGGTCGGGCAGAAACATGGAGCAAGCCCGTTCCAGATTGCTCTGGCCTGGGTCCTAGATCGGCGCGGCGTGATCGCAATTCCGAAGGCGTCGAGCGCCGATCACGTGCGGGACAATCATCAAGCGCTTGAGATCCAACTGGATAGGGACGATGTTGAGGCCATCGATGCAGAGTTTCCGCCGCCTCGGCGCAAGCGCCCGCTCGAAATGATCTGAATCGGTTCCGAAACAGCAGGGTACGACAAGACCATGACCTTCACCCGAGCCGATGCACTCGCCGTTGCGGAGATCCTCCGGGCGACCGCCCAGGCCGAGATCCTGCCGCGGTTCCGGAACCTGTCGGCCGACGCGATCCGGACCAAGTCCTCACAGCTCGACCTCGTGACCGATGCGGACGAGGCCGCCGAGCGCGTCATCGAGGCCGAGCTCCTGCGCCGGTTTCCGGGTGCGCTCGTCGTCGGCGAGGAGGGCGTCAGCCGGGACGCGAGTCTGCTCGACGGTCTTGGACAAGCCGAGCTCGCCTTCATCCTCGACCCGGTCGACGGCACGTTGAACTTTGCCTCGGGCCTTCCGCTCTTCGGCGTGATGGCCGCGGCCCTGGTGAAGGGCGAGATCGTCTGCGGCGTGATCCTGGATCCGATTTCGGACGACTGGTCGATGGCCGTTCGCGGCGAGGGTGCCTGGGTCCAGCGTCCCGACGGCAGCGCCAGCCCGCTTCAGGTCGCATCGAAGGTTCCCTTGTCGCAGATGGCGGGCAACGTTTCATGGCGTTACCTGCCGGAGAACCTTCGCCCCGTGGTGACGGGCAACCTGCCAAAGGTCGCCATGGCGGCGGATCTGCGGTGCGCGGCGCATACCTATCGCCTGACGGCCGCCGGGTACCTGCATTTCTCTTTCTCGTCGAGCGTGATGCCATGGGACCATGCGGCCGGGTGGCTGATCCATCGCGAGGCCGGCGGGTACACGGCGCATTTCGATGGTTCGCCGTATCGTCCCGTCAATCGCGGCGGCGGCCTCATCAGTGCGCCGGACGAGGAGAGCTGGCAGGCTCTGCGAGATGCGCTTCTCCCTCAGGCCTGATCCTTCTTGAGATAGTTGTAGACGGTGGCCCGGCCCAATCCCAGCACGCGCGAGATATAGGCTGCCGCGTTGCGCCCGCCGAAGGCGCCGTCGCCGGCAAGATCCGTCACGAGCTGCTGCTTCTGCGCGCGGCTCATCTCGGCGATGGTCAGACCTCGCTCGCGCGTCCATGACTGGATGTATTCGTTGATGCGCTCGTGCCAGTCCTCCTTGAACAGCGAAGCCGGCTTCTCGGGCGATTGCGGCACGGCGACAAGCGCCGTCAGCGTCTGCATCACGGCGTGGAAATGCGACACGTCCACGTTGATGCAGAGAATGCCGATGGACCGTTCATGCACACGCAGGACGGCGCTGACGGACTTGATGCGCCGCCCGTCCCAGTTCACCTTCTCATAAGGCCCGATGATGATGTCGGACGGCTTGAAGTCGATCTCGTGCAGGAGGGACGGCTCGCCGAGTTCGCGCTTTGAGAAGGGATTGGAGAGATGCACGACGGTCTCGGTGGCGAGATCGTGGAGCACCACTTCCGCATAGGGCTGGAAGAGCAGTGCGATGGCGTCGCAGACGGGCGCATAGCTCGCCAGTTCAGGCGAGAGCGATGTCTTCGCTCCGATTTTTCGCGTGCGGTTCATGTGGCTTGCGCGCGCACGAACGCGGCGAGACGCTCCAGGCCCGCCTCCAGATGGTGCGCGGGGGCGCCGATACCGATCCGGATGTAGCGATCCATGCCGTAGACGTCGCCCGGCAGCAGCATGACGCCGCGCTCCTCGCGCAGGCGGTGCACCAGATCGGTCGAGTTCATGGACATGGCGTAGCGGATGAAGGCCATGCCGCCGGCCTTGGGCGGTACGAAGGAGAAGAGGTCGCCGTTGGCATCGACCCAGCGCTGCAGCAAGGCGAGGTTCTCGCGCAGGATGCGCTTGCTGCGGGACAGGATCTCCTGCCGCTTGGCGGGCTGCACGGCGATCTCCGCCACGAACTCGCTGACCGCACCCGTCGTGATCGAGGTGTAGTCCTTGCGCTGCCAGGACGTGTAGATCTCCTCGACGGGGCCGACCAGCCAGCCGATGCGCAGGCCCGGGAGCGCCATGGCTTTCGACAGGCCGTTCGTCACGATGGCTTTCTCATAGAGGTCAGCGAAGCTCGGAGGTTCGTCCTGATCGAGTTCCGCACCCTTATAGACCTCGTCCGCATGGAGATAGATGCCGTGCTCGCGGGCGATCCCCACGAGACCATCCATCGTCTCGCGCGACAGGACGGCGCCGGTCGGATTGTTGGGATTGCAGATCGTCATCATCTTCGTGCGGCTCGTGACGGCCTTGCGCACGTCGTCGAGATCTGGCGTCCACCCGAGTTCCTCGCGCAGCAGAACCTCCTTCACGGTCACGCCGATGGCGCGGGCCCAACCCCAGATCTGCAGATAATTCGGAACGAAGACCACGAGCTCGTCGCCGGGCTCGAGCAGCGACATCACGAGGATAAAATTCGCCTCGGCCGAGCCGTTGGTGACCATCACATGTTCGGGGGTGCGGTTGGGATGCAGATTGGCGATGGCCTGGCGCAATTCCGTGCGACCGTTGGTCCAGCCGTAGCCGAGTTCGACGTCGAGCACCTGGCTCTGCTGTTCGGGCGTCAGAAGCTCACGCAGGGAATAGGGATGCACGCCGCTGTCGGACAGGTTGTACTCAACCGTGTTCTCATAGAGCGACTGGATGCGCTCGAGCGTGAACTCTTCGATCTTCATGGCAATCCCCGCAATGCGAAACGATACGATTCATGGCCTCTTAGCACCGCAAAAATAGACTTCATAGTCCAAATTGGACTTGACGGTTCAATCTTCCGCCTGCCATGGTCCGCCCCTGCCGCGTGCCCGGGTCCTGCGTTGGCGCGGCCATTCTCTACCATTGCCTCGACCCGATTCCTGATTGGAGCTTTTGGGTGCAGTTCGATACTTTCCTAATGGAGCGGAACCAGACGCTGTTCGAGAACGGCGTCGAGATCAATCTGACCGAAAGCGGGGTGCATCCCTGCAGCATCGAGGAGATCCTTCCGCCGGACGAGGCCCAGGCGCTGTTGCGCCAGCCGCTCGGCTACGGCTGGACCGACGGACGCCCCGATCTCAGGAGCGCCATAGCCGGCTGGTATCCGGGCGCATCCGCTTCCAACGTGCTGGTGACGAACGGCTCGTCCGAGGCGACGATGATCACCCTGATGGCGATGATCGATCCTGGCGACAAAGTGCTGTTCGCGGTTCCGAACTTCATGCAGGTGGACGGTCTCGGGCGGGCGCTCGGCATGAACGTCGAGCGCCTTCCCCTGCTGGCCGACCAGGGTTGGCAGGTGGACGAGAAGGCGTTGGCCAAGGCGCTGGACGGCGTGAAGCTGATCGCCGTCACCAATCCCGGCAATCCGACCGGCGCCGTCCTGTCGCGCAGGAGCCGCGAGGCGTTGCTCGATGCGGCGCGGAGGGCAGGTGCCTGGCTGCTGGTCGACGAGATCTATCGCGGAGGCGAGATCGACGGGGCCGAGACCGAGACATTCTATGGAGAGTATCCACGCGTCATCGTCACGAGCAGCCTGTCGAAATCCTTCGCATGTCCCGGCCTGCGCCTCGGCTGGATCGTCGGGCCGGAAGAAGTGGTTGAGGCTGCGGCGGAGCGGCAGGATTACACGACCATCGGCAGCGGGATCCTGAGCCAGATCCTCGGAGCGTCCGTCATGGAGCCGCAGAACCGCGAGCGCATCCTGGCGCGCGGGCGTGCCCTTCTGCGCGAGAATGCCGACATCGTCGAGCGCTGGGTCGAGAAGCGGAACCGCTGGTCCTGGCAGCGTCCCGCCGCCGGCGGCATGGCGTTCCTTCGCTATGACTTCGACATGTCGTCCGAGGATCTGTCGAACCGTCTGCGGGAAGAGGAGAGCGTTTTCGTCGTCGCAGGGAGCTGGTTCGGGATCGAGGGCCACATCCGCATCGGCATCGGCGTGAAGACCGAGCATCTGGTGGAGGGGCTGACCCGGCTCGATGCGTTCCTGTCTCGTCACGGCCTCGCCTAGAAGGCGCAAGCGATGCTGCCGAAAGAGAGCCTTTGGCGGGCAAGAGAGGATCTGAGGCGCCTCGTCGGCATCCCGTCCGTGAGTGCGCGCGGGGAGCGTCTTTCCGACTGCGCCCAAGCGGTCCGTGATCTGCTCGCCGGAGCCGGTTTCGAGGCGGAGGTCTGCACTGGGGAAATCGGGCCGTTCGTCGTGGGCGAGATCGGCGACGGCCCCCTGACCGTCATGATCTACAATCATTACGACGTGCAGCCCGAGGATCCGGTGGATTTGTGGCACAGCCCGCCGTTCGAACTGAGCGAGCGCGACGGGCGCTGGTATGGACGCGGCGTTGCCGACGACAAGGGCGAGTTCGTCAGCCGTCTCGAAGGCTGGCGCCTGTTCCGGGAGCGGCATCCGGGCCCCTTGCCCTTCAGGATCATCTGGCTCGTCGACGGCGAGGAGGAGATCGGCAGTCCGTCGCTCGAGGGGTTCCTGAAGAGGCGCTTCTCCGGCGTGACGGCGGACATCTGCTGGTGGGAATATGGCGAGATCGACTCGAGCGGCCACCCCGTCATCCTCTGCGGTTTCAAGGGGGTGATGGCCGTCGAGCTGCGCTGCAGGACGGCGAGAGCCGATCTGCATTCGAGCCTGGGCGCCGTGTTCGACAATCCGCTCTGGCGGCTCGCGGCCGCGACAGCCTCCTTGCGCGACGGTTCCGGCCGTGTGCTGATCGACGGCTTCTACGATACGGTCCGGCAGCCCACGCAGCAGGAACGGGATCTTGCCACCGTGCCGCCATTCTCGTTCGACAGCTTGGCTCGGGCGACGGGCGGGCAGCGGGTTCTCGATGGCATCGACGGAGCCAGTTTCTACGCGGCGATGAACTTCGCGCCGTGCATGAACGTGAACGGCTTCTCCGGTGGCTATGCGGGCGAGGGCGCGAAGACCGTGCTGCCGGCCGAAGGCTCCGTCAAAATCGATTTCCGCCTTGTCCCCGATCAGGATCCGCAGCACGTCGTAAGCCTTCTTCGCGCGCATCTCGACCGGCAAGGTTTCGAGGATATCGAGCTCATCGTTCACGATGCCAATGTGAAGCCTGTCAGGTCGTCGACGGACCATTGGTTCATTCAGGACGCGAAGGAGCTTCTGGAGCGGCATTTCGGGCGGCCCGTCATCGTGCAGCCGAGTTCGCCCGCATCCGGGACGTCGCATCCCTTCGTCGAGCAGCTCGGCGCGAATATCGTCGGCATCGGCCTCACGCATCACGGTGCCATGCTCCACTCGCCGAACGAGAACATCATCGTCGCGCAGTTCGAGGCGATGATCGCCTGTTCCGCGGACATCTTTCAAAGGCTCTTGGAACGCGCGAACGGGACAAGGGCGAACGATACGTCTCCGATGGATGGAGGAGCGCCATGACCAGCATCGTTTTCGAGTCCGCCGCGCGGTCGGTTCAGTCGCGTCGACGCATTCGCCACCATATCTATGAGACGCCTCTTCTGCCGTCCCGCCGGATCGGGATCGAGACGGGATCATCCGTCTTCTTCAAGGCCGAAAATTTTCAGCTGACCGGCTCCTTCAAGATCCGAGGTGCGGCGAGCAAGATGACGGCGCTCGGGAGCGACCGCGCGGTCATCACCGCGTCCTCCGGCAATCACGGCATCGCATCGGCGCAGGCGGCGAGCTCGATCGGTCAGGCCTTGACCGTCGTGCTGCCTGAGAACGTCGCCCCGGCGAAACTCGAACGGATCCGCTCGTTCAACGTCGATGTGATCCTGCACGGCGCCGAGAGCGGGCTCGCGGAACTTCATGCCCAGCAGGAAGCTGCTTCGCGCGGCCTCGTCTATGTCTCTCCCTACAACGATCCCGAGATCGTGGCCGGGCAGGGGACCATCGGATTGGAGCTGCTGGAGCAGGCCGAGAGCATCGACAATGTCTTCGTCGCCATGGGGGGAGGCGGGCTGATCGGCGGCATCGGTTCCGTTCTCAAGAGCTTCAGTCCGCAGACCCGTGTCTTCGGTGTGGCGGCTCGAAACTCCGCTGCGCTGGCCGCTTCGATCATCGCCGGGCGCGTGGTCGAAACCGAGCATTTCGACACGCTCGCCGATGGCGTTGCCGGCGGCATCGATGAGGACAGCATGACCCTGCCCCTGGCCATGTCCGTCATCGACGAGGTCGTGACCTGTACCGAGGCCGAGATTGCCGGCGCTCTCAAGGATCTGGCCTTGAAGGAAAACCAAATCGTCGAGGGCGCGGCGGCCCTCGCCCTGGCCGGGTTCCTCAAAGTTGCCGAACGCTGCAAAGGACAGAGGAACGTCATCGTTCTGTGCGGGGCGAATTTCGACCGCGATAAGATTTTCTCTGTCCTGAACGGTTAGGGTCCCGACCGCCATGGTGACTGCATCCTCCATCACCTTTCTCGATCTCGCGCAGATCGAAGAACGCCTGAAAGGTCTCGATCTGGTCGGTCTGATGGAAGGGGCTTTCGCGGCCTTCTCCCGCGGCGAGGCCGTGGTGCCGGCACCCGGTGAGCTATTGCTCGAAGAACCGCCGGGAGAGGTGCACATCAAATATGGGTATCTGACCAGCGGCGATACCTATGTGATCAAGATCGCTTCGGGGTTCTGGAACAATCCCGCACGGGGCCTCAGCAGCAGCGACGGGCTGCTCCTCGTCTTCAGGAAGGACACGGGAGAGCTGGCGGCGGTGCTGAATGATCGCGGCCGGCTGACGGATCTGCGCACGGCCGCCGCCGGTGCCGTCGCGGCGAAGCACTTGGCGCCTGAGACGGTGGAACCCATCGGCGTGCTCGGGTGCGGCATCCAGGCGGAGCTTCAGGTGCAACTGCTGCAATCCGTCAGGCCCTGCCGCAATATCGTGGTCTGGGGGCGCAATCCTGAACGGGCTTCGGCCTATGCGCGACGGATGCAGGAGAAGGATTTCTCCGTCGAGGTCGCATCGTCGCCGGCAGAGGTCGCGTCCCGTTGTCGGTTGATCGTCACGGCGACCGCCAGCCCGTCGCCGCTGCTCGTATGGCGTGATCTCCAGCCCGGTACACACATCACTGCCATCGGTGCCGACAGTGCCGACAAGCAGGAGCTGGATGCATCGATCATCCACAATGCCGATATCGTCGTGACGGATAGCAGGGTTCAGGCTCAGTCAAGAGGCGAGCTCGGACATGCCTACGGGGGCGATCCGTCAGCCATGAATACCGTGGCCGAGATCGGTGAGATCGTCATGGGCAAGGCGAGAGGCCGTGAGACGGCGGACCAGATCACCGTTTCTGCATTCTCGGGGCTGGCCGTCCAGGATATCGCGATCGCGTCGGCCGTTCTGAAGCATTCGTGACGGATCCATCCCTATCAGGACGCCCGCTCGATCCGGTCGATCAGGGCATCGATGTCAGAGATCTTCCTGAGACGGCGCTTGCAGGTTCTGTCGAGATACCAGGCTCTGCCGATGCTGAAGCCGAGAAAGGGCAGAGCCCAGAGAAGGCTGACGGCATTCAGGAGAACGAGGCCGAGGAACGACAGAGAGAGGATCCAGGACTCGATGCGCCCGAAGCCCTCGGTGAGTTGGTTCTTCACCAGCAATTGCTGCCGCTCGATCAGAAGCTGAATCTTCGCGTGATCCATTCTGGACTTCTGCGAGACCGTGGACAGCGCGCCGCGCAGGGTTACGAGCGAATCTTTGATATCGTACAGGTGCGATGAGCGTTCCGGCGCATGCGGTTCGATTGCAACCGGCGCAAATGCTGCCGTGATATTGCGATAGAACGCGACCAGTGCGGGTGGCCGGTTGTCCTGCTCCGTCTGGAATTCGCCGTGCCGGAAGCTGTCCGTGATGCGGCTTCGGCTCCGCGCCGCGATGGTGACATCCGTGTTCCGGCCGCTCCGCTGGAAGGAAATGGCGACATGTTTGGCGATTGCCAATTCGAGTGCCGCTTCGGCCCGTTCCGTCGACATCATTGACTTCCTTCGCCTCTAGAGCTGTTTCCACTTACGCGAAATCAGCTCTCTTCTTTGTTTTTCGCATCTTTCCACGCAAAACCGGTTCCCACTTTTGCGTTCGATGCTATGGCGCATCGTGCGAACCCGAAGGGTCACGCCAGTGAAAAGTGGCCCCGGCTTTCGCTGACGCGGCCCTCCGGATCCGCCCCGGATGATGCGCTCTTCAACGAGTGGGACGTCGGACGGGGCCGCTCCACGTCGATAGTTTCCTCAAGGTGAAGGAACGTGGTTAACGGATGATTAATTGCCGGGCGAATTCCGTGCGCTGTCAGGAGGATACTCTCAAGGCCCCGACACTTTGCTTCGACGGCTCCTCAGCGTTGATCGTCCGGGAGCATGGCGGCGAGGTCCTGCAGGAACTTGATGGACGCGGGCGGTCGTCCTTCCTGTTCGGCGATCTTGATGATGTTGTTAAGGATATGGGCGATCTCGCTCAGCTTGGCGACGCGTCCCGCCGACAGGACGTGGAAGAAGGTCGAGAAGGCGACCACGATCGCCTGGTCGTGTTCTTCGAGCCTGCGGCATTGCTCCTTGAGCGCCTTGATGTCCCTTTCCTGGGCCGAGACGATGTCAACGAGAGTCAGCATCTGTTCGGCCAGGGTATCCACGGAAGCATTCATGTCGATTGAGCGTCCCAAGTCTTCGATGCCTGAGCGTGGCGGAGGAGTGAAATCGTCGGCAACGTGGTGCCGAAGCGATGCACTGACGGAATGGAGCGCCGATGATACGCGATCCGGTTCGTCCAGGCGAGCATAGACCTTCGTGGAAGTCTGCTGAGCAGGAGCGGCGTCCGGTTTGCCGCCGGCAATCCTGGCCCGGGCCCTCAGGCGGAGGAGGCGGGACGCAACTTGCTGCAAGAAGCTGCGCAACTTACCTCGAACATCGGAAATCACGGTTCTACGCCTGCTCCGCCAACTTGCACTCTTGTCTCCTAGGAGGAGGGCCTCCCTGACGGTAGCATGACTTCAGCACGAATGCTTCAGGAAGCTTCCTGTGAAACCGTGACGGTTATCCTCTGGCATAGAGCAGCCGTGCCCGGATGGTTCCATCAAGAGCACGGATCTCGTTGAGGGTTTCGCGGCTTTGCCCGGGGAGCCCTTCCGCTTCGATCACCACGTAGCCGATCTCGCCGTCCGTCTGCAGATGCTGGCCCGTGATGTTGAGGCCGCGCTGCGAGAAGACGTTGTTGAGGCGACCGAGAATGCCGGGCACGTTCCGGTGCACATGGATGTAGCGCGTCCCCGCTGCACGGGACGGCAGCTGAACCTGCGGGAAGTTGACCGCTCCGACGGTCGTGCCGACATCGGAGTATTCGACGAGCTTCTTCGCGACCTCGGCGCCGATGCGTTCCTGGGCCTCCTCCGTCGATCCGCCGATATGCGGTGTCAGAATAACGTTGGGCAGGCCTTGCAGCGGCGTGACGAACGGTTCCTTGTTCGAGGCGGGCTCGACGGGGAACACGTCCACGGCGCCACCGCGAAGATGGCCGCTCCGCAGGGCCTCGGCCAGCGCGTCGAGGTCGACGACCGTGCCGCGGCTGTTGTTGATGAGATAGGCGCCCTTCTTCATGGCTGCGATCTCGGCCTTGCCGATCATGCCATGGGTGGCCGGCGTCTCGGGAACGTGCAGGCTGACCACGTCGCTCTGGCCCAACAGGGCGTGCAGGCTGTCGGCGGGCTCCGTGTTGCCATGACGGAGCTTGTCCGTCTGGTCGAAGAAGATGACCCGCATGCCCATTGCCTCGGCCAGGTAGGAAAGCTGCGAGCCGATATTGCCGTAGCCGACGATGCCGAGGGTCTTGCCGCGGACCTCGTGGCTGTCGGCGGCGGATTTATCCCATTGCCCGGCATGAGCCGCCACGGATTTGGGGAAAGTCCGCCGCAGCAACATCACGATCTCGCCGATCACGAGCTCGGCCACGCTTCGGGTGTTGGAGAAGGGGGCGTTGAAGATCGGGATACCCGCCTGACGCGCGGCCTCCAGGTCCACCTGATTGGTGCCGACGCTGAAGCACCCGACGGCGATCAACCTGTTGGCCGCTTGCAGGACCTTGCCCGTCAGCTGCGTCCGCGAGCGAATGCCCAGCAGATGGACGCCCTGCAGGGCTTCGATCAGCTCGGCCTCGTCCAGGGCCGTCTTGAGATGGGTCAGGTTCGTGTAGCCGGCGCCTCTGATCAGTTCGACAGCACTGTCGTTCACGCCTTCGAGCAGGAGAACGCGGATCTTGTCTTTCTGAAGAGAGAACATCTCGGACATGTCAGCTCCAATTCGCCATGTGCCGGGATGGCATACCGCGCGGGAACGGGGGCGCAAGCCCCTTTCGGTGCATCGCGCCCATGTCCCAGAGGGCAGGGCAGCCCTCGGGTGGGCATTCCGGTACCTCCAATGCGCCGTCCCCACCAGGTCGGTCTGGACTATGATGAATCAATCCGGGTGCAGCGGCAGCCGGTCAAGGAGATGGGAGCCAGTGCCGGATGTACGCACGGCTCCCGTTTCTTTTAGAGCGCCCTCCGGTCGTCTCGACCTGAAAACCAGTCCGGATGGGGAGCCGCCGAGCCTGTCGTGCCGGAACGTGAGTCCACTTTGAAGCGCGATGCACTAGCTTTCCGTAAGGGCGGTGCCCGTTGCCTCGAACTTCACCAATCGGTTACCATGGCATGTCGCCGATAGAATCTGTCAAATCTGGCCGTCGGAGCGACCGAGGGACATTCCGTCATTCGAGTGGACTCCAATCTTTCTAGGCTATGAATGTTGTTTCATATCGACTACCCGTGCTGTTGCGCTCCTGATCGGTGCTCAAGACCGATCCGGCGGCCGGGTTACAGGATTTCGAATAACGAGAAGGCGCATGATTGCGGATGCTAAAGGGGACCATGAGCAAGACCATGTCGGCGATCCGCAGAAGACTGTAAGCGTGGACGATATTTCCCCAAGATCCGTTGCCGGCAGGCAGAAGAGGCTCGGAGTTCATCTGGACAATATCGGCCATGGATTCATCGTTCTCCTGCCGATAGCGATGGTGGTCGCCAATCGCTCCTCGCCATTGTTGCTGGCTTGCGCGGCCTTCTTCGTGCTTGCTTCACGCTTGGCCTCTGGTGCGATCGGATCCGATCGATCGCCGTTCAAGAATGTGCGACCGGGCGTCCTGCTCCTCGTGCTCTGCGGGATTGCCTATCCGCTGATCTCTCTCAGCTGGGCGATTGGTCCGGCTGTCGGCTTGTTTTCCTGGGGTGAGGCCGTGCTGCCTGCCGTGTCGAGCGCGGCCCTGATCATGAGCTGGCGTGCCGCTCCTCCGCCGCAATGGATGGCGAAAGCCCTCGCATGGACGATGCTGATCGCCGCAGGACTGATCGCAGTCGAGCTTCTGCTCAAATTCCCATTGAGACGATTTCTGCCCGAGCGCATTGGCGGTTTCATTCACAACAGGCCTGTGGTGACGATTTTGCTCCTGCTGGCGCCCGTTCTCGTTCTGGTCGATTTTCGCTCGCATCGCATGCTCTGCTCGGCGCTGCTGCTCATCGGTATAGGCACCATCTTCGTCTCCGACAGCGAGGCCGCAAAGCTCGGCTCGCTGGTTGCGGTGGGAACCTTTGCGCTGAGCTACGCCCCGTTCATCTGGGTCAAGCGGTTTCTGACGGTCGTCCTCCTCGGCCTGATCTGGATGCAGCCCTTTTTCGGGAGCGCCATGAGGAATTTGCCCGAATCCGTGGTCGAGGCGACCAAGGCCGGCCATTCGCGGGAGCGCATTGCCCTGTGGCAGGCGTTCAGCGACGTCACGCACCACTTCCCGGTCCTCGGAACAGGCTTCTCGTCCTCGCCGCACATGGCCCGCCATCCGGTCGCGGCGCAGATCGACCCTGCCTACCGTCCAATGCTCAGGGTCGGCCATCCTCATAACGCCTTCCTGCAGGTCTGGGTCGAACTGGGGGCCGTAGGCGCCCTGCTTCTGTCCGCTCTCGTCCTGTGGGTTCTGAGGTGCCTTTCGGGCGCACCGGAGGATGTCCGGCGGGTGGGCCTGATGACTCTTATGACGGCGAGCGCCATCGCCCTCGTCAGCCACGGCGCGTGGCAGGGGTGGTGGATTGCCGCCGTCACCCTCGCAGCCGCACTCCTGACCATCCGCCCCGTCCAGCCGAAACCTATGGAATGACGGCAGGCTGCTGGAAGGAGCTTCCTCCCGCAGTGTCAGGCTTGGCGGGATCCAACCCCAGGCGATCCGAGTTTGGCTTCAAACTGGACCGAATTGGCCCTCACGGATCGGAGACGGTCGCGCAGGGAGGGTTGCGACAGGGGGGGCGAGTGCCGCGAATTCTGACCTATAACGTGCACCGCTGTCTCGGGACGGATGGCCGGCTCTCCCCATCCCGGATCGCCGATGTGATCGCCGCTTACGAGCCGGATGTGGTTGCCCTTCAGGAACTCGACGTGGGGCGCCTGCGCACGGGCGGCATCGACCAGGCTCACGCGATCGCGCAGGCACTCGGGATGCAAGTGCATTTCCATGCCAGCCTGAAGGTGCTCGAGGAGGAATACGGCAACGCCATTCTGACCCACAGGCCCTCGCAGCTCGTGAAGGCGGAAGCGCTGCCGGGATGGGTGCGCAAGCCCGGCTTGGAGCCAAGGGGGGCCCTCTGGGCCTCTGTCCGGATCGGCGGCAGCGACGTTCAGGTGATCAACACCCATCTGGGTCTGCGCCGGCATGAGCGACTGGCCCAGATCGACACTTTGCTGGGGCCGCGATGGCTCGGGCACCAAGCCTGCCGGGACCCGGTGCTCCTGGTCGGCGATCTCAACGCCACGCCTCGGTCCAGGGCCTACCGTCGGCTGGCCTCGCACCTGTGCGACGCGCAGGCTCAGATCCGGCTTCCCCGGCCCAGGCCGACCTTTCCCTCCCGGTTGCCGATGTTGCGCATCGACCACGTCTTCGTCAGCCGCTCCGTGCGCGTCCTGCGGGTCGAGACCGTTCGGACGCCGCTTGCCCGCGTCGCCTCGGATCACCTGCCGCTCCTCGTCGAGTTTGAGATCGCCCAGGGCCTAGGGCACAGATCCGCCCTTGCTCATGCACAGGAATAAAAGTGGCGTGAGACGCCTTACGGATCGCAGGGCGTTCCACCGCGTTTAGCTCCTCGGAGCGAAGCCGTTTCAAGGGCTGGCTCATGCAGGACGAGGAGTGCGGATGCGGAACTGGAAATACGTGATTGCCGTGGCGGCCATCGGCCTTGCGGCGTTCCTTCTTTACCGCACCCTCAGCCGTTACAGCCTGGACCAGCTGGTCGCCGCCGTGACGGCCGTTCCCGGGCCACGGCTCCTGGGTGCCATGGGTTTCGCCGCCGCGAGCTACCTGTCCCTGACCCTCTTCGACTATCTCGCCCTGCATTACGTAAAGCGGCCATTGCCGTACCGACAGACAGCCCTGGCCTCGTTCACGGCCCTGTCCCTCGGGCACAATATCGGGTTGGCCGCCTTGAGCAGCGGGGCGGTCCGCTACCGCTTCTACGACCGCTGGGGCCTGAAAGCCGCCGAGGTCGCCAAGGTGATCGTCTTCTGCGGAATCACGGTCGGCTTGGGCCTTCTGGTTCTCGGGGGAGCGGCCCTCATGCTGCGCTCCGGGCTGGCGGTGGAGATCACGGGACTGACCCGGCCCGTCGTCCTTGCCCTAGGGGCCGGCTGCCTCGCGCTTCCCACCCTGTACCTGATCCTGGCGGCCTTCGTCCGAAAGCCCCTGACGATCCGGCGCTGGTCGCTTGAGATGCCTCCCCTCAGGCTTGCCATCGGGCAGGTCCTGGTCGGATCCGTCAACTTCGCCTTCGTGGCCGCCTGCCTTCACCAGACGCTCGCTGCCGTGGCCGACGTGGCTTATCCGGGGGTGGCATCGGTCTATGTGATCGCCAATGCGACGGCCCTGGTCAGCCATGTTCCCGGCGGTCTCGGGGTCATCGAGAGCGTCGTCATGTATCTGCTGCCGCAGGCCGACCTGATCGGGCCGCTTCTGGTGTTCCGGTTCGTCTATTTCCTCGTGCCGCTCGTCCTCGGCAGCATCCTGCTCGCGGTCACTGAACTCGTCTACCGGCGCAGGGCCGGGGCCTATGTGGCCGATGGCATCGGCGCGAATGCGTGACGCCTATTCCTTGCTGCGCTTGAACAGGGACAGGGGATCGAAGGGTTCGAGCGGATCGAGGAGCCCCGTGCCCGCCGCCGGGACGGCAGGACCGTCATCCGTCATGGCCTGGAAGGCGCGAAGGCCGCGGATGTTCGTGTTGAGCTCTTCGACGGCCGCGATGACGGAGCCGCCATGGGCATAGAGAGCCCGGTCGAACGTCTTGGGAGCCACGTCCAGATGCTCCGCGAGGAGGCGGTTGCGAAGGGCCACGATGGTCCGGCGCATCTCGTCCGTCGTAGCCTCGATGGCGGCGTCGCATTCGCTGTCGAGACCGATGGAGCGGTTGTTCAGGTTCGAGGAGCCGATGCGGACAAAGACGTCATCGACGATGATGAGCTTGGAATGGATCAGCACCTGGCATTCCCCGCCATTTCCGTTGGGAATGACCGGGTAATAGACCCGCAGGCGGCCATGATGGTCGCATCGGCGCAGGCGGCGGATCAGCCGGTCCCGGTTGGTGCCCATGACGAGCTCCTCGGCCCAGCCGTGGGATTCATGGGTCTGGACGACCACGACCTCGGGCCCGTCCGGATCGGCAAGACGCCGCTCCAGCACGTCGCCCACATAGGGTGCCGTCATGTACTGCGCCTCAATGTAGATCGTCTTCTTGGCGGCCGAGAGCGCATCCAGCGTGAGCGCCGCCGCCTCGTTGGCGGCAGGCTGCTCGCCCCAGGCCGGATAGGTGCGGGCGATGGCGACCGGTGCATGGCGGAAATCGGGAACGAGGCCGTCGGGCCAGGGGGGCGTTGCGCTCGGAGCCGGCGCGAGCTCTTCGCCGGTGGCGAATTTCCAGCGCCCGTAACCGACCTCGGCAATGGCCCGCGCCGCGTCGCCGTCCACCGCCATCTGGAGATCGTGAACGGGCTCGTAGATGGTCCCGTCGTCCTTCAGGCGGGTCGGGTCATCGCAGGCATGGCGGGAGGTGTCCCAACGCTCGACGGTCAGGTCCATGCCGCCGATGAAGGCCAGGCTGTCGTCGATGCAGACGATCTTCTGATGGTGGGCGGCATAGAGCGGGTGATGGGTGTCGAGCCTAAGCTGCAGGCGCGGATGGTCCTGCCAGTCGGCCCCGAAGATGAGAGGGCCCGGCGCGCCAGGCGCATGAACGACCGCGACGCTCCAGACGAGAATCCTCACCTCGAGGTCGGGCCACTCGTTGACGAGCGAGCGGAGCAGGGGACCGAGCTGCGGCGATTCCTCGATGCCGACATCGGGCCTGAGGCGAATGCTGCCGTCGAAATCCCATCCGATGATGAGAATCGAGCGGCGAGCCTTGCGCAGGGCGGCTTCGAGATTGGCGAAATAGGCGGCGCCGTCGATCAGGACGCTCGCCCGGTCGGCCTCGGCCACACGCCAGCAATTCTGCCCCGGGCGCAGGATCGGAGCCGCGGGAGGTTTCACCGCCGGAACCCTGTCGAGGGCCTGCCTGCTTGTCGCTTGTTCCAGAAGTTGCACGTCAGCCACGATCATGAACGGAGTAACTTCCCAACTCGGGACTGAAGCCAAGGTTCCGGTTGACGCAGCCAGGACACGCTCGCGGAAGGATCGCCGTGCGGCCGCACAGCCGGGCGAGGGCGCATCGAACGGCTCGATCGCGTCGCAAACGTCATCGCCGGATCGACGCTTTGGGGCGTGTCCCGGCTCGTCCACTTCAAGGCGCCGGAATCGTCGTGGTCGCCCGCGCTGAAAACTTCATCCCAATGCGCATCAAGTTCGGGCAAACATTTGCCGCAGATTCGGCGGGCGGCCGTTGCCATTCGCCGGAACTGCCTAATAATTTACACAGTTCAGTTTCCGATGAACGCGCAACCTTGCGACTGGGCGGTGATGCCAGTCCGCTTCGCGCGGCATCCGAGCGCGCACGGTATGAGGACAAAGGTTAGTCATGGACAAGCAAATCGAAGAACGAATCCGTGAAAGGGCATACGAGCTCTGGATGCGGCACGGGAGCATTCACGGCCGCGCCGATGAATATTGGTATCAGGCCGAGCAGGAAGTTCTCGGTGGGGGCAGCGAGACGGAAGGCACTAAGGCGCCGATCGTCGATCCGGCGCCATTGGGCATGACAAGCATGACGGCGGATGAAGAGCTCTCCAGCCCAGCGGCTCCGAAGACTCGCAGGAAGCGCAGTCCCGCGGCTGCTCCTGCGGCTGATGCAGCGCCCGGCGCGGACGGCGGCGAGGCGCCTCTCGCGGCGCCGAAGCGCAGGCGCACAACGCGTGCGACCTGAACGCGCGACATGACATGAGCCTTCGGCCGATGCGGCCGGAGGCTCAAGGGGCAAGAGGAAAACTGAGGCCGGTATCAACAAGCCAAGAACTTGCGGGCGGTTTCAGCGTCTATAAAGCGGGGCAGGTGGCTGCCGTTGATGTGAGGACCCGGTCTTGCCTAATTCCAGCGTTACGAATGCCCCTCTCGCCCGCCATGCGATGGCTTACATTCTCGCCGGCGGACGCGGCAGCCGCCTGATGGAGTTGACCGACATCCGCGCCAAGCCCGCCGTTTATTTCGGCGGCAATACGCGGATCATCGACTTCGCCCTATCCAACGCCCTGAACTCCGGCATCCGGCGCATCGGCGTGGCCACGCAGTACAAGGCGCACAGCCTCATCCGGCATCTCCAGCGAGGCTGGAACTTCTTCCGCGCCGAACGGAACGAGAGCTTCGACATCCTGCCCGCCAGCCAGCGCGTCTCCGAGACGATGTGGTACGAGGGCACGGCCGATGCGGTGTACCAGAACATCGACATCATCTCGAGCATCGACCCGGAATACATCATCATTCTTGCGGGCGACCACGTCTACAAGATGGATTACGAGATCATGCTGCGGCAGCACGTCGATTCAGGAGCCGACGTCACCGTCGGCTGCCTCGAGGTGCCGCGTATGGAGGCGGTTGGTTTCGGGGTGATGGCCGTCGACGAGACGGACCGCATCATCTCGTTCCTGGAAAAGCCCGCCGATCCTCCGGGCATGCCCGACAAGCCTCACATGGCGCTGGCCAGCATGGGCATCTACGTCTTCAACACCCGGTTCCTGTTCGAGCAGTTGCGCCGCGACGCGGAAACGCCCGGCTCGAACCGGGATTTCGGCAAGGACATCATCCCCTATCTGGTGCAGTACGGGAAAGCCGTGGCCCATCGCTTCACCAGTTCCTGCGTCCGTTCGGGCGCCGAGGCCGGGGGGAGCGACGCGGAAGCCTATTGGCGCGATGTGGGAACGGTCGACGCCTACTGGGAGGCCAACATCGATCTCACGGCCATCGTCCCGTCGCTCGATCTCTACGATCGCGACTGGCCGATCTCGACCTTCTCTGAGACATGGCCGCCGGCGAAATTCGTTCACGACGAGGACGGACGCCGTGGGCACGCGATCAATTCGCTGGTTTCCAGCGGCTGCATCGTATCCGGCGCGGCCCTGCGACGGTCCCTCGTATTCACGGCGGTGCATCTGCATTCCCATGCCGATGTGGAGGGCGCGGTCATTCTTCCCTTCGTGGAAATCGGTCGCGGCGCACGGCTGCGAAACGTGGTCATCGACCGCGGTGTCCGCATCCCCGATGGATTGGTGGTGGGCGAGGATCCCGAGTTGGATGCCCGACGCTTCCGGCGCACCGAGAAAGGCGTCAGCCTCATCACCAAGCCGATGATCGAGAGATTGGCGGAATGAGGCCTCTGAACGTTCTGTCGGTCGCGTCAGAGGTCTTTCCCATCATCAAGACAGGCGGGTTGGCCGATGTGGCCGGCGCTCTGCCGTCCGCGCTTGCGGAGGAGGGCGTGACGGTCGTCACGCTCATGCCGGGTTATCCCGCGGTGCTCAACGCCCTGGAGAACGCGGAGACCCTGCATCAATATCCCGCCTTCTTCGGCGGAACGGCGCGGCTCCTGTCCGGCCGGGCAGGGGGCCTCGACCTCTTCGTCATCGACGCGCCCCATCTCTTCGAACGCCCCGGCTCACCCTATCTCGCGCCGAACGGGCGCGACTGGCCGGACAATGCCCGGCGCTTCGCCGCGCTCGGACGGGCGGCTGCCGATATCGGACAGGGGCTGGTCCCCGGATTCATTCCCGATATCGTGCACGCCCATGACTGGCAGGCGGCTCTCGTTCCCGTTTACCTGAGCCTCACCGGCCAGCCGCGCCCCGGCACGGTCGTCACCATTCACAACATCGCCTTTCAAGGAATCTTTCCGGCGGATCTCCTGTTCGAACTCGGCCTGCCGGCCAGCATCTTCACGGTGGACGGCGTCGAGTATTACGGACAGATCGGCTTCCTGAAGGGCGGCCTGCAGCTGGCCGATCGCATCACCACCGTATCGCCGACCTACGCCAAGGAGATCCAGACGCCCGAGGGCGGGATGGCACTCGATGGGTTGCTGCGCGCAAGGTCCGGCATCGTGTCCGGCATCCTCAACGGCATCGACGACAAGGTGTGGGATCCGGCAACGGACCAGCACCTGGCGCTCACCTATGATCGCGGCAGCCTCGAGCGACGGGCTGCCAACAAACGGGCGCTCCAGGATCGGCTGGGATTGAAGCCCGATCCCGACGCGCTCCTGTTCGGCGTCGTCAGCCGCCTGTCGGAGCAGAAGGGGCTCGACCTCGTGCTCGCGGGTCTCTCACGTCTGCTCTCCGAGGGCGCGCAGCTGGCTCTGCTGGGCGCCGGGGATCGCACCCTGGAGGAGAGTTTCCAGACGGCGCGCGTCGTCTATCCGGGCCAAGTCGGATGCGTCATCGGCTACGACGAGAAGCTGGCTCATCAGATCCAGGGAGGAAGCGACGCGCTTCTCGTGCCTTCGCGGTTCGAGCCCTGCGGCCTGACTCAGCTCTGCGCCATGCGCTACGGGAGCATTCCGGTCGTCTCTCGCGTGGGGGGATTGGCCGACACGATCATCGACGCCAACGAGATGGCCATTGCCAACGGGGCCGCGACGGGTTTCCAGTTCGGACCCGTCACGTTCGGCGCAGCCCTGGATGCGATCGACCGGGTGAAGCATCTGTGGCGCGACAAGGATGCTTGGCACCGGCTCCAGGCGAACGGCATGGGAGCCGACCTGAGCTGGCATCGCCCGGCGCGGCAATACGCCGATCTGTATCGCAGCCTTCGAGCCGTGTAGGCGAGAGACTGATAGGTTCTTCGTTCGTGGAGCGCAGGTTCACCTCGCCCCGGTGAGGGAGGTCGAGCGCAGCGAGGGTGAGGGGGAGAGCGCTCTCCGGATAGACCCGTAACCCCTCACCTGCGCCTGAAGGCGCGACCTCTCCCTCAGGGAGAGGTGAAACAGCGCTCTTCCTTCATGAGCCAGCCTTTGAGGAAAGCGCCTGTCACGCGCCCCTCTTCTTCTCCGCCTTCCGCTGCTTCTCGGGCTTCAGCTGGAACAGAAGCAGGGAATGGGCCGTCACGGTGTATTCCTTGCCGAACCTGAATTCGGTAGGCGCCTCCAGATCCGGCTGGTTGGTGTCGATGTGGCACATCCAGGCCTCGCCGCCCACCACCTCGGGCAACGTGCACTTCACCACGTCGTGGTGCGCGTTGAGGATCAGCAGCAGGGTCACGTCCGTGCCGCGTCGGCGGATGCCGGTCGGCTGGGCGCGGCCGTCGAGCAGGATGCTGATGCAGCGGGCGTTCGGGTCCTGCCAATGCTCCGGAGTCATCTCGTCCCCGGCGGGCGTGAGCCACGTCACGTCCTTGACGTCGAGCTCCTCGTTGTAGACGCCGGACAGGAACCGTCCTCTGCGCAGGATCGGCAGGTCCTGGCGCAGCTGGATCAGCTTGCGGGTGAATTCGAGCAGCTCGATGCCGTCGTCGTCGATCCCCTCCCAGTCGATCCAGGAAATTTCGTTGTCTTGGCAATAGGCATTGTTGTTGCCCTGCTGCGAGCGGGCGAATTCGTCGCCTGCGAGCAGCATCGGCGTTCCCTGCGAGAACAGCAGGGTGGCGAGCATGTTGCGCATCTGCCGCAGCCGGAGAGCGCGGATGTCCGGATCGTCCGTCGGCCCCTCGACGCCGTAATTGGAAGACAGGTTGTGGTCGTGCCCGTCCTTGTTGTCCTCGCCGTTCGCCTCGTTGTGCTTGTCGTTGTAGGAGACGAGATCGTGCAGCGTGAAGCCGTCGTGGGCGGTGATGAAATTCACCGACGCCCACGGCCTGCGTCCGCGCTTGTTGAAGATGTCGGCCGATGCGGTGAGGCGCGAGGCGAGTTCGGGAAGCTTTCCTTCCTCGCCCTTCCAATAGGCGCGCACCGTATCGCGATACCGGTCGTTCCATTCCGCCCATCCTGGCGAGAAACGCCCGACCTGATACCCGCCGGGGCCACAATCCCAGGGTTCGGCAATGAGCTTGACCTGGCTCAGGGCCGGATCCTGGCGGCAGGCGTCGAGAAAGCGCCCGTCCTCCTCGAAGCCGTGCGGCTCCCGCCCCAGGATCGTCGCGAGATCGAAGCGGAAACCGTCGATCTTCACCTCCTGGGCCCAGTAGCGCAGGGAGTCCGTCACCATCTGCAGCACGCGGGAGTGGCTGAGATTGACCGTGTTCCCGGTTCCGGTGTCGTTGATGTAATAGCGCTTGTCGGGCGCGAGCCGGTAATAGGATGCGTTGTCGATGCCCTTGAAGGACAGGGTCGGTCCGAGCTCGTTGCCCTCGGCGGTGTGGTTGTAGACCACGTCGAGGATGACCTCGATCCCGGCGTCGTGAAGGTGGCTCACCATCTCCTTCACTTCGTTCACGAAGGGCGTCGCCAGATAACGCGGCTGCGGCGCGAAGAAGCCGATCGAGTTGTAGCCCCAGTAGTTCCGCAATCCCTTGTCGATGAGATAGCTGTCGTCAACGAAGGCATGGATGGGAAGCAGTTCGACGGCGGTGACGCCGAGGTTGCGGATGTATTCAATCACCTCATGCTGCATCAGGCCCGAGAAGGTCCCCCGCAGCTCGCGCGGGACGGCCGGATGCTGCATGGTGAAGCCGCGCAGATGCGTCTCGTAGACGATCGTGCGCTCCCACGGAATCTGCGGCCGGCGTCCACGGCCCCAGGTGAAGGCCGATTCCACGACCCGGCATTTGGGCATGAACCGCGCGCTGTCCCGCTTGTCGAAGGACAGGTCGGCATCCGGCGAGCCGATGGTGTAGCCGAACAGGGCCGGGTCCCAGGTCAGGTCGCCGATGAGCTGGCGGGCGTATGGGTCGAGCAGGAGCTTGTTCGGGTTGAAGCGGTGGCCTTCCTTCGGGTCGTAGGGACCATGGACGCGATAGCCGTAGGTGGTGCCGGGACGCGCATCGGGCAGGTAGCCGTGCCAGACCTCGTCGGTGTATTCCGGCAGCTCCACCCGTTCGAGCTCCGTGACGCCGTCCAGATCGAACAGGCACAGCTCGACCTTGGTGGCGTTGGCGGAGAAGATGGCGAAATTGACCCCCAGTCCATCCCAGGTCGCTCCGAGGGGATATGGCAGTCCTTCGCGTACACGGGACGTGCGCCTCACATTCGGGGCGACGATCTGAGCTGCGGAGAGCTCACGGGTATCGACTTTGTCGTTCATCGAGGATCTCGGAAAACAAGCGGAGCAAAACGTTCATTTCATCAACGCGCGAGCCCGGATGAGGTCCCGCGCAAGCGGAACTATATGTTGGGTCCGGAGCCTTCGTGATCGAGGACGAGAATGAGCGTCGCGAGAGGCGGAATCGTCAAGGTCAGGGAGCAGGGCCGGCCATGGCTCGGGACGTCCTCGGCCACGACCCCTCCGAGATTGCCCACGTTGCTTCCGCCATACTGGCCCGCATCGGTATTGACCGCTTCACGGTAGAACCCCGGCAGCGGAACGCCGATGCGGTACGCCTCCCGCACGACCGGCGTGAAGTTCGACACCACGATGGCGACCGAGGTCTCGTCGTCGCCGCGACGCAACCAGGCGATGACGCTGTTGTCGCGGTCGTCGGAGACCAGCCATTCGAATCCCCTCGCCTCGCAATCGCGTTCGTGGAGGGCGGGAATGGACTGGTAGGCGTGGTTGAGGTCTCTGACCAGCGACTGCACGCCCTTGTGGTAGGAGCTGTCAAGGAGATGCCAGTCGAGGCTCTCGTCGTGGTTCCATTCCCGCTCCTGCGCGATTTCTCCGCCCATGAACAGGAGCTTCTTGCCCGGATGTCCCCACATGAATCCGAAATAGGCGCGCAGATTGGCGAAACGCTGCCATTGATCGCCCGGCATCTTGCCGAGGAGCGATCCCTTGCCGTGAACCACCTCGTCATGGCTCAGGGGCAGAATGAAATTCTCGGAGAAGGCGTAGAGCAGCCCGAAGGTGAGATCGTGATGATGGTACTGGCGGAAGACGGGATCCTTGCTGATGTAGCGCAAGGTATCGTGCATCCAGCCCATGTTCCATTTGAACCCGAAGCCGAGGCCGCCGGTATAGGTCGGCTGGGATACGCCCGGCCAAGCGGTCGATTCCTCCGCGATGGTGATGGCGCCCGGCGAGGTGGCATAAGCGACCTCGTTCATCTTGCGGATGAAATCGATCGCGCCGAGATTCTCGTTGCCGCCGTAGCGGTTGGGAATCCACTCTCCGGCCTTTCGCGAGTAGTCGAGGTAGAGCATCGAGGCGACTGCATCGACGCGCAATCCGTCGAGATGGTACCGCTCCAGCCAGAAGCGGGCATTCGCCACGAGGAAGCTCATCACCTCCCGGCGCTCGAAATTGTAGATATAGGTGCCCCAATCCTGATGGAATCCCAGCCGCGGATCGGCATGTTCGTAGAGATGCGTACCGTCGAAATAGGACAATCCGTGCGGATCGTTCGGGAAATGCGCCGGCACCCAGTCGAGGATGACGCCGATGCCGGCCGCGTGCGCCGCTTCCACGAAAGCGGCGAAATCCTCCGGCGTGCCGAACCGGCTCGTCGGCGCATATACCGAGATCGGCTGATAGCCCCATGAACCGTCGAACGGATATTCCGTGATCGGCAGAAGCTCGATATGCGTGAAGCCGAGATCCTTCACATAAGGAATGAGCCGCACGGCCAATTCGCGATAGGTCAGATAGCGGTTGCCTTCTTCGGGGACGCGCGACCATGAGCCCAGATGGCACTCGTAGATCGACATCGGCGCCTTGCGGTGGTTTTCACCGGCGCGCGACTTCATCCACTCCGAATCCTGCCAGTCGAAGCTGGGAGCGCTCTTGAGGATGGAGGCCGTTTCCGGCGGATGTTCCGCGGCAAAGGCGATGGGGTCGGCTTTCAGCGCGAGGAGGTTGCCGTGCAGGCCGATGATCTCGAACTTGTAGCGCTGCTCCGGCGCGATGTCAGGAATGAACAGCTCCCAGATCCCGCCTTCGTGACGGCGGCGCATGAGGTGGCAGCGACCGTCCCAGGAATTGAAGTCGCCCACCACGCTGACCCGGCGGGCATTGGGCGCCCAGACGGTGAACAGGAAACCTTGAATGCCTCCGAGGTCCAGAAAATGCGCCCCGAGCTTCGTATAGACCGCATCGCTCGTCGGATCGCCGATCCGCACCAGATCGTCGTGGGACAGGAAGGTGCCGAAGCTGTAGGGGTCGTGTCGGATTTCCACGATGCTGTGCCGCTCGATCCGCAGCCTGTAATCGGGCCGCTCGGAGGCATGGAACGAGGCGACGAGAAGGCCGTCCGGAGGCATCCGCTCCATCGGAGCCAGAACGGTCTGTCCATCGCGGTCGAGCACCGTCACGGCGTCGACATCCGGAACGATGGCGCGGATCTCCCATTGGCCGGGTGAAATCTCGTGGGGCCCGAGAACGGAGAAGGGATCGCCCGAATTGACGATCTCGGCAACCGATGGCGGTTCGGCCGGGCGCGGCGATGCGCTCTGCGATCCACGACGGTGCTGATCCATTCGGTCGTCCCCCTTCATCTGCTGTCCCTTGGGCGCTCCCGGACCGGGGTGCCGGCCGGTCCTTCGAGAGATTCCATTATGGAGCAGGTGTCGATTTGGACCAGAAGGAGTGCAGCCCCTAAAGGGGCCCACACCCATCTTTGTTAATGCGGGATGCCGTCGCCTCCATCGCGCTTGAGAACGGCAAAGGGAAGAGTGCCCAGGAGTGACGCCATCGCCGCGTGATCGGATTCGATGAGAATATCCTCTCGCGTGAGCACGTTTTTCCAGCGCCCGTGGGGCAGGGAGACGGCTGTATCGCCCCAGGTGGGCTGATCGGAAGGATTGTCCTCGCTGTCTGTCAGACCGTTCCAGAGGCGCGGCACGATGACGGCGAGGGCCGTGTCGTCGTGCTGCCTGAGATAGCCGAGCAGGTGAGTCGAGAACTCGCCCTCTAACGACAAGGGCTGGTAATCACCCTCGGCATAGAGGTCAGGCGCTGCCGCACGGTCGTGAAGCAGCCGCATGAGAATATACTGCTTGATCCGGCCTTCGGGCCAGGATTCCATCAAGGCCGCAGCCGGCTCGTTCATGTCGAGCGCCTTGATCCGGGCTTCGTAATCGACGGGTCGCCGATTGTCAGGATCGACCAGGGAGAAGTCCCAGAACTCGGTGCCCTGGTAAATGTCGGGAACGCCCGGCAGGGTCATCTTCAGGATGGTCCGCGAGAGCCCGTTCAGCATGCCCAGACGAGAGAGGCGTCGGGCGAGAGGGTTCAGGCGATCGAGGATGCGGTTCTGCGGGTCGAGCGCCGCCTGAAGGAGCCGACGGGCTGCTGCCTCATAGGCTCCGTTCGGGGCAACCCAGCTCGTATGTCGCTTGGCTTCCCGGAGAGCCTTGGTGAGATATTCCTCCATCCGCTCCTGGAACGCTGCGAGATGCTCGGCATCCGTCCCGTTCAGAAGCTCCAGGGGCCATGCGCCGAGGAGCGCCTGGAGCAGGATCACCTGATCGTTGGCATCAGGCGCGAGCGCGCCGTCCACCTCGGACAGGTGAGGAGCGGCGATGTCCCGCCAGAGGTCGAGCGCCCGCGCCCATTCCTGCGGCATTTCCGAAAGCGCGAGCAGGCGCGCTCGCGCATCCTCACCGCGTTTCGTGTCGTGCGTCGCGGTGGCGATCATTGCATACGGCCAATTGCGGGCACGATCCGCATTCGTCTGGTGGAAGGCTTGCGGAGACAGGCCGAAATGGCCCGGGTCGCCGCCGACTTCGTTGAGCGCGATCAGGCGGCCATAGCGATAGAACAGAGTGTCCTCCAGGCTCTTGGCCATGACCGGGCCTGTGAGCTGCTGGAAGCGACGCCGGAAGCGGCGGATATCGGCAGGATTGGCTTTTGTCTTGCCCAGAAGGGCGGAGGCGATGAAATCGTGCACGCTGCGATCGGGCAGGGTGCTTGCTTGCTGCGCGTCCCGGATCGTCTCCCCGAGCAACCGCACATCTTCCACCGAAGGTTCGCCGTCACCGAGATAGCTGCGATAGACCGGGAAGGCTGCCACGATCTCGATGAGGGCTCGGCGTAAGGAGAAAGCCGTATAATCCCGCGTGCGTCGGTCGGCATCAGCGATGGCCTTGATGTCCGAGACCAGAACCTCCAGCTCGCTGGCGAAATTTTTCTCGGTGATCTCGACCTTGGCCTGTTTCAGCAGGTCGGCATAGGAGTCCTGAAGGCCTGAAGCGTCCCTATAGATGCGTTCGAAGGTATCGCCTGCCTCAGCATTCACCAGTACGCCGTCGATCACGTTGAGCACGTCGTAGCCGGACGTTCCCGCCACCGGCCAGGGGCGCAGTTCCTCCCCCGGCTCCAGGATTTTCTCCACCGCCACGAAGAAGCCCGGTCCCACCTTCCTCTGAAGGGCACGGGTATAGCCCTCCGGATCGGCGAGCCCGTCGATATGGTCGATCCGCAACCCGTGGATAAGGCCTTCGCCCACAAGGCGGACGATGAGCTCGTGCGTCTTCTCGAAAATCTCCGTGATCTCGACCCGAATGCCCGCCAGGGTATTGATGTCGAAGAAGCGGCGGTAGTTGATGTCGCTCGATGCGACCCGCCAATAGGCGAGGCGATAGGACTGGGCGTCCAGGAGACGGTGCAGAATGTTGAAGCTTTCCGGCTGGCCGGGAGCGCCGTTGACGACTGCGACCGCGCCGTCGACGGCCTTCTTCACGGCCGTCGAGGCCGCGACCGCCTGGGCTAGGTCTCGCTTTATCCTCTCGGCTTTCTCCGGCAGGGAACCGCGCTCTTCCTGAGGATCCTTCAGCGCCCTCAAGCGCTCGGCAAGGGCCCGCAATTCACCGGCCTTCGTCCCGTCGGCGATGGCGGCAAGCGCCAGATCGAGCACGGCCGGATAGGTCGTCGGACAGATCGGGAAGCGGTGCTCCCAGTGCCAGACGCTGAAGGAGCCTTCCTCGGGGTCGAATTTCAGCTGGAGTTCGCCCTTCTCCAACACCTCCCCGTAAAGACCGCTCAGGGATGGGACGATCAGCTTGCCGTCGGCGCCCGGCCGCTCCCAGTCGATGTCGAACGCATCGGCCACAGGCGAGAGCCGGCCCCATTCGAGCACCGAGAGCCACCAGCCATTGTCCTTCCCGCCCACGCCCATGTGGTTCGGAACGATGTCGAGCAGGAGCTTGAGGCCATGCTCCTTCAACGTATCGGAGAGGCGGCGGAAGCCCTCTTCGCCGCCGAGTTCCGGATTGATCGTCGAATGGTCGACGATGTCATAGCCATGGGTCGATCCGGGCGCGGCCGTCTGGATCGGCGAGGAATAGACATGGCTGATGCCGAGCTTCGCCAGATAAGGCACGATCTTCACCGCGTCGTCGAAGGTGAAGCCCTTGTGAAACTGCAGGCGGTAGGTGGCGCGGGGTGGAGTCGAGGCGAGGGCATTGCGGCGGGCGCGGAAGTCCCGCCCTTCCTCCGCCAGGGCGACGGCCAGCCTGGGCATCAGGCTGTCCGGCGAGGTGATGGTCTCGATCGTGTTCGACAGGCGCCGGCGCCAATTGGGGTGCCCCGCATCCATGCCCGGCATGTTGGGCTGGTTCAACTCTCCCGAGGCGTCCTCGATCTGGAGGGCGGTGAGCACGCACGACGTGCGCCCGAGATAGCGGATCGTTTCCTCGAGCGGCGGTTCATCCGGAAGTCGAGATGAGGGAAGGAGACCCTGGTCAGCCAGGGCTTCCGTCAGATGCTGCCTGTCGGCAGCTCTTGCGAGGCGCTCGTCGGCCGCTTTGGCGGGATCGAAGATGCCCAGCGTCTGACGCAGATCGATGTCGAGGCCGCGCCACCAGCCGGTGAAGGTCGGAAGGTCATGGGTCGTGATGACGGCCATGGCCGAGCGCGGATATTCACCCGGCTTCTTGAATGCCGATCCGTCGCGCTCGAAAGGAAGCACCCGGTAGCTGAGAACTCCCGATTCCATGATGGCGTCGGAGAAGCCCTCCGGGGCCGTGCCGAGATCCTCGGCGATCACGAGACATTGGGCGCGATGGCTCTCCACGCGCAACACGGCCAGCATCGCCTCGAACGGATAATCCACATAGGCACCCTGGGACGCGGGGGCGCCGGAGGGGATGAGAAACAGGCGCTGGAGCTGGAACGCATGGTCGATCCGGATCGCCCCGGCATGGCGCATATTGGCGGAGACGAGATCGCGGAACGCGGCCAGTCCCTGCTCCTCAAGGGTGAGTGGATTGAAGGGCGGCAAGCCCCAATCCTGCCCCTGGGGTCCGAGCGGATCCGGGGGCGCCCCGATGGACAGCTCTGGCGCATAACGCTCCGGCGTCGCCCAAATCTCGGAGCCGCCGCCATCCGCGCCTACCGCGAGGTCCCGGTAGAGACCGATGGGAAGGCCCGCGCCGCGGGCCCGTTCCGCCGCCTGCGCGAGTTGATCGTCGGCCAGCCATTGCAGCCAAGCATGGAAGGCCACCCGTTCCGCGTGATCCATGCGAAACCGCCTGACGGCGACGGAATGGACCGAGCGATATTCCTCCGGCCAATCGCCGCTCCAGAACCGGCCCTGCTCGCGGAAGTGCTCGGAAAGGGCTTCGAACGTGGCGTGGGCCTCGAGGGCTTCGCCGCCGGCCCTCCGAAAGGCTTCGAAGGCATCATGCTCGCCCGATCGCCGGAAACGCTCCCAAATGGCATCGAGAAGCGGGCGCTTGAGAGCCCAGACCTCGGCATAATCGATGAGCTGGGCGCTACGGAGCCGGCCGAGGCGCGCCTTCGCGTCCGGCTCGTCGAGGAGCTTTGCGGCACCGCTCTCGGTAAAACCAGCAGCCGCCGTCGGGTCGATGTAGATGGATTCGAGGAAGAGCCGCGAGGAGGGCGAGTAGGGCGAGATCTTCGAGCGATCCGAGGCAAAGAGCGCGTGGACGGGGCTGAGGCCCAGGAAGGCCCCGCCGAGGCGGCCGATGCTCTCGGCCGCCAACGTCACATCGGAATAGTCGCCGATGCCGAGATCGCGCTTGGAACGCAGGGAATATATCTGTGCGACCGCGCCCCAGAGCTTTGCCTTCCCCTGAAAAGCGTCCGGCTCCCAGCACCGGGGCGGGGCGGCGATGATGGTCGTCTCCGTGTCTCCCAGACGGAGGCGGTGATATCCTGTCGGCAGGGCGGGAAGGTCCAAGCTGCTCTCGTGTTTACCAAGGCGGCCTTCATGGACCGCGCCGTTCTCCTCGATCAGGATCCAGGAATGCGGCCCCGGAGCCGCGCGGAACTCGATTGTCGAGGACCTGTCCGCCTCGACCGTGACGACGGCCGGGACCGGACCGTTCTTCAGGCGCTCCAGCCGGTCGAGGCTCTCGCGAGCGCTGGTCTCGGACGAGGTGTCGAGCCCGAGCGCGGTCAGCAGTGCCAGACGCGTGGCCGGGCTGGTCTCGACGCTGTTTCCGAATGCATCGGTGTAGTCCGGAGAAATACCGACAAGGGCGGCCATGCGCTCCAAGAGAGCGTCCAGCTTGCTCATGCCGATTGTCCTTTCAAGATGATGCCCGACCAGGGCGTGAGTTGAAGATCTGCGCTGCTGACATCGATGCCGGGGCTCGCCCAGAGTGCGCGAGCATTGCCCTCGACGGGTATGGTCATGAGAGCGCCGCCGAAATTCGCGAGAAGACGGAGCGTGCTCCCGGCGAAGCGCCAGCTGACGTCGAGCGTGTTCTCCGAGGACACCTTATATTGCGAACCGCGATAATCGCTTTTGAGCAACGGAACGATTTCACTGCGCCTGATGTCGAGAAGATGACGGGTCCGTGACAGGACCTCGCGATGCGGCGAACGCTCCACCTCCGTCCAGTCGATCCTGGATCGCTCGAAGGTCGTTCGGTCCGTCGGGTCGGGAATCCTCTGTGACATTTCCGGATCCGTGAACGCCTTGAAGCGCTTGAACTCGCCCCGCCGCCCATCCCGAACGGCTTCGGCCAGGTCCGGTTCGCTCTCGAAGTCGACGAAGAACTGGAACGGCGTCGATGCGGCCCATTCCTCGCCCATGAACAGCAAAGGGATCTGCGGCGAGAGCAGGAAGATGGCTTGCGCGAGTTCGAGGCGCTCGGGTGGGATCAGATGCGCAAGGCGCTCGCCGAAGGCGCGGTTGCCGATCTGGTCGTGGTTCTGCAGGAAGGCCACGAAGGCGCTGGGTGGAAGATGCCCCGACGGCTCGCCGCGAAGGACGCCCTCCTTGTGCGGCGACGGATCGCCCTGATAGGCGAAGCCTTCCGCCAGCGACCGGCCGAGGTGCTGGAGCGGCTTGTTCGCATAATCCTCGTAATAGCCCTCGTTCTCTCCGGTCAGGAGCGCGTGCCAGGAATTGTGGATGTCGTCCGCCCACTGCGCCGTATGGAGCTTCGGCTGTCGTGTCTCGCCGCGATCGAGCCAGCGCGCCTGATTGGCTTCGTTTTCGAGCACCAGGTGAACATGGCGGTCGGGAATGGCCTGCCTGATGCGGTTCGCCAGCTCCTCGATGAAGTGCGGCCGACCGTCATCCGTGATGGCATGGACGGCGTCGAAGCGAAGCCCGTCGAAGTGGAACTCCTGCAACCAGTAGAGCGCGTTGTGGAAGAAAAAGTCACGCACCACGCCCGCGCCTTCGCCATCCACGTTGATGCCGGCGCCCCAGGGCGTCGGGTGGCGTTCGGTGAAGAAGGTCTTGGCGTAGGCATGGAGATAGTTTCCGGAAGGCCCGAAATGGTTGTAGACCACATCGAGGAACACCATGAGTCCGAGTTCGTGCGCGCGCTCGACCAGACGCTTGAGATCCTCCGGGCTTCCGTAGGCGGCGTCCGGTGCATAGGGCAGGACGCCATCGTACCCCCAATTGCGATGACCCGGGAACTCGCCGATCGGCATGAGTTCAATGGCCGTCACGCCAAGGTCTCTTAACGCTTCGAGCTTGCCCATCAGGCCCGCATAGGTGCCTTCCGGCGTGGCCGTTCCCACGTGGACCTCATAGAGGACGGTCTCTTCCCAGGGGCGGCCCGCCCAGGAGGCGTCGGACCAATCATAGGATTGCGGATCGACCACGAGGCTGAGCCCATGGACATCGTCGGGTTGGAAGCGGGATGCCGGATCGGGCACGACGATATCGCCGTCGATCCTGTAGCCGTAGCGGCTTCCGGCTCGCGCAGATCCGGAGACATGGCGGTACCAGCCGTCGCTGTCCTTGCTGAGTGAGTGTTCCCCATCGTCGAGCACAAGGCTCACCTCGCGCGCCGTCGGCGCCCACAAGGCAAAGCGAATGCCATCGGAGGTTATCTCTGCCCCAAAGGGCATGGAGTGAACGCGCCGCATCGGATCCCCGGAATCTCTTCATGGAAGCACTTGCGAACGAGCATCTTAAGGCAATGTTCCAGCCGGTACTAAAAAAACAGCCAAGCTCGGATTCCATGCAACGTTCGCCATGCCCGGAAAAGCTCGGCCGTCCGCTCAGTTCGAGGTACCCGAAAATTTTCTGAAATTTCGACGGAACCCGTTCCGGGGGCAGCGAGTTAAACAGCGCGACTGCCTATGGCGCGGGGGTCGCTGGGGATTGCGCCGCTGAGCGAACATGCTGGAATCATTTGAACTGGAAGCCGATGCGGCTCTCCCGACGACGGCGCATGCCGAATTGCAGGACATGGTTCCGTCGTCCGTTTCCGTGAAACGTCGTCAGTCCATTCTATTCGTTACGTCCGAAATTGCCGACTACATCAAGGCCGGTGGCCTGGGCGAGGTCTCCGCGGCGCTCCCGCGCGCTCTCCGGCGCCAATACGACGTGCGCATTCTCATCCCGGGCTATCGTCAGGTTCTGTCGCAGATCGGACCGGTGGAAGAGATTGCCCGCCTGCCTGCCTCCTTCGGGATCCCCGCCTGCGGCCTGGGGCGCGGCACGACGCAGGACGGTCTGACGGTCTATGTTCTGCTCTGCCCGGAACTCTATGACCGCGACGGCTCGCCTTATGTCGACGGCTTCGGCATGGACTGGAGCGACAACGACATTCGTTTCGCACGCCTCGGCCTTGCCGCAGCGGATATCGCTTGCGGCAGCGGCGATCCCCTCTGGCGTGCCGACCTTATGCATCTCAATGATTGGCCGTCGGGTCTCGCATCGGCTTATCTGGCTTGGCGCGGACAGCACATTCCAACCATCCTGACGATTCACAACCTTGCCTATCAGGGCAACTTCGATCGCAGCCGGATGTCCCATCTCGGTATTCCCGACGCGGCGTTCCAGATCAACGGCGTCGAGTTCTACGGCAAGCTCTCCTTCCTGAAGGCAGGCATCTATTACTCGTCCCACATCACGACGGTCAGCTCGACCTATGCCCAGGAGATCACGCGGCCGGAATTCGGCTGCGGTCTCGACGGCTTGCTGCGGACCTGCGCCGAACAGGGCCGACTGGACGGCATCATCAACGGCATCGACGAGAGCTGGGACCCGAGCCGGGATCCCTATCTGGTGAGCCCTTTCTCGGCGGAGAACTGGCGCGGCAAGCGCATCAATGCCGACAATGTCCGCGAGAATTTCGGCCTTGCCCTGTCGAACGGGCCGCTCTTCGCGGTCGTTTCGCGGCTGGTTCACCAGAAAGGCGTCGATCTTGCCATCTCGGCGGCCGAAACCATCGTTTCGCAGGGCGGGCAGATCGCGGTCATCGGCCAGGGCGAGCCGCGCTTCGAATCCGAATTGCAGGCGCTCGCGAGCCGTCATCCCGGTTCCGTCGGCGTGAAGATCGGTTACGATGAGGGTGATGCCCGGCGCATGTATGCGGGCAGCGACTTCCTGCTCATGCCGTCCCGCTTCGAGCCCTGTGGTCTGAGCCAGATGTACGCGCAGCGTTTCGGCTCCCTGCCGATTGCGCATCGAACCGGCGGACTTGCGGATACGATCGAGGACGGCATCAACGGGTTCCTGTTCGGCGAGCCTTCACTCGGTCGCTTCATGGATGCCATCAGAAGAGGTCTCGAAACATTCCGCTCGGGATCTCGCCTCACGGCTATGCGAAGGGCTGCGATGAGCAGGCCGCACGGTTGGGACCGGTCCGCCTCCCGGTATCAGGAAGTCTACGAGCGTGCCTGCCGGACCGCACTCGCGTAGTTCCTGCTCACAATGGAAATCTGTAACAATGGGCTGGGCGATGTTCAGCCCATTTTTCGTTCAACCTGATCGACGAATGGTCGATGCTGACACGACGTTGCAGCCTTATTCTTAAGCCTGTGCCGTTTTTTCGTGCATGTGGCGTCTGAATGTGTCTCCGTCGGTGCCTGGGATAGAAGTCAGCCCGATCTGAAGCATAAGGCATTATTCGACCTGGCATGGTTCTTGCGTAATCGACCGGTGTTGCACCTGAAACAGGGCGGCCAAGGGAGAGGACCTATGTCGATGTTGAAGATGACCCGCAGACACCTGATGGCGCTGGCCTCCGCCGCGCTGGTCTCCGGCGCTGTCATGGGAACGGCGCAAGCGCAGGAGACGATCAAGGTCGGTGTTCTGCACTCTCTGTCCGGCACGATGGCGATCAGTGAGACGACGTTGAAGGACGTCATGCTGATGCTCATCGACGAGCAGAACAAGAAGGGCGGTCTGCTCGGCAAGAAGCTCGAGGCGGTCGTCGTCGATCCCGCGTCCAACTGGCCTCTCTTCGCCGAAAAGGCCCGCGAGCTGATCAGCCAGAACAAGGTCGCGGCCGTGTTCGGATGCTGGACCTCCGTGTCCCGCAAATCCGTGCTGCCGGTGTTCAAGGAACTCAACAGCATCCTCTTCTATCCCGTGCAATACGAGGGCGAGGAAAGCGAACGGAATGTGTTCTACACGGGCGCCGCGCCGAACCAGCAGGCCATTCCGGCCGTCGACTATCTCGCCAAGGAGGAAAAGGTCGAGCGCTGGGTCCTCGCCGGCACCGACTATGTCTATCCGCGCACAACCAACAAGATTCTCGAAGCCTACTTGAAGTCCAAGGGCGTGAAGTCCGAGGACATCATGATCAACTACACGCCCTTCGGTCATTCCGATTGGCAGACCATCGTGGCCGACATCAAGAAGTTCGGCTCGGCCGGCAAGAAGACGGCCGTCGTCTCCACCATCAATGGCGATGCCAACGTGCCGTTCTACAAGGAACTCGCCAACCAGGGCGTGAAGGCGACGGACATCCCGGTCGTGGCCTTCTCCGTCGGCGAAGAAGAGCTTGCCGGCATCGACACCAAGCCGCTCGTCGGGCACCTTGCCGCCTGGAACTACTTCCAGTCCGTCGACACGCCCGAGAACAAGGCCTTCATCGAGAAATGGAAAGCCTTCACCAAGAACGACAAGCGCGTCACCAACGACCCGATGGAAGCGCACGTGATCGGCTTCAACATGTGGGTGAAGGCTGTCGAGAAGGCCGGCAGCACGGATCCCGACAAGGTGATCGACGCCATCGTGGGTGTCGAGGTTCCGAACCTGACCGGCGGCGTTTCCAAGATGCTCCCGAACCATCACATCACCAAGCCGGTTCTCATCGGCGAGATCAAGGAGGACGGGCAGTTCGAAACCGTCTCTCAGACGGATGCGCTCGTCCCGGGCGATGCCTGGTCGAAGTATCTCGAAGGCTCGAAGGACCTGATCGCCGACTGGAAGGATCTCAAGTGCGGCAACTACAACACCGTCACGAAGAAGTGCGGCGCGTGATCTAGGCACGCATTCCAACGAGGGCGGCCTGCGGGCCGTCCTCGCCCAATCCTCCGTTCGAAGTGATCGCATGACCAGCTTGCGCAGCATTCTGCAGGCCATCGTTCTGCTCATCGGGACGATGTCGGCCGCCATGGCTGGCCCCTATGAGGACGCCCTGCCCAAATTCGCGACCGACAGCTATGCCGATACAGAGGCGGCGATCGGCGCCGTCGCGACCAGCGGCTATACGCAGGCCATGAGCCTCGTCGAAGCCCTGCGCGACGGACGGCTGATGGCCGCTGCGGGCCGGGTCTATATCCGCGAGGCCGCAGGCGGGTTCGTCGATGCCGCGACAGGGCAGGCGGTCGCACCTCCTGCGGGTGCCAAGCCGGTGCGGGTCAACAATCGTGTCCGCCGCGCCGTCGAAGCCGCGCTCGGCAGCATGACGTTGCTCAGCCCGCAGTCCGACATACGGCTCGATGCCGCCCGCGCGGTCTTCCGCTCGCGCGATGCAGCGGCGCTTCCGACCCTCGAGCGGGCCATCGCCCAGGAGAGCGACGCTCGCGTGAGAGAGGCGCTCGAAAGCGCCCGCGCGGCCGTTCTCCTCGGCAAAGCCGATGTTTCAACGGCCGACAAGCTCGCCGCCATCGAAACCCTGCGCGCCCGTGGCGACCAGGAGGCGCTGGCGCTCCTGTCCTCCCTGCCATCCGGAACGCCCACGGAGGTATCCGATGCCGCGAGCAAGGCCGTCGACGGCATTCGCTCCCGGCTTGCGCTCTGGAACGGCGTGCAGAACGTCTGGTACGGGATCTCCCTCGGGTCGGTCCTGCTGCTGGCCGCGATCGGTCTCTCCATCACCTTCGGCACGATGGGCGTCATCAACATGGCCCATGGCGAGATGGTCATGATCGGAGCCTACACGACCTTCCTCGTGCAGGAGGTGATCCGAAACCACGCTCCCGGCCTTTTCGGCGCATCGCTCTTCATCGCGCTGCCGCTCGCCTTCCTGGTGGCCGGGCTGATCGGCATTCTCATCGAGCGGACGGTGATCCGCTTCCTGTATGGCCGGCCGCTCGAAACGCTTCTGGCCACATGGGGACTGTCCCTCATTCTTCAGCAGGGTGTGCGCACGATCTTCGGCCCCACCAACCGCGAGGTCGGCACGCCCGCCTGGATGAGCGGCGCGCTGGAGATCGGGGGCTTGAGCCTCACCTATAACCGCATCGCCATCGTGGTCTTCGCCTTCGCGGTCTCCACGGCTCTGCTCCTCGTGCTGCGCTACACCGCGCTCGGCCTCTATGTCCGCGCCGTCACGCAGAACCGGCGCATGGCGGGCTCCATGGGCATCAGGACCAACCGCATCGATGCCCTGGCCTTCGGGCTCGGATCCGGCGTCGCCGGAATTGCCGGCGTGGCGCTCTCGCAGATCGACAACGTCAGCCCCAATCTCGGGCAGGGCTACATCATCGACAGCTTCATGGTGGTCGTGTTCGGCGGCGTCGGAAATCTCTGGGGCACGCTGGTCGGTGCGATGACGCTCGGCGTCGCCAACAAGCTCCTCGAACCCTATGCGGGCGCGGTGCTCGGCAAGATCGTCCTGCTCATCGCGATCATTCTCTTCATCCAGAGGCGTCCGCGCGGTCTCTTCGCGCTCAAAGGCAGGGCGGTCGAAGCATGACAACGCAATCGGTGCTCGATCGCCATAGCATCATCGTCCTCCTCCTGCTCGGAGCGGCCGCCATTCTGGTGCCGGTCCTGAACGTGGCCGTTGCGCCGGGATCGCCGCTCCACCTGTCGGACCATCTCGTGCCGCTCATCGGCAAGTATGTCTGTTTTGCCCTGCTGGCGCTCTCGGTCGATCTGATCTGGGGTTTCTGCGGCATTCTCTCTCTCGGGCATGGCGCCTTCTTCGCGCTCGGGGGCTATGCGATGGGCATGTACCTCATGCGCCAGATCGGTCCGCGCGGAGTTTATGCCGATCCGATCCTTCCTGACTTCATGGTGTTCCTGAACTGGAAGGAGCTGCCTTGGTTCTGGCAGGGTTTCGACTGGTTTCCGTTCGCAGCCCTCATGGTGCTCATCGTGCCGGGACTTCTGGCCTTCGTGTTCGGATGGTTCGCCTTCCGCTCGCGCGTGACCGGCGTCTACCTTTCCATCATCACGCAGGCCATGACCTTCGCTCTGATGCTCGCTTTCTTTCGCAACGACATGGGCTTCGGTGGCAATAACGGATTGACCGACTTCAAGGACATCCTCGGCTTCCCAATTCAGTCCGCCTCGACGCGCATCGTCCTCTTCGTCCTGTCCGTGGGGGCGCTGGCCGGCGGCTATCTGCTATGCCGTTGGGTGGTCAATTCGAAGTTCGGCAAGGTGCTCGTCGCAGTTCGCGACGCGGAGAGCCGCACGCGCTTCCTCGGCTATCGCGTCGAGCACTACAAGCTCGCCGTCTTCACGCTCTCGGCCATGCTGGCGGGTGTTGCGGGCGCGCTCTACGTGCCGCAGGTCGGCATCATCAATCCGAGCGAGTTCGCGCCGGCCAATTCGATCGAGTTGGTCATCTGGGTGGCGGTCGGCGGCCGTGGAACGCTGGCCGGCCCCATTCTCGGTGCGTTCCTGGTGAATGCGGGCAAGACCTGGTTCACGGGCGTGCTGCCGGAATTCTGGCTCTTCGCCCTCGGTGGCCTCTTCGTCTTCGTCACGCTCCTGATGCCGCGCGGGATCCTAGGCGCCGCCACGGATCTCTGGACGGGCGCCGCCCGGAGGATGAAGTCCCGGCCGGTGCCCGAGACGGTCTCGCAGGCGGCGGAGTAGACCATGGCGGCACCCATCACCCCGACGCTTCTCTATCTCGACAATGTCTCCGTGTCCTTCGACGGCTTCCGGGCCTTGAATGCCCTGTCTCTCGCGGTCGATCACGCGGAGATGCGCGCCATCATCGGCCCCAACGGTGCGGGCAAGACCACGATGATGGACGTGATCACCGGCAAGACCCGTCCGAACGAGGGCACCGCCCTGTTCGAGGGCACGCACGACCTGACGGCGCTCGACGAGGCGGCGATCGCCGAACTCGGGATCGGCCGCAAGTTCCAGACGCCGACCGTGTTCGAGATGCACAGCGTCGAGGACAACATCCTGCTCGCCCTCAAGGAGAACCGTTCGGCCTTTGCCACGCTGCTGTCGCGGCGCACCGCCCGGGAGCGCGAGCGCATCGACGCCCTTCTTGAGCGGGTGCGCCTGACTGCGCATCGTCACCGCAAGGCGGGAGAACTGTCCCACGGCCAGAAGCAATGGCTGGAGATCGGCATGCTGCTGGCGCAACAGCCGAAGCTCCTGCTGATCGACGAGCCCGCTGCCGGCATGACCGATCAGGAGACCGCCGATACGGCCGATCTCCTGCGCGACATCGCGAAGACGCAGGCCGTCATCGTTGTGGAGCACGACATGACCTTCGTGCGCGACCTCGACGTGAAGGTCACCTGCCTTCACGAAGGCTCCGTGCTCGCCGAAGGCACGCTCGATGCGGTGAGCGCGAACGAGCGGGTCGTCGAGGTTTATCTGGGACGATGACGATGCTCTCTGTCGAGAACCTTTCTCTCTATTACGGTGCCGCGCAGGCCCTGCGCGGCGTCTCCGTCAGCGCCTCCATCGGCGAGGTCACCTGCGTGCTCGGCCGGAACGGCGTCGGCAAGACGTCGTTGCTGCGCGCCATCACCGGGCAGCGCCCGATTGCGAGCGGAAGCATCCATTTCGAAAGCCGCGATATCGCCCGCCTCAAGCCCTTCGAGCGCGCGGCGCTCGGGATCGCCTATGTCCCGCAGGGCCGCGAGATCTTTCCACTGCTGACCGTGAAGGAAAATCTCGAGACGGGATTTGCCCCCCTGAAGCGTGGCGAGAGGACGATCCCTGAGGAGGTGTTCGATCTGTTTCCGGTCCTGAAATCCATGTTGGGCCGGCGCGGTGGCGATCTCTCCGGCGGCCAGCAGCAGCAACTGGCCATCGGGCGGGCCCTGGTCACGCGGCCGCGCCTGCTCGTGCTCGACGAGCCCACTGAAGGCATCCAGCCCTCCATCATCAAGGATATCGGCCGAGCGATAACCTACTTGCGTGATCGGAAGGATATGGCCATCCTTCTGGTCGAGCAGTATTTCGACTTCGCCCGCGATCTGGCCGACCGGTTCGTGGTGATGGAGCGCGGCGAGATTGTCCAGCACGGCGACCGCTTGGCGCTTGAGGGAGATGATGTCCGTCAGCGCTTGGCCATTTGATGGCGTCTCCCCATCCATCGATCGACAGCGTCAGCGAGCGGTCGGGCGGGTTGCGTTCAGCGCAGCCGGCCTGGATGGCCGCACGCGGCCCATGCGGATCGAAGAGAGCGGATCCATGCGGATCAGGCTGCCCAAGAGCCGGGGGAGCGGGCTCGATGCCGTTCTCGTCAACACGGCAGGCGGCATCGCCTGCGGCGACCGCTTTGCCGTCCAGATCGAGGCGCGGTCCGGCGCGGCCGTCACGGTGGCGACACCGGCGGCCGAGAAGGTCTATCGCTCGGACGGTCCGGTGGCCGAACTCGCAGTCGATCTGAAAGTGGCGGCCGAGGCGCGGCTCGATTGGCTGCCGCAGGAAACGATCCTGTTCGACAAGGCGCGCCTTCGCCGGAGCCTCTCTGCCGAAATGACCGCGAATGCGAGCCTGACCTTGTTCGAGGCCGTCGTGTTCGGGCGCGAGGCGCGGGCGGAGAGCATCGTGGACGGATTGTTCGAGGATCGCTGGCGCATTCGTCGAGGAGGGCGCCTCGTCTATGCCGATACCCTGCGGCTCGACGGCCCGATCGATCGTCTTCTTCAGAAGCCCGTCGTCGGCAAGGGAGCCCGTGCCTTCGCCACGTTGATCCACGCGGCGCCCGATGCGGAAGCGCGCCTGGACGCGGTGCGCGAGCATCTCGCTTCCGTCGATGGCTGCGATGCCGCCGCCAGCGCATGGAACGGCCTTCTCGCCGTCCGCTTCTGCGCGATGAAGGTCGAAGCGCTCCGCACTGCCGTAATCCCGTTCCTGCTCGCCTTTCGCGGCGAGCCCTTGCCTCGTGTCTGGCTCAGCTAGGGTCGAACCATGCAACTCACTCCCCGTGAAAAAGACAAGCTCCTGATCGCCATGGCGGCCATGGTCGCGCGCCGGCGGCTGGAGCGCGGCGTGAAACTCAATCACCCGGAAGCCATCGCCCTCATCACCGATACGGTTGTCGAGGGCGCGCGCGACGGGCGTTCCGTCGCCGAGCTGATGGAGGTCGGCGCCCATGTCATCACCGCCGACCAGGTGATGGAAGGTATCGCCGAGATGATCCATGACGTGCAGGTGGAGGCGACCTTTCCCGACGGAACCAAGCTCGTGACCGTGCATCATCCGATCCGTGGCGCGGCCTCGAAGGATGTGCCCGGCGAAGTGACCGCGCAGGAGGGCGAGATCGTGTTCAACGAAGGAGCCGAGCGCACCGTTCTCACGGTCGCCAACACGGGCGACCGGCCGATTCAGGTCGGCAGCCATTACCATTTCTTCGAGACCAACCCGGCCCTGTCCTTCGATCGCGAGAAGGCCCGCGGCATGCGGCTCGACATCGCGCCCGGTACGGCGGTGCGGTTCGAGCCCGGCGCCACGCGTGAGGTGGTGCTGGTCCCGCTGTCCGGCAAGCGCGAGGTCTATGGGTTCCGCCAGGGTGTGATGGGAGCGCTGTGATGTCGAATGCAAGAAAGCCAGCCTCCCTGCCGCGATCCGGCTATGCGGACATGTTCGGCCCGACAACGGGGGACCGCATTCGCCTCGCCGACACGGCTCTCGTGATCGAAGTGGAGAGAGACTTCACCACCTATGGCGAGGAGGTGAAGTTCGGCGGCGGCAAGGTGATCCGCGACGGGATGGGGCAGGCGCAGACGACACGCGCCGAGGGGGCGTTCGACACGGTCATCACCAATGCGGTGATTCTCGACCATTGGGGAATCGTGAAGGCCGATATCGGCATCAGGGGAGGGCTGATCGCCGCCATCGGCAAGGCGGGCAATCCGGACGTGCAGCCCAATGTCGACATCATCATCGGACCGGGTACGGAGATCATCGCCGGCGAGGGCAAGATCATCACGGCCGGCGGCTTCGACTCCCATATCCACTTCATCTGTCCGCAGCAGATCGAGGAGGCGCTCATGTCCGGCATCACCACGATGCTGGGTGGTGGAACCGGTCCTGCGACGGGCACCTTCGCGACCACCTGCACGCCGGGACCATGGCATATAGCCCGCATGATCGAGGCGGCCGACGCCTTCCCGATGAATCTTGCCTTCACGGGCAAGGGCAATGCCTCGAAGCCGGACGCTCTGGTGGAGATGGTCGAGGCCGGTGCCTGCGCGCTGAAGCTGCACGAGGATTGGGGTACGACTCCGGCGGCAATCGATTGCTGCCTTTCCGTCGCCGATGCCTATGACGTGCAGGTGATGATCCACACCGACACGCTCAATGAATCCGGTTTCGTCGAGGATACCATCGCGGCGTTCAAGGGTCGGACGATCCACGCCTTCCATACCGAGGGAGCGGGCGGTGGCCATGCGCCGGACATCATCAAGGTGGCGGGCCTGCCTAACGTCCTGCCGTCCTCCACCAACCCGACGCGCCCTTATACGGTGAACACCATCGACGAGCATCTCGACATGCTCATGGTCTGTCACCATCTTTCGCCGTCGATCCCTGAGGATCTCGCCTTCGCCGAGAGCCGCATCCGCAAGGAGACCATCGCGGCGGAGGACATCCTGCACGATATCGGGGCGCTCTCGATGATGTCCTCCGACAGCCAGGCGATGGGCCGCGTCGGCGAGGTCATCATCCGCACGTGGCAGACGGCGCACAAGATGAAGGTGCAGCGCGGCGCTTTGCCCGGCGAGGCCGGCGACAACGACAATTTTCGGGCCCGCCGTTACGTCGCGAAATACACGATCAATCCGGCCATCGCCCATGGAGTATCCAGGCATATCGGGTCGGTCGAGGTCGGCAAGCTCGCCGATCTCGTGGTCTGGACGCCGGCCTTCTTCGGCGTGAAGCCCGATCTCGTGCTCAAAGGCGGCGCCATCGCGGCGGCCCTCATGGGCGATCCCAATGCCTCGATCCCGACGCCGCAGCCGGTGCATTATCGGCCGATGTTCGGCGCCTACGGCCGGGCGCTTTCCACGACCTCGCTCACGTTCGTGTCGAAGGCAGCAGTGGAGAACGGCCTGGCGGCAAAGCTCGGCGTTCAGAAGAAACTCGTCGCCGTCGAGAACGTGCGTGGCGGGATCGGCAAGAAGGACATGGTGCTCAACGATGCGACGCCCATGATCGAGGTCGATCCCGAAACCTACGACGTCCGCGCCGACGGCGAGCTGCTCGTTTGCGAGCCCGCGAAGGTTCTTCCCATGGCCCAACGCTATTTCCTGTTCTGACATGATCCGCGCCACATCCATCATCCGCCGAGATGCCGTCGAGCAGGATCGCATCGTCGACGTCATCACCCTGGATCATGGCGACAGGCACCGCCGCCGCATCATGCTCAATGCCGATGGCGGGACCGCCTTCCTGCTCGATCTCGACAAGGCAGATGTGCTGGAGGACGGCGACGCCATCCGGCTCGAAAGCGGCTGGCTCGTCGAGGTTCGGGCCGCACCGGAAAAGCTCGTGGAGATCACGACGGAGGATCCGCTCGACCTCCTGACCGTTGCCTGGCACATCGGAAATCGGCATGTCCCGGCGGAGATCGCACGAGAGGCGATCTACATCGCCTACGACCATGTGCTGGTCGATATGCTGCTGGGGCTCGGCGCCAAGGTCGAGATCGTCGAGCGCCCCTTCCGGCCCGTGCGCGGTGCCTATCACCATCACGAGCATGGCGGGCCTTCTCACCACCATAGGCACGGTCATGGATGACGGTTCCCCGAAAACGCCGGGATGGAGAGGAGAGGCGGCGATCCTGCCGCTTTTCGCGTGGCTCTCGCCCTCCTATCCGGTCGGCTGCTATGCCTATTCGCACACGTTGGAATGGGCCGTGGAAGCCGGTGACGTGAGCGATGAAGCAAGTCTCGTCGCATGGTTGACCGATCTGCTCATGCTCGGACTCGGGCGCAACGATGCCATTCTCCTGAACCACGCCTATCGTGCCGTCGAGCAAGGCGACCATGAAGCCCTTGAGACAGTGAACGAACTCGCTCTCGCCCTCGCGCCATCCGCCGAACTCCATCTCGAAACCAGCCAGCAGGGACGCAGCTTCCTCGATGCGACGCTCGCCGCATGGCCTTCGCCGCGCCTGTTCGGGCTCGAAGGAGACGTTGCCTTTCCCGTCGCGATTGGCATGGCGGCGGCAGCCCATGGTGTTCCCTTGCCGATCACGACGCAGGCCTACCTCTTCGGGCTCGTGCAGACGCTCGTCTCCGCCGCCATCCGACTCGCGCCCATCGGGCAGACGGCGGGCATCCGCGTCTCTGCTGCATTGGCCGAGATCGTGCAGGATATCGCGCGGCAGGGGATGAACCTGGCGCTCGACGATATCGGCGGCTCGACCTTCCGCGCCGATCTAGGCTCATTCCATCATGAAAACCAGTATACGAGGCTCTTTCGCTCATGACATCTCACACGGGACCCCTTCGCGTCGGCATCGGCGGGCCGGTCGGCTCCGGCAAGACGGCCTTGATGGAAGCGCTCTGCAAGACGCTCCGGGCACGCTACGACATCTGCGCGATCACCAACGACATCTATACCAAGGAGGATGCGCGGCTCCTCACTGTCGCAGGGGCGCTTCCGGAAGAACGCATCATGGGCGTGGAGACGGGCGGGTGCCCTCACACGGCCATTCGTGAGGACGCCTCGATCAACCTTGCGGCCATCGCGACCATGCGCAAGCGCTTTCCGGATCTCGACATCGTATTGGTGGAATCCGGGGGCGACAATCTGGCGGCGACTTTCTCGCCCGAGCTCGCCGATCTGACGATCTACGTCATCGACGTCGCCGGTGGCGAGAAGATCCCGCGCAAGGGCGGTCCCGGCATTACGCGATCCGATCTCCTGGTGGTGAACAAGATCGACCTCGCGCCGTATGTCGGTGCAGATCTGTCGATCATGGAGGAGGACACGAAGCGAATGCGGGGCCAGCGACCCTACGTGTTCAGCAATATCCGCGATGGCGTTGGGGTCGACGCCATCGCGGCTTTCATCGAACAGGCCGGCGGCCTGTCCGCGGCGAACTGAAGGAGAAGCGCGCCATGTTCACACGCTCCATTGCCACCATGCTGCTGCTCGCGGCAGCCACGCCTGCCCTGGCCCACACGGGCCACGACACCGCTTCCGGCCTTCTCGCAGGCATCTCGCATCCGATGGGAGGCCTGGACCATGTTCTCGCCATGGTGAGCGTCGGCCTCTTTGCGACCTTGCTCGGAGGGCGTGCCCTGTGGGCGCTGCCCGCAAGCTTCGTGGGGATGATGCTGGTCGGCGGCCTGATGGGCCTCGCCGGCGTCGGGATCCCCGCGGTCGAGATCGGGATTGCCGCTTCCGTCGTCGTGCTCGGCGCGGTCGTATCGCTGGGATGGGCATGGCCTGTCGGAGCGGCGATGGCGCTCGTCGGGCTCTTCGCCATTTTCCACGGTTATGCCCATGGTGCTGAGATTCCGGCCGAAGCCGGCGCTGCGCTGTACAGCGCCGGCTTCGCTCTGGCGAGCATGGGGCTGCATGGACTCGGCATAGCGTTGGGATTGCTGACCGCCCGTCAGGCGCATGCCAGTCGCTTGGCCGGCGCGGCGGTCGCAGTCGCTGGAATCGTCCTCTTGGCCGGTTAGGAAGAGGGCTGCCGCTTCAGGCCATGGTCGGGGACGCCAATCAGGGATCTGACTCCATCGACAAATTCCCTGGCCACGAGACGTGGCCAGGGAACGCCTTTCAACTCAGGTGACGTTAGCGCTTGCCACCGCCATTCCCGTGGCCGCCACCATTTCCTGCGGGACCGTCTTGGTCGGTCCCATCGCCATTGTTGGAGCGACCGGGATTGGACGAGTCGTTGCCGTCGTCGTCATTGCCGTGCCCGTTATTGCCATGACCGCCGGCATTGCCGTTTCCATTCCCCTGACCGTTATTGCCGCGGCCGCCGCCATTGCCTGTCGCAGGGCCAACGCTGCCGGTTCCGACGCCTCCACTTCCGGCGCTGACGGTTCCGCTCCCTGTTCCGCCAATTCCGCTGACGCTGTCGTTCGAACCAACTGCACCGGCTCCATTACCGCCGCTGCGACTGCCGCTCGTACCCGAGGCCTCCGTGCCTGCCGCAGCAGCCCCGCGGCTCGAACTCGAGCCGCCGCCGATGCTCCCGGTAGTGCCGGTGCCGAGAGTACCGCTGCCGAGAGAATTGCTGCCGACTGCGCCGGAGGCATTGCGGTCCGAACTCGTGAACCCAAGGACGGCCGCAGGGCCGTTGCTGATCGACCCGGTGACGCTGCCGTATGGGGCCGCAGGTCGGTCCATTCGGCGCAGGGCTTGAGGCCGAACGGCACAGCGGCAGGTCTCCTGACCTTGCACGATGTGAAGTCGGCAGTTGTGATACATGGAGGCATCAGCGACCGCGGGGACGCATTGCTGCCCCGCTCTGATGCTTTGGGCGCTGGACGAAGTTCCAAGCGCAAGGAGAAGGGCCGCGCTGGACAAAGCAAGAGCGTATGAACGCTGCATCGTGTTCACCTACATATAGCCATTTCTGATGATGAGCCGGCGCAAGGCGGCTCGCTTGGCTATAAGACGCAGGTTCAGGAATCGCGTTCCGTTATAAAGGCAAAATTTCTCTCCCTAGGAAAGGGAACCATTTTGAAGCTTAGGCTTTCACGCGAAGGGCCCGAGTAGCCGAGCTTGGCTTCGGCAGTCCCTATGCGGATTCCGCCCCATAGGCCTGGGCCATGCTGCGGATCTCGGTGAGCTTCGTCTGGAAAGGCATCCAGTCGTCCTCGGCTGCGATCGGAGCCCAGAGCGCCTCGACCTCGTCGATCAGCATCGTGCAAGGTGCGGGACGCGCGAAATACGGATGCGCGAGCTGAAGCCGGGTAGCCGGTTCGAAGCTTGCGAGAGCATCGCGGACAGGCTCGAATGAGGGTTGTGCGTAGAAAGGCGCAGATGAGTTCTTCTCCGCGCGATGCGCACTCAGGAGCCCGCCATACCAGTCGAAGAACGTCTGCTCGAAGGGGGCTTTGCTCTCGTGCAGAAACGTCCATAGGGATTTGGCCAGGATCCCATCCTGCTCGAAGCTCTTCGATTGCAGGCCGAGACGACGCAGGATCGCGCTCGGAAATTCGCGGTGGAGCGCAGGCTCGAAGGTGGCGAGCGCTTTCTCGAGCTCCGCCTGCGGCGCCAGGGGCAGAAGGCATTCCGCGAGACGATACAGATTCCACAGCAGTGTGTCGGGCTGCCGGCCGAAAGCGTAAAGGCCCGTCTCGTCGAAATAAGCAGCCGTGAATCCGGGCTCGTAGACGGGCAGGAAGCGCCAGGGACCGTAATCGAAGCTTTCTCCCGTGACGTTGATGTTGTCGGTGTTGAGCACGCCGTGCACGAAGCCCGCCGCCATCCATTGCGCGCCCATGCGGGCCACGCGTCGGCACACCTCTTCCAGGAAGGCGACGGCGCGGCCGGGTTCATCATCGCGCCACGTCTGAGGCAAGTAGATTTGGATGGTGTAGTCGAGGAGCTTTCGGAGGTTGTCGGTCTCATCCAGGTAGAGCAGCCGCTGGAACGTTCCGATGCGAATGTGCGAATGGCTGAGGCGAACCAGGACCGACGAGCGGGTGGGCGAGGGTTCGTCGCCGCGCTCGAGTTCCTCGCCGGTTTCGATCAGGCTGAAGGACTTGGACGTCTCAACTCCAAGCGCTTCGAGCATTTCCGTTGCCAGGATTTCCCGAACGCCGCCCTTCAGGGTCAGGCGGCCATCGGCGTGGCGCGACCAAGGCGTCTGCCCGCTGCCTTTGGTGCCGAGGTCGAGAAGCCTGCCGTCCTGAACATCATGGAGTTGCGCGAAGAGAAAGCCGCGTCCGTCGCCCAGATGTGGATTGTAGGTTCGGAACTGATGGCCGTGGTAGCGCAAGGCGAGGGGCTGTTCGAAGCTCGCTGGAAGCGGCACGAAGCGTCCGAAATGGTCGATCCATTCTTCGTCGTCGAGAGATCCAAGCCCCACCCGCTCGGCCCAGCGGTGGTTCCGGTACCGCAGGATGTGCTGCGGAAACTCCGCCGGCCGGACGAGGTCATAGAAATCGGAGCCGAGGTCCCGGTGGCGTGTCGAGGCGCGATAGCTGGCGGAAGCGGGCATGTGCGAGATCCGATGAACCCGTGTTCAATTCGAGTGCGTCCGAAATGTTCAGATTTGTCGCGATGGATCAAGTCGCGGCCGAGTCCGGCGCGCGATCAATGAAAGACCCCCCGGCGTTGAAACGATGCTACTCGAAGATAACGCTATACCACGTTACGATATGGCGTGAAGAAGGGCATGCCATCGAATCCAGCTAAAATATTACGCGGCGCTTCAGTCAGAAAAGGCATTCTTTTCCCTTGCGTTGCCGAGCATTGTTCAACCGGCATCACGCTGTCGTCGCTGCAAATTATGCTTTGGTCTATTGGCTACGGCGAAAAGCTCCCCTAGGATTCTTTCGTTAAGGAAGACGGGAGGAAGGTTTATGGCATTCAAGGATATGCTGAGCCTTTGCGGCCGGATTGGTCTGATCGTCGTGGCCTTTGCATTCGTTGCCGGGATCATCGCCGGTCCTGTCCTTGAGAGAATCTGGTCGTCGCGGCTTACCGTGACGCAGAACAACGAGACGCCTCTTCCTGCTCCGCCCAGAGCCCCGGCCGATCCCAAGACGGCGGAACCGGGCTAACGCCTTTTTAGAACTCTCCAGTTCATACAACAGCACCGCCGTCGAGGCGGTGACAGAAGTCCTATTGCGGGAAGGTGCGATGAGCAGCGAGGTGCTTTTGCGGCAGGAGATTCGACACTCTCTTGGTTATGTCCGCGGCATGATCGATCATTACTCCGGTCTCTACTCGGGCGAAAACCTGACTCAGGACGTGCTCAGCTTCTGCGATGGGATGATCAGGGCAGAGGAGCCGAACTCCCGGCTGCGGGAGGCGCGGCGGCTGGTCGAGGAGCGTTGCCGTCAGTTGGCTGATGCGACGGATCGCTTTTCTCAGCGGGACCCGGCTTCGATCGCCGCCATGCGGGCCCAGGCGGTTGCCGCCATCGATCTGTTTCAGGATGCCGCCTTCGAATGGCACAAGGCCCGCGCGAACATTCCATCGTCGGGACGCCTGCTGCGCAGGAAAAGTCTTTAAAGTATCAGGCCCCGAAAGTGCATGTGCACTTTGGGGCCGATGTTTTAACGCGTCGTCATCTTTGCGCCGTCCTCCAGGCGCTTGGGCTTGATCGAGGCCGTCGCCGGAACGTCCACGAGTTGCGGTTCAGGCACGGGGTTGGTCTTCGGCGCGTCGAGCCCATAGACGTCGTCTCGGAAATGCACTGTGCCGTCCGCTGTCGCGTAACCCGTCAGATAAACCCACGCCACGGGAACGGGCTTGTCGAGACGGATGTCCTGACGGGTCGCGCCGGCAATGGTCGTATTGATTCCGTCTTTCGTCCAGGCGCCCGCTTGACTGTTGGTGCCGCGCAGAAGCCATTCGGCGAAATCGGCCACGTCGGCCACACGTACGCAGCCCGATGAATGGAAGCGGGCATCCTGCGCGAAGAGCTGCTTCTTGGGCGTGTCGTGCATGTAGACGGCGTGCTTGTTCGGCATGTCGATGCGGATCTGTCCGAGCGAGTTGATCGCCCCGGGATCTTGGCGCAGGGTGTAGTTCACGGCCTTCTCCGTCGACCAGTCGAGGGTCTTTGGATCGACCTCCTGTCCCTTGGCGTCGAGGATGCGGATCTTCATCTTCTCCAGATAGGCGGGATCCTTCCGCACATGGGGAATGATGTCCTTCTTGATCAGGGAAACCGGCACAGTCCAGGTAGGGTTGATGTTGACGGCGGTGACCCGGGTTTCGACGGTGGGCGAGGGGCGATCCACCTTGCCGGCGATGGCGACGAAGCGGCGGGCCACCTGTCCACGTTCGATCGCTTCGACGGCGGCGGATGGAATATTCACCACCACATAGCGATCGCCGAAGGAAAAGGTGGAGCCTGCCAGCCGTTGCGCGGAAGCCGTGAGCTGGCGATGGCGCGTGAGCGCCGGGACGTTCAAGGCCTCCAGGGTTCGCGCCCGCACAGCGCCGGATTCCGGCAGGCCGTGGCGGGCCTGGAACCGTTTGACCGCACCGGTCAGTTCCGCATCGAAAACAGTGTTCGTCGCGGCATTGTCCGGGAGGTCGCCCTCCAGAGCGAGACGTTGCCGAAGGGTCGCAACGAGCGGCCCCTTGTCGCCGCTCTTCAGAACCGTGCCCGCGGGCAGGCTGGGCCACCCTCCCGCCTCGGCGATGCGCTTATAGGTCCAGGCGGCCCGCATCGTGTTGATGAAGGTGCTTGCCTCCAAGGTCGGCCGGGTATCCTGCGAGATCGTTGCCACAGGCATGGGCGCCACCTTCTCGGGCGGCTTGGCCGGTGCCGTGGCGGTCGCCTTGGGGGGCTGAACCGCGCCCCCGGCCGGAGGCGGCGATCCATTCGGCAAAGTCTTTGCCGGGGCGTCCGAAGGCGAACTTTCGGCAGCCGCGAAGGCGCCGGGAGCACTCCAGATGGTGGAGCACAGGAGCAAGGCTAATCCGAAGCGGAGACGGTGTGCATTCCCATAGGTCATGTTCCGACTATGAGGGTTCTTGGTTTACAAAATCCTGTAACGGAAGGGCCATAGCGGGGACTGCAACTGGGACAGGGCGAGGACGTTGTCCTGGACCCTCTGACCGCCCCAGCGAGTGTTCCATGCGTGCCGAGCCTCTCCCCCCTCAGGATATCAGGCGGATCGACCTGCCTTTGCCATCGTCCGTGGGGCTTCATGCGGTGCGTCTCCTCGAACAGGCGAAGGAGGCTGGACCGTCAGGGGTCGTTTATGTCGCAGGAGGAGAGCGCTGGGCCGAGCAGATGGCGCAGGCCATGCAGGGCTTGGCGCCCGGCCTCGACATCTGCCTTCTGCCGCCATGGGACTGTCTGCCCTACGACAGAGCTTCGCCTTCGCGGGAGGCCATGGGACGACGCATGTCGGTGCTGCGGCGGATGAGCGAACCGGGTGCGGGCCCGCGCGTCCTGATCACGAGCGCGGCCGCGATCATCCAACGCGTGCCGCCCCGCGACGTAGTGAAGAAGACATTCTTCGCCTTTCGCGCAGGCGAAGAATTTTCTGTGGATGCCCTGAACGACTACCTGCATCGAGCCGGGTACGTTCTGGATGAGCGGGTGGACGAGCCGGGCGAAGCGGCGATCCGGGGGCAGGTGATCGATCTCTTTCCGGCCGACAGCGCCTTGCCTTACCGGGCCGAGCACGATGGTCGAACCATCGCGGCCATTCGCTCCTACGATCCGATTTCACAACTGACGGAAGCGGAGGTCGATCATCTCGTAATCGGCCCGGCTTCGGAGATCGTTCTGCCGGAGGCGGGCCATGGCGAAGAATCCGCCGAGCGTTTCGATGGAATGGAGCAGCGTCTGCCGGAATTCTACCCGCAGCTGGAAACACTCTTCGATTACTGGCCGGACGCATCCATCGTACTGGATGCGAAGTTCGAGGAGAGGCGGCAGCTCGTGATGGAGCAGGCCGCCGATGCCTACGACACCCGGATCAATCTCCGCATGCAGGGCAGGACCGCGACATCGGCCGTTGCGCCCGAGCGGCTCTTCATCCAGGACGACGAATGGGCTGACGCCCTGTCCAGCCGCCGCGCCATCTACATTCATGCCGTAACGCCGGACGAATCTTCGCAGCACGCGGTGCCGAATTTCGCGATATCGTCCAGACCATCCAAGGCGCTTGCGGATTTCCTGCGCACCCAATCGGATGCGGGACGGAAGATCGTGCTCGTTGCGGCGGCCCGCTCGGACTTGGGCCGGCTGCGGCGTAGGGTCCAATCCGTCGGGCGGCCCGACGAGGTGGGCGACTGGGATGCCGTCCTGGACGGCCCGTCCAAAGGATGGTTCGCGCTGCAGGCCGACATCAAGCGCGGCTTCATCGATGAACGCGACGGCATCGCGGTGATGACGGCCTTCGATGTTCTGGGAAGCCGTGCTCGCGGCAGTGCGGAAGTCGAGGTCAGTGCCGCCGCGTCGAGCCTCACGGATACGGGGTTCCGGATCGGCGACGCGGTCGTTCACATCGATCACGGCATCGGCGTGCTTCAGGGCATCGAGAGCGTCGATGCCGGAGATGCCGGCGAGAGCGAAGCGGTCAGGCTCGGCTACGCGGCCGACACGACGCTTCTCGTTCCCGCGACGGAAATGGACCGGGTCTGGCGCTATGGTGCGATGTCGGACGCTCTTTCTCTCGACAGGCTGAAGGGCGATGCATGGCAGGTCCGTCGCGAGAGGATCGAAGCGGAGATCGCGGAAACCGCCAGGCATATGATCGGCCTCGTCGACGCTCGCAGGTCGAAGACGCTTGAGTCGCTCGTTCCGCCGGGCCGGGATTACGAACGCTTCGTCGCCCGCTTTCCCTTCTCCGAAACCGCCGACCAGATCAACACCATTGAGGCCGTTCTTGAAGATCTCTCGTCGGGTCGGGCGATGGACCGGCTGGTCTGCGGCGATGTCGGCTTCGGCAAGACGGAAATTGCCTTGCGGGCCGCCGCCGCCGTGGCCCTCGCGGGCAAGCAGGTGGCCATCGTCGCTCCGACGACCGTCCTGGCCCGTCAGCATGTGAGAAGCTTCGAGAGGCGCTTCGCGGGCCTTGGCATCGAGATTGCACATCTGTCCCGCCTTGTGCCGCCATCCGAAGCGCAGGCGGTGAAGAAGGGCTTGGCCGATGGATCGATACGCCTCGTCATCGGTACGCATGCGCTCGCCGCAAAAGGCGTGGCGTTCAAGGATCTCGGGCTCGTGGTCATCGACGAGGAGCAGCGGTTCGGCACGGCGCACAAGAACAAGCTCAGAGAGCTATCGGCGCAAGCCCATGTGCTGACGCTGACCGCCACGCCGATCCCGCGAACGCTGCAATCGGCACTGGTCGGATTGCAGGACCTGAGCATCATCGCCACACCGCCGGCGCGCCGGCAGCCGATCCGCACGTTTCTGACACCTTTCGATCCGGCCAGCGTGCGCGACGCGCTCATGCGCGAGCGCCGGCGGCGCGGTCAGAGCTTCGTCGTGTGCTCTCGGGTCGAGGATATCGAGCCGATGCGTGAGCGATTGGCGAAGCTCGTTCCGGAGCTGGACATCATGGTCGCTCACGGACAGATGCCCGCGGCCGAGACGGATGACGTGATGGTTCGCTTTGCCGACGGGGAGGGCGATGTTCTTCTGTCGACCAACATCATCGAGAGCGGACTGGATGTTCCCCGCGCCAACACCATGCTCGTGTGGCGCGCGGATCGCTTCGGCATGGCGCAGCTGCATCAGCTCCGCGGGCGCGTCGGAAGAGGGCGCGTCCGCGGGACGGCTTACCTGCTGACGGAGCCCGGTCAGGAGCTTCCGCAGGCGACGGAAAAGCGTTTGCGGACGCTGACGGCGCTCGACAGGTTGGGAGCGGGTTTCGCCATCAGCGCACAGGATCTCGATCAACGCGGGGCGGGAGCGCTGCTGGGCGACGAGCAAGCAGGCCACGTCAAGCTGATCGGCACGGATCTCTATCAGCATATGCTCGCGCACGCCCTGCGCGGCGGGAGCCTGGAGGACGACTGGACGCCGGATCTCAATATCGGGCTGTCCGGCGCCGTTCCGGAGTCCTACGTGAACGAGCCTGAGATGCGGATCAATCTCCATGCCCGCATCGCGCGTTTCGGCTCAGCCGAGAGCATCGATGATCTGGAGGCTGAGATCGAGGATCGTTTCGGCTCCATCCCCGAACCGGTTCGGAACCTCCTGAGGTTTGCGCATCTGCATCAGGTGTGCCGGCACCTGGGAATCGCCCGCATCGATGCCGGGCCGCAGGCCATTGCCCTGACCTTTCGGCCCGGCTCGGCGGACAAGCTTCCTTTGCTGGCGAAGATCGATGCTTCGCAGGGAATGCTCGCCTGGAGCAAGGAGCGTCTGGTCTGCGCGATATCGAGTGACCAGGCGGAGGAGCGTTACGAACGGATCGTCGAGCTGCTGGATACGCTCTCGCGCTGAAGCGAGCTTCCAACGGTCACGGCGAGAACTGTCGCATTTTTCGGCGAACCGGATCCACTTCGCCGAAAAATGCCCTAGTCTCGCGCGATTGAAGCGTGAACGGATTTCGCTCCGCTGACTTAATAATGAAAATAGTCTTGATCGTGAGGAGCCTATGACGTCCGAGGAAATCCAGGAGCTGAACGCCGCGCGCGAAAGCCTCGTGAAACGGCGCAGGGATATGACGCGGCAGATTTCCGAAGCGCCGCTTCCCTCCGTCGAGATGGCGGAGGAGCTCACAAAGATCCTGGTGGCCATCGAAGCCTTGGACCGGGCGCTCAACGAGGCGGGCCATCCTTACATGAGCCAGGGTGTGGTGGATCAGCTCGCGAGGGATAGCTGAAATCACCTGCCGCCGTCAGGCAGCGATCAAGCGTCCGCCGACAGCTCCACGAGCATGTCCACGAGCGGGTCATCCGGGCGAGCCAGACCGGCGATGACGTCGAAGTGATGCGCTCCCGGCACCTCGTGATAGCGGGTCGCGACGCCGGCCTGACCCCAGCGCTCGACGATGGTGCGGGACTGGCGCAGGAACTCGCTGCTCTCCGCCCCGCCGACGACGGCGATGAGGTGTCCGCCCCGGGGAGGAGCCCATTCCATCGGGCTCAAGGTGTGGGCCTCCTCGACGGTGAGGCCGAGAGCCTTGTTGATCGAGGTCGGAACCAGCGGCGGCAGGTCGAACAGCCCGGAGATGGGCATGGCGGCGCGAACGGGCATGCGCAGCGCATCGGGCCGCGCCATGAGGCATACGGTCAGATGCCCGCCGGCCGAATGGCCGCTCACGACGAGGGGGCGGCCCAGGCGCCCGATGACGAAATTGGCCGCAGCTTCGATCTCGGACACGATGTCGGCCAGCTTGGCGGCAGGCGCGAGGGTATAGCTCGGGATCGCCACGGTAAGCCCGCGCTCGTTGGCGCCGCGCGCCAGATGGCTCGACGTGGATCTGTCGAGCGATTGCCAATATCCGCCGTGAATGAACAGCACCACCGGGCCGCCGGCATCTCCGCTCTGCGGATGGAAGAGGTCCAGCCGGTTCCGCTCGCCCGGCCCATAGGGGAGGTCGAGCTCGCAGGTCGCGCTTTCGCGATATGTGGCTGAATCCCTCTGCCAGCCTGCGATGTGAACCGGGTGATCGGGCACGCGTGCCCGGTTGTTGTACTCGGCCTCCAGGTCGAGGTCCCGGGCACGGTCTTGGGCGGCCATCGCGATTGTCCTTAAACGTGGAGGTAGCGGTCCTTGAGGCTGGTGTCGTTCATGAGCTCTTCGCTCGTTCCCGTCCAGACCGAGCGTCCCTTCTCGATGATCACGTGCCGGTCGGCGAAGCTCGCCAGCGCGCCGATATTCTTGTCGATCACCAGGATCGACTGGCGCTCGCCCTTGAGGCGCTTGAGGCAGCTCCAGATCTCCGCGCGGATCAGCGGCGCCAGGCCTTCCGTGGCCTCGTCCAGGATGAGGAGTTTCGGGTTGGTCATGAGCGCCCGGCCGACGGCGAGCATCTGCTGCTCGCCCCCGGAGAGCTGCGTGCCCAGGTTGCTCCTGCGCTCCTTGAGACGCGGGAACAGGTCGTAGACCGCATCGAGCGTCCAGCGACCCGAGCCGGTTCGGTTCGAAGCCGTGGCGACGAGGTTCTCTTCCACGGTCAGTGTCGGAAAGATCTGCCGCCCCTCCGGCACGAGGCCGATCCCCGTCTTAGCGATCCGATAGGGCGCGAGGCCGGTCACGGCCGCGCCGTCGAAGCGCACCTCGCCGCCGCGCGGGCGGAGCAGGCCCATGATGGACCGGATGGTGGTGGTCTTGCCCATGCCGTTTCGGCCGATGAGCGTCACCACCTCGCCGGCATTGACCTCAAGCGAGACGTCGAAGAGCACCTGTGCGGCGCCGTAGGACGCTTGGAGCTGTCGGACGGAGAGCATCAGACCATCTCCTCTTCGCCGAGATAAGCGGCGCGGACCTCGGGGTTCTCCCGGATCCGCTCGGGCGTGTCGGTGGCGATCACGCGGCCGTAGACGAGCACGGAGACGCGGTCGGCCAGGGAGAAGACCGCATCCATGTCGTGCTCGATCAACACGATGGTGAGACGCTCCTTGAGGCGCCGCAGGGTCTCGACGACGCGCTGGGATTCCTCGTGGCCAGTGCCGGCCAGCGGCTCGTCGAGAAGCAGCAGCCTCGGCGCGGTCGCAAGCCCGATGGCGAGTTCGAGCTGGCGCTTCTCGCCGTGGGACAACAGGCCCGCCGGAATATGCGCGCGCGCCGCGAGGTTGACCTGCGCCAGGCATTCCATGGCAGGCTCGTTCAAGGCCCTTTCCTGCGCAGCGTTACCGAAGAGACGGAAGCTCGATCCCGAGCGCGCCTGGACGGCGAGCGCCACGTTCTCCAGGGCGGAGAACCCCGGGAGGATCGATGTGATCTGGAAGGACCGTGCGAGCCCGCGCCGGACCCGCTGCGGCATCGAGAGCTGCGTCACGTCCTCGCCGCCGAATAGGACGGATCCGGAATTCGACGCCAGGGTGCCGGAGATCTGGTGGATCAGCGTCGTTTTGCCCGCCCCGTTGGGGCCGATGATGGCGTGCAGTTCGCCGGGCCGGACGGACAGGCTGACGTCGTCGGTGACGACGAGGGCGCCGTAGGCCTTGCGCAGGTTGCGCAATTCGAGAAGCGGCTCAGCCATGGTGCGGCCTCCGCAGCAGGCCCATGATCCCGCCTCTGGCGAACAGAACGATCAGAATGAGCAGCGGGCCGAACACCATCTTCCAGTTTTCGGCGAGATGGGACCGGGCTTCCTCGCTCAGGAAGAAGCTCAAGGAATGCAGGATCTCCGGCAGGAATTCCTCCAGAAGCAGGAACGCGGCAGCGCCGATGACGGCGCCATGCAGGGAGCCGAGCCCGCCGAGCACGACCATGAAGATCAGCTCGCCGGACCGCTGCCACGTCATGAAGGCCGGGCTGACGAACTCGGCCTGGTTCGCCAGCAGGCAGCCGGCGAGTCCCGCCAGCATGCCGCTGACGACGTAGGCGGCGAGCTGGAAGCGGAACGGCTGGAAGCCGATGGCTTCCATGCGGATGGCGTTCTCCCGCGTGCCACGCAGGACGCGCCCGAACCGGGATGCAACGACGGAGCGCGAGAACGCGTAGGCTCCGAGAAGGCAGAGCAGGCAGACCCAGTAGAAGGTGAAGTCGTTCTTCAGAACGCTCGATCCGGCCAGGAGGCTGCGCGACGACAAAGTCATGCCGTCGTCGCCGCCATAAGCCGCGAGCGACGTAGCGAGGAAGTACAGCATCTGCCCGAAGGCAAGGGTGATCATGATGAAATAGACACCCTTGGTCCGCAGCGAGATCGCCCCGGTGATCAAGGCAAAGAGAGCCGAGGCGGCAAGCGCCACGGGAATCTGCACGAGGGCATCCTCAATCCCGTGGCTGGCCAGGATGCCGACCGCATAGCCGCCGAGCCCCAGGAAGGCCGCGTGGCCGAAGCTCACGAGCGCGCCGTAGCCGAGGATGAGATCGAGCGCCATGGCGGCGATGCCGAAGATCATCACCCGCGTCAGCAGGGACAGGACATAGCCCTCGGCTCCCGAATAGGTCGCGAGCAAGGGGGCCGCCGCGAAGGCGGCGAATAGAACGATGGGAACGATCTCAAGCCGTGTGGTGAGTGATGGCATGGGGGCGGAGGGCGTTTCAGCGATTTCGGACATGACGCACCCTAGCGCTTCACGGGGAATAGGCCGGAGGGGCGGAAGAACAGCACGGCGGCCATGAAGATGTAGATCAGCATCGGGGCGATGGCGCGGCCTGTCTGGCTTGCGGCGGCGGGGTCGAGAAAGAGGCGCAGCAGGTTCGGCGCGAAGCTGCGCCCGACCGTATCCACGAGCCCGATCAGCAGGGCTGCGAGGAACGCCCCGCGGATCGACCCGATGCCGCCGATCACGATCACCACGAAGGCGAGGATCAGGATGTTGTCGCCCATGCCCGGCTCGACGGAGAGGATCGGCGCGACCATCGCGCCGGCAAATCCTGCCAGCATGGCCCCGAAGCCGAACACGATCATGAACAGCCTCTGGATGTTGACGCCAAGCGCCGACACCATCGAGGCGTTGCTGGCGCCGGCGCGTACCAGCATGCCGACGCGGGTGTGGTTGACGAGGACATAGAGCTGGGCGGCGACCACGAGTCCCGCCGCGATGATCGCGAGACGATAGACGGGGTACAGGAGGCCGCTCGCGATTTCTACCGAGCCCGAGAGCAGATCGGGAACGGGAACGCTCAAGGGGGCAGCGCCCCAGACGAACTTGACGCCCTGGTTCAGGAACAGGATGACGCCGAACGTGGCGAGCACTTGGTCCAGATGATCGCGGTCGTAGAGATGCCGGAAGACCAGCACTTCGAGCAGGAGGCCGAAGGCCAGCGCTGAGGGCAGGGCGAGCAGCAGCGCCCAGCCGAAGCTGTCGGTCCAGGCGCTGAACGCCGCCACCAGATAGGCGCCGACCATGTACTGCACGCCGTGAGCGAGGTTGATGAAGTCCATCACCCCGAACACCAGCGTGAGCCCGGCGGCGATGAGGAAAAGGATGAGGCCGAACTGAAGGCCGTTCAGAGCCTGGACGAAGAGGAGTGTTGCGTTCATCGGCACGTCACTGGCAGCAGGCCTGCTCGGGCACTCTCGTGCGAAAGCACCATGATGATGGCGTCAAGAAAAAGGATCGATCCACCTGATCGGGCAGATCGATCCTTATGCGGAGCGCCTTAGTTCGTTGCGCTGCATTCCTTGGCATAAGCGTCGGTGTAGTCGTCGAACACCTTCTCGACGATTTCCGTCTCCAGCTTGCCGTCGGCGCGCTTGGCCGCCTTCACGAGGTAGAAGTCCTGGATCGGGAAGCCGTTGGCGCCGAACTTGAAGTCGCCGCGGAGCGACTTGAAGTCAGCCTTCTTGATGGCGGCGCGCAGGGCTTCCTTGTCGTCGGTCTTGCCGCCGGTCGCCTTCAGGGCCGAGTCGATCAGCAGGGCCGCGTCGTAGGAATGCATGGCATAGGAGGCCGGCACGGTGTTGTAGGCCGCCTCGTAGGCCGCGACGAACTTCTTGTTCGCCGGATTGTCCATGTTCGGAGCCCAGTTCGAGCCGCTGAGCATGCCAATGGCGGCATCCTGCTGTGCGGGCAGGTTGGTCTCGTCGACCGTGAAGGCGGAGAGGAACGGGATGCGATCGGCAAGGCCGGCGGCGCGGTACTGCTTGACGAGGTTCACGCCCATGCCGCCCGGCATGAAGGTGAAGATCGCATCCGGCTGCATGGAGGCGATCTTGGCGAGTTCCGATTGGAAGTCGAGCGTGTTCAGCGGGATGTAGGATTCCTCGACGATCTCACCCTTGTAGTGGCGCTTGAACCCGGCGAGAGCGTCCTTGCCGGCCTGGTAGTTCGGCGCCAGCAGATAGACCTTCTTGTAACCGCGATCCTGCGCGACCTTGCCGAGAACCTCATGGTTCTGGTCGTTCTGGTAGGAGGTGGCGAAGAAGTAGGGGCTGCAGCTCTTGCCCGCGAGGTTCGACGGACCGGCATTCACGCTGATGTAGAAGGTCTTGGCATCGACGATGGGCTTCTGCGTGGCGACCGCCACGTTGGAGAAGATCGGCCCGACGACGAAATCAACCTTGTCGCGCTCCAGGAGACCCTTCACCTTCGTCACGGCCACGTCGGGCTTCAGCTCGTCGTCGACGACGATGACTTCCACATCCCGGCCACCGAGCTTGCCGCCGAGATCCTTTACGGCGAGCTGAAAGCCGTCACGGGCATGCTGGCCGAGCACCGCCGACGGGCCGGAGAGGGTCAGCAGCAGGCCGACCTTCAGCTTCTCCTGCGCCATGGCCGGAGCCGCAGCCAGGCCGACGGCCGCTGCAAGGCCAAGGGTTTTGATCGTTACGTTCATCATGGTCTCCCGAGTGGCTATTCCCTGCGCACATTGGCTGTGCTGCGTGATTGTTCCCGGCGCGACGTACGACGCCTCGACGGACAAGTCGGCGATACTCTGCCGTAAAACTTTTCTGCCGAACACTCCCTTTGTCGGAGCTTTGTCACCGGCATCCCCAGTCTTTGCCCAATCTTTGGGATTGCCAAGGATTATTTTAAGATTAAAATATTTTTCCGGTTCTTCAAGCGGATTATTCCGCAGAGGATGGCAGGCGAAATGACGAGCGCGTGATTGGCGGCGGGCAGGCAGCGATACGAAGTTCGCCATGACGCGGCTTCCGACGATCTGCTTCCGTTCCGGCCAAGCTGAAAGCGCTCCGTTCTCCTGACGCACAAGAAAACAGAGGAGCGGACGATGGCGGACACGGCGCATGTGGATACCTTTGCGAGGGACAATCTTCCGCCTCGCGACCTATGGCCGACATTCCAGTTCACTCGTCCCGAGCTTCAATATCCTGATCGGCTCAACTGCGCCGTAGCCTTCCTCGACCGGTGGGTCGACGAGGGACGAGGCGACGAGCCCTGCATCATCAGCCCGACCGAAACCCTGACCTATCGCACCCTGCAGGAGCGGGTGAACCGAATCTGCAACGTGCTGGTCCACAGGCTCGGCTTCGTGCCGGGCAATCGCGTCCTGCTTCGCTCGGCCAACAACCCGATGATGGTGGCCGCCTATCTGGCTGTTCTCAAAGCCGGCGGCGTGGTCGTCGCGACCATGCCGCTGCTGCGCGCCAAGGAGATCGCCTACCCGCTGAACAAAGCGCAGATCACCATCGCGCTGTGCGACCACCGTCTGGCGGACGAGATGGAGCGCGCCAGAGCGATGGCGCCTGGCCTGCAGCATGTGGTCTATTGGGGCTCGGGCCAGCCCGACAGCCTCGAGGCGATGATCGCCGAGGCGTCGCCGGAATTTGCAGCCGTCGACACGGCGGCGGACGATGTCTGCCTGATCGGCTTCACCTCCGGCACGACCGGCGAACCGAAGGGGACCATGCATTTCCACCAGGACATGCTGGCGATCTGCGACGGCTATGGGCGAAATGTCCTGCGCCCCGAACCGGACGACCGCTTCATCGGCTCGCCGCCGCTCGCCTTCACCTTCGGGCTTGGCGGAATCGTGCTTTTCCCTATGCGCGTCGGCGCTTCGACCGTGCTGCTGGAGAAGGCCGGGCCCGACGATCTTCTCCCCGCCATTCAGCAGTACAAGGCGACCATCTGCTTCACGGCCCCGACCGCCTACCGCGCCATGCTGTCGAAGCTCGAAGGCTACGACATCTCGTCCCTGCGCAAATGCGTCTCGGCCGGCGAGCCTTTGCCGAAAGGCACGTTCGAGGCTTGGAAGGCCGCAACGAAGATCCGGCTCATGGACGGCATCGGCGCCACCGAGATGCTGCACATCTTCATCGCCGCGACGGAGGACGAGATTCGTCCCGGCGCGACCGGCAAGCCCGTTCCGGGCTACGAGGCGAAGGTCGTCGACGACGAGGGGCGCGACCTCCCGCCCGGCAGCATCGGCCGCCTGGCCGTGCGCGGCCCGACGGGATGTCGCTATCTCGCGGACGAGCGGCAGCGCAAATACGTGCAGGACGGCTGGAACATCACCGGCGACACCTATCTCATGGATGAGGACGGGTACTTCTGGTACCAGGCCCGCTCCGACGACATGATCATCTCGGCGGGCTACAACATCGCGGGTCCCGAGGTCGAGGCCGCGCTCCTCACTCATCCGGCCGTCGCCGAATGCGGCGTGGTCGGGGCTCCCGACGATGGGCGCGGAACGGTGGTCAAGGCCTATGTGGTGCTCCGTTCCGGCCATGTGCCCGGTCCCGAGCTGACCAAGGTGCTCCAGGACCACGTGAAAGCGGAGATCGCACCCTACAAGTACCCGCGCCTCATCGAGTTCGTGGATGCCCTGCCGCGCACGCAGACCGGGAAGCTGCAGCGCTTTGAGCTGCGGCGGATCGCCCAGGACGTCGAGAGCCATCAGGAGGCGATGAGCGCCTGCTGCTCTTCTCGGCTTGTGCGATAATTATTTTAAGCTTAAAACAATAAGCGCAGTTTCTCGGGTAGGAATCTCATGAAGACGGCGATCATCGGCGGCGGCCCGGCGGGGCTTTATTTCGCGATCCTGCTGAAGAAGCTTCGGCCGGAATCCGACATCACGGTCTATGAGCGCAACCGCGCCGATGAGACGTTCGGCTTCGGCGTCGTGTTCTCCGATGCGACGCTCGACAATTTCGAGAAATACGACCTGCCGAGCTACCAGCGGATCGTGCGGGAATTCGCCTATTGGGACGACATCGCCATCCACTTCCGCGGCACCGAGCACCGGATCGGCGGCAACGGCTTCTGCGGCTGCTCCCGACGCACGCTGCTCCTGATCCTGCAGGATCGCGCGGAGGAGCTCGGCGTCAGGCTGCGCTACGAAGTGGACGTGGATGACGAGAGCCTGTTCGACGATGCGGATCTCGTGGTCGTGGCCGACGGTATCAACAGCCGCTTCCGGGAACGCTATGCGGACCACTTCCAGCCGGAGGTCGATCTGCGCCCCAACAAGTTCACCTGGATGGGCTCCACCAAGCCCCTGGATGCCTTCACCTTCATTTTCCAGGAGACCGAGTGGGGACCGTTCATCGCCCATGCCTACCAGTATGAGGCAAACCGCTCGACCTGGGTGTTCGAGACCGATCCCGAGACGTTCGAGCGTGCGGGCCTGAAGGACAAGAGCGAGGCCGAGTCGGCGGCGCTCATGGAGAAGATCTTCGGCTGGTTCCTCGGCGGGCACCGGATCCTCACCAACCGTTCGATCTGGCGCAACTTCCCGATGATCCGCAACAAGCGCTGGGTCATGGGCAACAAGGTGCTGCTCGGCGACGCCAAGGCATCGGCGCATTTCTCCATCGGGTCAGGCACGAAGCTCGCGATGGAGGATGCCATCGCGCTCTATGAAGCCCTGCGCCGCGATCCGAGCGTCGAGGGTGCGTTGTCGCTCTACGAGACGGGACGGCGCGAGGAGGTCGAGAAGACCCAGCACGCGGCCGACGTGTCCTTGGTCTGGTTCGAGCACGTGGCGCGCTTCTGGAATTTCGACCCGGTGCAGTTCGCCTTCGGGGTCATGACCCGCGCCAAGGCGATCACCTACGATAATCTGCGCCTGCGCGCGCCCGACTTCGTGGCCGATGTCGACAGGACCTTCGCCCGGCAGGTGCAGAGACAGGGCTTCGACGTGTCCGTCGAGAACCCGAGCGCGCCGATGTTTCAGCCTTTCCGCCTGCGGGACATGACGGTCGCCAACCGCGTCGTGGTTTCGCCGATGGACATGTATTCAGCCAAGGACGGCGTACCGGGCGATTTCCATCTCGTCCATTACGGCGCGCGTGCCATGGGCGGCGCCGGGCTCGTCTTCACGGAAATGACCTGCGTGTCGCCGGAGGCGCGCATCACGCCGGGCTGCACCGGCCTCTGGAACGACGAGCAGGAAACCGCTTGGAAGCGAATCGTCGACTACATCCACGCCAATTCGGCGGCGAAGTTCTGCCTGCAGCTCGGGCATTCCGGACGCAAGGGCGCGACCAAGCTCATGTGGGAGGGCATGGACCGGCCCCTGGAGGAGGGAGGCTGGGACATCTGTTCCGCGTCTCCCATTCCCTATTTCCCGGACAGCCCGGTGCCGCGCGAGGCGATGCGCGCCGACATGGATCTCATCAAGGCGCAGTTCGTCGAAGCGGCGCAGCGCGGCGAGCGAGCCGGGTTCGACATGCTCGAACTGCACTGCGCCCACGGCTACCTGATGGCGAGCTTCCTGTCGCCGCTCACCAACCGCCGCACAGACGAATATGGCGGTTCCCTGGAGAACCGCCTGCGCTTCCCGCTCGAAGTGTTCGACGCCATGCGCGAGGTCTGGCCCGCGCGCAAGCCCATGTCCGTGCGTATCTCGGCGACCGATTGGGCCGAAGGCGGGATCACGGGCGACGACGCGGTCGAGATCGCCCGGGCCTTTTCGGAACATGGAGTCGACCTCGTCGACGTCTCGACGGGACAGACCGTGCGCGAGGCGCGGCCGATCTACGGCCGCATGTTCCAGACCCCGTTCTCCGACCAGGTGCGCAACGAGGCTCAGGTCGCCACCATGTGCGTCGGCAACATCACGGCGGCCGATCAGGTGAACACGATCCTGGCGGCGGGCCGCGCGGATCTCGTGGCGCTCGGCCGGCCCCATCTGGTCGACCCGTTCTTCACCATGAAGGCTGCGGCCTGGTACGGCGTGAAGGACATCCATTGTCCGCCGCAATATCTCGCGGGCAAGGACCAGATCTTCCGCAATTCCGTGCGCGACCGGCAGGACATGGAAGAGCTCAAGGTGAAGGCGAAGCCCAAGACCCGGGCAGAGTTGAAGATGGAGGCCGGAGAGAAGCCTCTCGCGGCGGAATGACATGACCCTGACAAGCCTCAAGGGCCGGCATGCCCTGGTGACCGGTGGTGGTCGTGGGATCGGCCGCGCCATCGCGGCATCGCTCGTGAAAGCCGGTGCATCCGTCACCATCGTCGGGCGCTCTCCCGCATCGCTCGAACAGGCGATGGTGGAGGGCGATGCCCATGCCGCCGCCATCGCGGACGTCACCGATGCGCCTGCGGTGCAGCGCGCGGTGCGCGAGGCGGTCGATCGCTACGGTCCCGTGGACCTGATGGTCGCCAACGCGGGCGCGGCCGCGTCGGGGCCCTTCATGAAATCGGGTCCTGACGTTTTCCGGCAGATGCTGGACGTGAACCTGCTCGGCGTCACCAACGTGACGCAGGCGGTGCTGGGTTCCATGACGGAGCGCGGCTTCGGGCGCATCGTCGCCGTGGCCTCCACGGCGGGGCTCAAGGGCTATCCCTATGTGAGCGCCTATTGCGCCGCCAAGCACGCGGTCATCGGCTTCGTCCGCGCGCTCGCGCTCGAGACGGCGAGGACCGGTGTCACGGTCAACGCGGTCTGCCCCGGATTCACCGATACCGATCTCGTGGCCGAGAGCCTCGATCGGATCATGGCGAAAACCAACAGAACCCGCGACGAAGCGCTCGGCGAACTCGTGAAACACAATCCCCAGGGGCGGCTGATCGATCCTTCCGAAATTGCCGATGCCGTGCTCTGGTTATGCGGCGAGGGAGCGCGCTCCGTGACGGGACAGGCCATCGTGGTGGCCGGTGGAGAACTCTGACGATGGACGATCAAGCCATTCCCCTCGACGCCGAGACCAAGGCCGTCGAGATGCCCGACGATCATCGCGAGGAACTGCGCCTGTGGCTGCGGCTTCTCACCTGCTCCACGCTGATCGAGGGCGAAGTGCGCCGCCGCCTGCGCGAGCGCTTCGACGTGACGCTGCCCCGCTTCGACCTGATGGCGCAGCTCGACAAGGCGCCCGACGGCATGATGCTGTCCGATCTGTCGAAGCGGATGATGGTGTCGAATGGCAATCTCACGGGCCTCGTCGACCGGCTCGTCGCCTCGGGCCATGTGGTGCGAACCGTATCGCCCATGGACCGGCGCGCCATGGTGATCACCCTGACCGAGGAAGGCCGCGCCGAGTTCAGGACGATGGCGGGCGAGCACGAGCATTGGATCGCCGATCTCTTCGGCGATCTCAACGCCCGGGACCGCAACGACCTCATGCGGCTCCTCGCCAAAACGAAGCTGTCCGCAAGGCGCGCCATCATGGGAGACGACCAGTGACGCAATTCGCCAACTCCGTCACGCTGCCGCTGTCGGGCTACGAGCCGCGCCACTTCCTGCTCGCGGTTGACGGACCCGTCGCGACGGTCACGCTCAACCGGCCGGAGAAGAAGAATCCGCTCACCTTCGAAAGCTATCGCGAGCTGACGGATTTCTTCCATGCCTGCGCCAAGGACGAAGACATCAAGGCGATCGTCGTCACGGGAGCAGGCGGCAATTTCTCGTCCGGCGGCGACGTGTTCGAGATCATCGGCCCGCTCGTCGAGATGGACACCAAGGGCCTCACGGCGTTCACGCGCATGACGGGCGAGTTGGTGAAGGCCATGCGCGCCGCGCCGCAGCCGATCATCGCGGCCGTCGACGGAATCTGCGCGGGCGCCGGCGCCATCGTGGCCATGGCGTCGGATCTGCGTCTCGCGGCGGCGGGCGCCAAGGTGGCGTTCCTGTTCAACAAGGTCGGGCTCGCCGGCTGCGACATGGGCGCCTGCGCCATCCTCCCGCGCATCATCGGCCAGGGGCGTGCGTCGGAACTGCTCTACACGGGCCGCTTCATGAGCGCCGAGGAGGGCGAGCGCTGGGGCTTCTTCAGCCGTCTCGTCGAGGCTTCCGAATTGATGGTCGAGGCCGGCAAACTCGCCCGCGCCATCGGCACCGGTCCGACCTATGCCAACACCATGACGAAGCGCATGCTCGCCATGGAATGGGCCATGTCGGTGGAGGAGGCCATCGAGGCGGAAGCGGTCGCGCAGGCCCTGTGCATGACCACGGAAGATTTCGCCCGCGCCTACCGCGCCTTCGCGGCGAAAGAGAAGCCTGTTTTCCGGGGAGATTGACGTGATCGATGCGAGCTTTCTCTCCTGGCCGTTCTTCGAGGATCGACACCGGCAATTCGCCGCAGACCTGAACGCCTGGGCGAGCCGGGAAGTCGAGCTGCTCGTCGATCATCACGACGTCGACGCTTCCTGCCGCCGTCTCGTGCGGCGCCTGGGCGAGGGCGGCTGGCTCAAGGCAGTGGTGCCGCAGGCCTATGGCGGTCTCACTCCTGCTTTCGATGTCCGCACCCTGTGCCTGGCGCGGGAAACCCTTGCCGCTCACGAAGGCTTGGCGGATTTCGCCTTCGCCATGCAGGGACTCGGCACGGGGCCGATCACCCTGTTCGGCACCGACGCGCTCAAGGAGCAATACCTGCCGCCCGTGGCCCGGGGTGATGCCATCGCGGCCTTCGCGCTGTCCGAGCCTGAGGCGGGATCCGATGTCGCCGCCATGAGCACGATAGCGATCCCGGATGGACCTGACCATGTGCGACTCGACGGCCTGAAGACCTGGATCTCCAACGGCGGAATCGCGGATCATTACGTGGTCTTTGCCCGTTCGGGCGAGGCACCCGGCGCCAAGGGCCTGTCCGCCTACGTGGTCGATGCGCAGACGCCCGGCCTGAGCATCGAGAACCGCATCGACGTCATCGCGCCGCATCCGCTCGCGACGCTGCGGTTCGAAGGCTGCCGCGTGCCGCTGGCGAAGCGCATCGGCGGTCCGGGCGAGGGGTTCAAGGTCGCCATGGCGACGCTGGACGTCTTCCGCTCCACGGTCGGTGCGGCAGCGCTCGGGCTGGCGCGCCGCGCCCTGGCCGAGACCTTGCAGCATGCGTCGTCGCGCAAGCTCTTCGGAGCGCCGCTCGGCGATCTGCAGATGACGCAAGCCGCTTTGGCCGACATGGCGACGGGCGTGGACAGCGCTGCCCTTCTCGTTTTTCGCGCCGCCTGGACCAAGGACCAGGGAGCGCCGCGCGTGACGCGCGAGGCCGCCATGGCGAAGATGTACGCGACGGAAACGGCGCAGAGCGTCATCGACAAGGCGGTGCAGATCTTCGGCGGTCTCGGCGTGACCAAAGGCGTGAAGGTCGAGGAGCTCTATCGGGAGATCCGCGCCCTGCGCATTTACGAGGGCGCCACCGAAGTCCAGAAAATCGTGATCGCGCGCGAGCTCCTGAAGATGCTGGAGGCGCAGCGCGCCCGGGATCTCGCCGCGTCCGATCGATAAGGGAGGAAGAATGATGACGGCCGCACTGGAAGGCACTCCCATGCCTGACATCGACGAGGGACCCGAGGTCCTGAACCCCAAGCATTGGCGGGCGCCGAAGGGCTATGCCAACGGCATGATGGGCGAGGGGAGGGTTTTGGTGACCGGTGGCATCGTCGGCTGGGACGAGAAGGAAGTCTTCGCCGACGGGTTCGTCGCGCAGGCCCGCCAGATCTTCGAGAATATCCGGGCCATTCTGGCCGTGGGAGGAGCCGAGCCCCGGCATCTCGTGCGCCTGACCTGGTACGTTGTCGACATCGACGAATACCTTACTCACCTGCGCGAGCTGGGCCGGGCCTATCGGGACGTGTTCGGCGCGCATTACCCTGCCATGGCGCTCGTTCAGGTCGTCAGGCTCGTGGAGAAGGCGGCCCGGATCGAGATCGAGGCAACGGCCATCGTACCGAGCAAGCGTTAGAGCATTTTTCGGTGAAGTGGATCCGATTCACCGTCAAAAATGCAGCTAGGCAAAGAGAAGAGCTGATTACACGTGAGGGGAAGCAGCTCAAGTGCTCGCCGCCACGAGGAAGGTAAGTTTTCTTGAAGGTTCAGGGAGGCCTGCGACGACTTTGCAAGTGTTGCAGGAATGCCTATGTCTTTGACAACTTCGCGAATGCCTATTAAAACGCCAGCATCGATCTAGTATTACATTGCTGATTTGCGGTGAATGACGCCTGGAATCAGGTTCACCGCAGGTCTTCTATGCTGGACTCCAAAACCGAAAGATCCGCCGTTCCTTCGTCGAGCGAGTTCGCCGACGACGCCGAGATGTTCGAGCTGGCTCCCGTATCCCTCTGGCTCGAGGATTACAGCGAGCTCAAGGAGCTGTTCGCGCAATGGCGCGAGGCCGGAGTGACGTCGCTGCGTGACTACCTCCTGGAGGATACGGCGCGCGTTGCGACCTGTTCGAGTCTGATCCGCGTCATCAAGGTCAATCGCAAGACGCTCAGCCTGTTCGAAGCCGAAGACCTGTCGCAGCTGGTGGGCAATCTCGACCGGATCTTCCGCAATGACATGCTGAAGACTCACATCGAAGAACTCGTGCAGCTTTGGGACGGCCACACGGAATTCTTCGGCAATACCGTGAACTACACCCTGTCGGGCAAGCGGCTCGACATCCAGCTCAAGGGCAGCGTGCTGCCGGGCCATGACGCGCGGTGGGATCGGGTTCTGATCGCCATCGAAGACGTGACCGAGCGCGAGACCGCGCGCCGGCAGCTCGCCGCCAGCGAGAGCTACGCGCGGGGCCTGTTCGAGCATTCGCCCGTATCGCTCTGGGTGGAGGATTTCAGCAGCGTCAAGCATCTCCTCGACGACGTGCGTCGGCAGGGGATCACTGATTTTCGCGTATTCACCGATGTGCATCCGGAATTCGTCACGCGGTGCATGAGCGAGATCCGCGTGATCGACGTCAACCGGCATACGCTCGAGCTGTTTTCGGCACCCGACAAGCAGACCCTGCTGATGCGTCTGGGCGACGTGTTCCGTGACGAAATGCGGGAGCATTTCAGGGAGCAGCTGATCGACCTCTGGAATGGCAAGATTTTCCAGCAGCGCGAGGTGGTCAATTATTCCCTGGCCGGCGACGAGCTGCATCTTCACCTGCAATTCTCCGTGCTGCCGGGCTACGAGAAGGACTGGTCGCTGGTTCAGGTGGCGCTGACCGACATCACGGCCCGCAAGCGCGCCGAGGCTTATCTGGAATATCTCGGCAAGCACGACGTCCTGACCAAGCTCTACAACCGCTCCTTCTACGTCGACGAGCTCAATCGCCTCGAGCGCAAGGGGCCGTTCCCGGTGTCCGTGGTCATCATCGATCTCAACGGCCTGAAGGCTGCGAACGACCAGCTCGGCCATGCGGCCGGCGATGCGCTGCTGCGCCGTGCCGGCGAGGTCTTGAACAAGGCGGTCGACAGGCCCTCCTGCGCCGCGCGCATCGGCGGCGACGAGTTCGCCCTCCTGATGCCCGGCACGGATGAACGGGATGCCAAGGTCGTGGTGGAAGCCATCGAGACCCTGCTCGAAGTGAACAATCAGTTCTACACCGGCCTGCCTCTCCGCTTCGCCATGGGCACCGCGACGAGCCAGCCGGGCGAGCGGCTGGAGGCCGTCGTAAAGCGCGCCGACCTGCTGATGTACGAGGCCAAGCGCGCCTATTACGCGGCGGTTGCAGGGTAGCGCTCCGCTGTCATCCCCGGCGGCCGCAGGCCGGGAAGGGGATCCAGGCTGGGAGCGTGCGGGTGGTTTCCCTTCCCCTCCGCTGCGCTTCGGCCGGGAATGACACCCGCCATGTCATGGCCCCCCGGACTTGATCCGGGGACCCGTGCCGGCCATCCCGATACGGCGAAGCACCGCGCTCATCAGAAGCGAGATCACCGGCACGAGGCCGGTGATGACGAGCGGGGATAACGAATTCTCACAACCCGATCTCGACGATCTCGGCCGTTGTCTGCCCGACGGGCACTACGTCGCCGATTTCCTTGCCCATGAGGGCCTGCGCGAGGGGAGACACGTAGGACAGGCTTCCCTTGGCCGGGTCGGCCTCGTCCTCGCCGACGATCCGGTAGGTCTGGCGGCGGCCGTCCTCGCGCTCGAACGTGACGCGGGCGCCGAAGCGGACGTGGGCCGCATCCGTGGGAGGAGGCACCACCTCGGAGGAGGCGCGGCGGGCGGACCAGTAACGCAGGTCACGGGTGATGCGCGCGACTTCGGCTTTGTCGTCGGCGGTTTGAGCCTCGGCGAGACGTTTCTGCAGGGCCGCGATTTCCGCGTCCATCTGGGCGAGCCCCGAGGGCGTCACGAGATGGTGCGGACTGATCATCCGGTCGGGGAGGTCCTCGAAGGCTTCTCCACCCTCGGTCTCACGAACAAAGGCACGGCTCATTACGTCTCCTCCGCTCTTTGGAAGGAAACGGTTCGAGGCTCGCTAAGGTTTCCGGGACTAACCTTTATTGCTTGGCTTGCCTCAAGCGCCCGACGATCCCGCCCGGGAAGGCATAGACGCTAATGATGAACAGCGCGCCGAGCCACAAGAGCCACCGGTCGGGGTGGATCAGGTTGGGCAGGAGCGGGAGTCCCGCCAATGCCGCGCTGCCCGCGCCCATCAGCACCTGCAGATAGCTCTGGGCCAGGACGAAGAGCGCCGCTCCGATCACGGCGCCGTACATGGTGCCCATGCCGCCGATCACGACCATGAGCAGGATGTCGATCATGATCGAGAAGGACAGGGTGGTGTCGGGACCGTTATAGCGCAGCCACAGGGCCATGAGCGCGCCCGCGATCGTGGCGGCGAGCGCCGAGATGACCGAGGCGGCCGTGCGGTAGGCTACGACCCGGTACCCGAGAGCCTCGGCGCGGAACTCGTTCTCGCGGATCGCCTGCAGCACGCGCCCGAAGGGCGAGTTCACGATGCGCAGGAGAACGAGGAAAATGACCAGGGAGACGAAGAACACGAGGTAATAGGCGAGGAGCCTCCCGTTGACCGCGGTGCCGAAGACGGGCTCCGACAGGAGCCGGAAGGCCGGGCGCAGAGCCTGCGGCAGCTGGAACGACAATCCGTCCTCGCCGCCCGTCACGTCGGAGAGCTGCGAGGCGAGAACAGCGGCCGCCGAGGCGACCGCCAGCGTGATCATCGAGAAGAAGATGGCACGCACGCGCAGCGACAGGAGACCGATGGCGATGGCGAGCAGCGCGGACAGGGCGAGCGCCGCGATGAGACCGATGGCCGCCGAACCCCAGGTCGGGCCGAGGCGCTCCAGCGCGATGGCGATGCCGTAGCCGCCAATGCCGAAAAACATGGTGTGGGCGAAGGACACGATGCCGGAATAGCCGAGCAGCAGGTCGTAGCTTGCGACCAGCACGATGAAGACGCAGATCTTCGCCGCCGTGCCGACCGGCTGGCTGCCGGAGAACAGGAACGGCGTCGCGGCGAGCAGCAGCAGGATGGCGAGGAGGAGGGCGCTCAGCACCTTCGAGCGTGGCCTATCGGAGGACAGGAGCGCGCTCAAGGGGCCGCCGCGCCGGCGCGTTTCGTCGAAGGGAAGGGCACGGGCGGAGGTGGGAGATGCGTTCATCGGCGGGCCACCGGAAACAGGCCCTGCGGACGCCAGATCAGCACGAGAGCCATGACGAGGATGTTGGAGATCAGGGCGAGCTTGGGTTCGATAAAGCCGACATAGTTGGCGACGAGCGCCACCAGGATCGAGCCGACGAAGCAGCCGCCGACGGAGCCGAGGCCGCCGATGATGATGACGATGAAGACGAGCACCATCACCTCCATGCCCATGCCGGCCGTGAGGGTCTGGCGGTAGAATGCCCACATGACGCCGCCGAGCCCGGCGAGCGCCGAGCCGGCGATGAACACGCTCACGAAGAGGCGGCGGATGCGGTAGCCGAGCGCCTCGACCATCTCGGGGTTCTCGACGCCCGCCCGGATCAGCAGCCCGATGCGGGTGCGGTTGAGGAGGAGCTGCATGCCGATGAAGACCGCGAGCCCGATCACGACCGCCACGACCCGGTAGCGCTCCATGACGATGTCGCCGAGCACGAAAGCGCCGCGCAGCGATTGCGGCAGCGGGATCGGGATGGGCGAGGCGCCCCAGATGGCGTGGATGAGCTGCTCGGTCACGATCAGCCCGCCCATGGTGACGAGGATCTGCTTCAGGTGGCTGCCATAGACCGGGCGCACGATCACGCGCTCGAAGACGGCACCGGCCACTCCCGTCACGGCCATGGCGGCGAGGATGCACAGGAGCAGCAGGGCGAGGTTCAGCCCGACGGAATCCGCCGTCGCCCAGCCGGCCAGCGGCCCGAGCACGAGGAGGGTCGCGTAGGCGCCAAGCGAGATGAACACGCCGTGGCCGAAATTGATGATGTCCATCAGGCCGAAGACCAGGGTCAGCCCCGAGGCCATGAGGAAGATCATCATGCCCATGGCGAGCCCCGCCACGGTGAGCGTCACCCAGGTCGAGGGGCTGCCGACGAAGGGGAGCGCCAGGAGCGCCAGCGCCGGGATCAGGAGGAGCGGGAGCCAATCGGACTTGGCGCGCGGCAGCTCGGCCGGGGCGGCGGCGTCAGTGGTCAGGTCGCTCATTGATGCGCATCCAGGGAAAGGCCGAGCAGGCGCTGCTGCAGGGCCGTGTCGGCGACGAGATCGCTCATGGCGCCGGCATGCACGATGCGCCCGTCATCCATGACGACCACGTTGTCGCCGAGCGCCGAGGCGGCATAGAAGTTCTGCTCCACCAGCAGGATCGTCTCGCCCGAGGCCTTCAGGGCCTTGAAGGCCTCGATCATGGAGCGCACCATCACGGGCGCGAGACCCTTGGTCGGCTCGTCGATGAGGAGCAGGCGGCGCGGCTCCGCGATGGCGCGGGCGATGGCGAGCATCTGCTTCTGCCCGCCGGAGAGATTGCCCGCCGGCAGGTTCCAGAACCGCTTGAGGGCGGGAAACAGGCCGAGGATCCAGTCGAGCCGCGTCTTGTCGAGCGGCCCGCTGCGGGCGGCGAGCACGATGTTCTCGCGCACGGTCAGGTCGGTGAAGATGCCCATGGATTCCGGAACGTAGGCGATCCCTGCGTGCGCGATGTCCGGCGTGGCGCTCGCGGTGATGTCGCGGCCGTCGAACCGGATGCGGCCGGACGAAGCCTGCCACAGGCCCATGATCGTGCGCAGGGTCGTGGTCTTGCCCGCGCCGTTGCGGCCCAAAAGCATCGTCAGTTCACCGGTCGGCACCGAGAAGTCGACGCCGTGCAGGATGTGATAGGGACCGATATGCGTGTGCACGTCGCTCAACAGGAGGAGGGGCTCAGGCACGGGCGACCTCCACGCCGAGATAGGCTTCTTGGACCACCGGCGAGGCGATGACCTCGGCGGGTTCGCCGTCGGCGACGAGCGTGCCGTTGTGCAGCACGATGATGCGGTCGGAGAGCGAGCGCACCACGTCCATCTTGTGCTCCACGAGAAGTACCGTCGCGTCGCCGCGCTGCTTGATGTCGTGGATGAGTTCGAGCACGGTCGGCACCTCGTCGACGCTCATGCCGGCGGTCGGTTCGTCGAACATGAAGACCTTCGGCTCCATGGCGATCAGGAGCGCCACTTCGAGCTTGCGCTGGTCGCCATGCGACAGCGCCTTCGGGGCGATGTGGCGCTTGTCCGCCAGCCGCACCCTTTCCAGGATGCTCTCGGCCTTTTCGATCAGGTCGCGGCGCGCGTTCCACACCCTGAACAGGGACCAGCCCGCCTCGGCGCGGCTCTGCACGGCGAGGCGCACGTTCTCGAGAGCGGTCAACTGCGGAAAAAGATTGGTGAGCTGGAACGCGCGGCCGAGGCCGCGCTTCGCCCGCGCGGAGGCGGGCAGCGACGTGACGTCCTCACCCTCGACGACGACCTGGCCCGAGGTGGCGCGCAGCTGCCCGGAGATGAGGTTGAAATAGGTGGTCTTGCCGGCGCCGTTCGGGCCGACGATGGCCGTCAGCGTGCCGGGCGTGAACCGGCACGAGACGTCGTTGACGGCCACATGGCCGCCGAAACGAATGGTAAGCCCGCGCGTTTCGAGCGCGGGCGTCTTTGCTGTCGATAGGATCACGAGGGCTCAGCGCTTGTTGCGGACCGGGATCGGCATCTTGTCGGCCGGGATGGTGGCCACGAGGTCGAGCAGGTCGTTGGCGTCCTTGCCGTTGGCCTTGACCTTGAAGTGATACATCTCCTGCAGGGCCTGATGATCCTCCTTGCGGAAGGTCATGGGGCCCTTCGGCGTCTCGAAGGTCATGCCTTCCATGGCCGTGATCAGCTTCTCGGTGTCGGTGCCGCCCGCCTTCTGAATGGCCGTGACGGCCGCCGAGGCGGCGGCGAAACCGCCAGCGGTGAAGAAGTCCGGCGGCGCGTTGTAGCGCTTCTGATGCTCGGCCACGAGCCAGTCGTTCATCGCGTTCTTCGGGAAGGCGTAGTAGTAATACACCGCGCCTTCCATGCCGGGATAGTTCTTGTAGATCTGCATGGCCGGCAGGATGTTGCCGCCGGGCGCGATCTCGATGCCGAAGCGCTCGGGCTTCAGGTCCGCGATCTTCGGCAGCGGGTGCTGCCCGGCCCAGATGATATTGATGATCTTCTTGCCGGGCTTGTCCTTGAGCGCGTCGAAGATGCGCTGGGCGGACGCCGTGAAGTCGGTGGCGTTCTGCGGCGCGTATTCCTCGAACACCACCTTCGCGTTCGGACGGATCTCGGCGAGCGCGTTCTTCAGGGCCGCCACGCCGTCCTTGCCGAAGGCGTAATCCTGCGCGAGCGTCGCGATGGACACCTCGCCGCTCGCCGGTACGGCGGCTGCGGCGCCATAGGCATCCTGGGTCGAGTTGCGCGCGGTGCGGAAGATGAAGCGGTTCCACTTCTCGCCCGTGATCGCGTCGGCCACGGCGGGCTCCACGATCAGCACCTTGCCGTTTTCTTCCGCCACTGGCAGCATGGCGAGAGCCGCGGCGGACGACGTGGTGCCGATTGCGAGATCCACGTTGTCGTCGTTGTAGGCCTGCTCCAGCAGGGTCTTGGCGAGGTCGGCCTTGAGCTGGTCGTCCTTCACGATCACGTTGATCTTGCGGCCGTCGACGGCCATCGTGCCCTTCGTGAGATATTCCAGGCCCATCATGAAGCCGGCTTCGGTCTGCTTGGCGTAAGCTTCGAGCGGTCCGGTCTTGCCGGCGATCAGCGCGATCTTGATGTCCTGGGCGAAAGCCGCCGAGGCAAAGAGAATGCCTGCCGCTGCGGCAGCGATGGTGAACTTCAGGCGCATCGAACTCCCCCTGTTATATGAGGTCATTGATGGCTTCGCAGTGCAGCATGTCAAGTTCGACTCTCGGACCATCCGCAGGGAAGATGACATGATGTAACTGCGTCGACTCAGGCCTCCGGCAGAACGGGCGTCTCGATGTCCTTGGCTTCGCGGCCGCGCCGGGCGGCCTCGCGCTCGAGAAGGATCAAAGCCACCCCGGCGGCGCAGATGACGGCGGCGCCGACCAGCGTCCAGAAGCCGACCACGTCGCCGAAGAACAGGTAGCCGAGGACGATAGCCCACACGATCAGCGTGTATTGATAGGGTGCGACGACGGAGGCCGGGGCGATCTTCAGCGAGCGGTTGACGCAGACATGGGCCGCCATGGACACGATGCCGAGGAGGAACAGGCCCGCCAGGTCGAGCGGTCCCGGCGTCACCCAGGCGAGCGGGGCCGCGACGAGGCCGAAGATCAGCGCGCCGAGGATCTGGCCGAAGACGAGCGTCGCATCGTCGGTGTCCCGCAGCTTGCGTGTGGTGATCATCAGGAGCGAGTAGAACAGGCTTCCCGCGAGCGCGATGAGAGCCGGCAGGGACAGGGTGGCTGGTGACGGGCGCAGGGCGATGAGGACGCCCACGAAGCCGACCGCGATCGCCAGGATGCGCGGCTTGTCGATCCTCTCGCCGAGCCAGAATGCCGCGAAGGCGGCCACATAGATGGGCCCCGCCAGGTAATAGGTCATCACGTCGGCGAGCGGCAGATAGGTGACGGCCCAGTAGAAGCAGGCGACTTCGAGGGTCGAAAGCGTGATGCGAACCGCATGAAGGCCCGGTTGCGGCGGAATGGCGAAGGGCACCTTCCTCTGGCGCATGATGGGCAGAAGAACCATCAGGGCCGCGATGCTACGCAGAAGCAGAACCTGACCGACCGAATAGGTGGCGACGAGCCACTTGCCCATGACGTCGTTCATGGCGAACATGAACACGCCCAGCAGCATCAGGCCGATGCCGACGAGGGTGCCTGAACGGACGATTTGCGTGGGGGACGAACCGGGGCGACTCATGGGGCGCATACATGAGCGATGCGCAGGCAATGCACAAGCATTGTCGGACACGACCTTAGTCAGGGGAGCCTGCGGAGCATGTTCACGGCGTGAGCGGGACGCGCCGGCCCGCGACGAACGAGGCTTGCCCCCTTTCACGACATGGCCGGCACAAGACCGGCGATGACGTGGGGGACTTGGCAGCCAGAATGTCGGCAATGACACCGGGCGGGCGCCAGCCCTAAAACGTCTTCGCCCCGTTCACCGGCAGCATGATCGCGTAGAGGGATGTGGTGGCGCAGATGTAGAGGCGGTTCCGCTTCGGTCCGCCGAACACCACATTCGCCACGGTCTCGGGCACCAGGATCTTGCCGATCAGGGTGCCGTCGGGATCGTAGCAATGGACGCCGTCGCCGGCGCTGGTCCAGATGTGTCCCGCATGGTCCAGCCGGAAACCGTCGAACAGGCCCGCCGTGCAGGTAGCGAAGACCTTGCCGTTCGAGAGGTCACCCTCGGCGCTGACGTCGAAGACGCGGATATGGCGCGGACCGTCCTTGACGTGGGTCGCGCCGGTATCGGCCACATAGAGCCGTGACTCGTCGGGCGAGAAGGCGATCCCGTTCGGGCGGACGAAATCGTCGCCGACGATGCGGACATCTCCCGTCCGCGGATCGACACGATAGACATGGCAGGCGCCGATCTCGCTCTCCGCCTTGTGCCCCTCGTAGTCGGAATCGATGCCGTAGGCCGGGTCCGTGAACCAGATCGAGCCGTCGGACTTCACCACCACGTCGTTGGGAGAGTTGAGGCGCTTGCCCTGATGATGGCTCGCCAGCACGGTGATGGAGCCGTCATGCTCGGTGCGCGTCACGCGCCGGTTTCCGTGTTCGCAGGTGACGAGGCGCCCCTCGCGGTCGACGGTGTTGCCGTTGGAATACCCGGCCGGATGGCGAAAGACGCTCACGGCGCCGGAGGTCTCGTCGAACCGCATCATGCGGTCGTTGGGAATGTCGCTCCAGACGACGTAGCGGCCCGCCGGAAAATAGGCCGGCCCCTCCGACCAGCGGCAGCCCTCGTAGAGCTTCTCCAGACGGGCCGATCCCTTGAACAGGTGCTGGAAGCGATCATCGAGAACAACGGCGACATCTCTGAACATGGGAGCCCGATATCCTGTCAGTGAGCCATCAAAACGGGAACGGTCGTGTTGCTGAGGATATGGCTGGTCGCGCCGCCGAAGAACATCTGCCTCAGGCGGCTCTGGGTATAGGCCCCCTTCACGAGAAGATCGCAGCCGATGGCGGCGGCTTCGGACAGGATGACTTCTCCGGGCTTGTTCGAGGGGTCGGGCACCGTCATCGCCTCGGCCGGCATGTCGTGCATTCGCAGGTGCCTTGCGAGTTCCGCGCCCGATGGGCCGGGCACGCCCCAATCCTCGAGTTCGAGAACGACGATGCGCCGAGCCTTCTTGAGCAGGGGCATCGCGCCCAGGACCACGCGGGCGGTCTCGGTGCTGCGATTCCAGGCGATCACGACCGTCTCGGCGAAGGTGCGGGGCGCTTGAGGCGGTGCGATGAGGACGGGGCGGCCGGTCTCGAACAGGGCCGCCTCCACGGTGGAGAGGCGGGTCTGGCCGTTCGACCCGTCCGGCCGTCCGACCACGATGACATCGAACACCCGGCCATAGGCGCCGAGGAACGCGTCCTCCGTCAGCCCGTCCTGCCGCCAACCGAAGCCCAGGCCTGGCAAGCCGGCGGAAGCACGCTCGATCTGCTGCACGGTCATGAAGGCTTCGAACCGCTCGCGGCAGGCGCGGGCCATTTCGAGGCGGTTCTCCGGGGTGATGGGAGAGGGAACGCCGATGGCGATGTCCACCGGCAGGACGACCGGGTAATCGGGGGTGATGGCGATCCCCTCGATGTAGCTGTCGAATATACGGCCGACCTGCAGGGCGGTCCGCAGCTGGGGCTCGACGATTCCGTGGTCTTCGATCGGGACGAGAATGCTCTTCATGAGGATTATTGTCGCGCTTAAACCCACGCTCGGCAAGACCATCCGAAAGTTCACCATGGGCTGTGGATGGCTTTGGGTTTGACATCCGATTGTCGTCGGCTCCAGCTTGAATGCCCCGCCTTACCAAGGAGTCCCACGAGATGCGTAAGTTCGCGACCATCGGCGCAGCCACTCTCCTCGCGCTGTCCATCCCCATGACCGCCCATGCGTTCGATCAGGGCAACACGAGCCGGATCAAGACATTGGTCGATACGGGCATGCAGTATTACTGGTCCGGCGGGGACGTGAAGAAGGCCGAGGCCGAGATCTTCAAGGGCATCACCCTGCACGGGCGCTACGACGTGGTGGAGAAGGCGTTCGCGGAGGCTTCGACCCTTGCGCCCGAGCGCCTCGATTTCCGCTTCGCCGTCGCCTCGTCCCAGATCCTGCAGAAGAACCTTTCCGGCGCGCGCGCGACCTATCAGGACATTCTCGCCAAGAATCCGGCCTCCTTCGATGCGCAGGCCTGGCTCGCGGCGCTCGCCCGGATCGAGGGCCAGGCCGACGAGGCGGCCCTGACGGATCAGGCTCTCGCGGCTCTGGATCGAGAGCGGGCGGAGGCCTATCGCCAGCGCTTCGCCCGCGCCGAGGCCATCATGGCCGAGCGTCCGAACATGGACGTGCCGACCGTCCCGGGCCGCGTGATGATCGTCACGCTCGGTTATGCGCTGGCCAAGGACGGCACGGCGGAAAAGCCGCTCCTCGACCGCCTGGACGTGGCGCTGAAGGCCGCGAACGCCAACCCGACGGCCCGCGTCATGGTCACCGGAGGCCAGCCCCAGGCCGGCCTCACGGAGGGCGACGTCATGACCAAATGGCTTGTGGAGAAGGGTGTCGACCGCGACCGCATCCTGATCGAGGACAAGTCGAAGGATACGGTCGGCAACGTGCTCAATGTCGCCAACCTGCTGAAGCGCCACACGGCCGATGCGGTCATCCTGGTGACGAGCTCCAGCCACATGCGCCGCGCCCGCACCCTGCTCGAGGACGCCTTCCGGCAATACGGCATCAGCGCGCCGATCCTGCCCGTCGTGGCCCTCGATGCGCCGTCGGTCGAGGAGGCGGCGAAAGTCTCCAAGGACGAGAGGATGGTGATCTACCGCGATCTCATGCGCGTCTCGGGGCTGTGGGCCTATCCGGGCATCCAGCAATAGCCGGACCGGTCACTCGATCTTGAAGTCTCCTGGCTTCCAGGAGACTTTCGGGTATTGCGGGTCCATCTCCTCCAGGGTCGCCTTGACGATGGAGGCGATGGCCGCGTTGCGGACCCATTTCCGGTCGGCGGGAATTACGTGCCAGGGCGCCCATTTGGTCGAACAGCGATTGAGCATGATCTCGTAGGCCTCCTGGTACTCGTCCCAGCGCTGCCGATCCTCCAGGTCGCTCGGGTTGAACTTCCAGTGCTTCGTCGGATCGTCCAGGCGCTCCTGCAACCGCTCCTTCTGCTCGTCCTTCGAGATGTGCAGCATGAACTTGAGAATGGTCGTGCCGTTCTCCGCGAGCATCTTCTCGAACGCGTTGATCTGTTCGTAGCGCTGCTCGATGACCTTGTCCGGCGCAAGCTTCCGGACTCGGCCGATCAGGACGTCCTCGTAATGCGAGCGGTTGAAGATGCCGATGGTGCCTCTTCTTGGGACGGCCTCATGGACGCGCCAGAGATAGTCGTGCTCCAGTTCGTCCCGTGTGGGCGGGCCGAAGGCATGGACCGAGACGCCCAATGGCCCGGTCGCATTGAACACGCCGCGGATCGTGCCGTCCTTGCCTGACGTATCCATGCCCTGAAGGATCACGAGCAGGGACCGCGTTCCCTCCGCGTAGAGCCGATCCTGAAGGATGTCGATGTCCTTCGCGAGAGCCGCCGTCGCGACCTTCGTCTCCTCCTCGTCCTTGAAGAGCGATTTGTCCCGCGGGTTCCAGTCCTTCAACCGGACCTTCCCGTCGGGTTCGACCCGAAGCTTGTTCAACAAGGTCCGTTCCTGATCCGCCATGCCCGTTCCTCCACGTCTCCAGGACGATAGGGCACGGCGGCCGGAAAGGAAGGTTGGGATCGCGGCCGGCGGGCTCTTTACGGACGTTGTGGCAGTGCCTACCAATGCTCTGCCAACCGACATGGGAGAGGCTGCCACGATGCTTTCACTCTACTATTATCCCGGCAATGCCAGCCTTCTGCCGCACATGATGCTGCGGGAAATCGGGGCGGAGTTCGAGCTGCGGCTCGTGGATCGCGGGCAGAACGCCCAGAAAAGCGCCGAATATCTCAAGCTCAATCCCAGCGGGCGCATTCCGGTTCTCATCGACGGCGACCTGGTCCTGTTCGAGACGGCCGCCATTGCCCTCCATCTCGCAGACAAGTTCCCGGAGGCGGGCCTTGCCCCGGCCGTCGGAACCGCCGAGCGGGCCACGTTCTACAAGTGGATGTTCCACCTCTCGAATACGCCCCAGGCGGAATATCGTGCGTGGTTCTATCCACACGAGCACGTCGTCGACGAGGCCGCGACACTGACCGTCAAGCAGGCCGCTGGAGAGCGCCTCAACCGCATGTTCGACGTGATCTCCGGGCAGCTCGGCGACAAGACATGGTTCCTCGGCGAGCGCTTCTCCGCGGCCGATCTCTTCCTGTTCATGCTGATCCGCTGGGGCCGGGGCATGCCGCGCCCGCCGCGCAGCCTTCCGAACCTCAACGCCCTGGCCGAGCGGGTGCTGGCACGGCCTGCCGTTCAGAAGGCGCTCGAGGTCGAAGGGATCAAGGCTCCGGTCTTCTGAGCCCTATGCCTTGCGTGCTGTCCGCTTCGATGCGCGGCGTTCGGGCAGCACCTGATCGACCTTGCGCATCTCCGCCCAAGGGTCTCGTTTCAAGGAAGCGAGACGCTCGCTCAGGTTCCTGACGGTGAACCCGTTGGGCTTGAGATCGGGCGACAGTTCTTCCCACCCGATGGGCGTGGCCACGGGAGCGCCGGGCCGCGAGCGGGTCGAGTAGGGGGCAACCGCCGAAGCCTCGCGGTTGTTGCGCAGGTAATCGATGAAGATGCGGCCCTCGCGCTCCTGCTTGACGGAGGTTGTCGTATAGCGATCCGGCTCGTCAGCCGCCATCGCCTCAGCGATGTCCCGCGTGAACGCGAGAGCGTCGTTCCATGGCGCTTTCGGTTCGACCGGCACGACCACATGCAGGCCCTTGCCGCCTGTCGTCTTCACGAAGCTTTCCAGCCCAAGGGCCTTCAGACGTTCGCGGACGGCCACCGCACCCTCGACGACCCGCGGCCATCCCACACCTTCCCCCGGGTCGAAATCGAAGATGAGCCGGTCGGGACGTTCCAGGTCGCTCAGGGTCGCGCCCCAGACATGCATTTCCAGCACGCCGGACTGGACGAGGGCCAGCACGCCCTGAATGTCGCGAACCGTCAGGACTTCCGATTGGCTCTTCCCGTCCGGCACCATGTCCCGATGGATGAAGGGACTCATGCCCGCCCAGGAATGGCGCTGGACGAAGCATTTCCTGTCCGTCCCGCCGGGACAGCGGATGAGCGTGAGCGGCCTGTCGATCAGGTGCGGCAGCAGCCAGTCCCGGATGCCGAGATAGAACTCGGCCAATTCCTGCTTGGTAAGCCCCTGATCCTCCCACAGGACGCGGTCCGGGTGGGTGATGGGAACGCCAGCCACTTCGATCTCGCTCGCTGTCGCGGCCTTGCCCGTCGAGGACACCTGCTTCGCGGGCTTGTCCGACTTGGCCGATAGCGCCTTCTTCGCCGGAGCCTTTTTCTTAGCCGGGCTCGCCGCCCCGCGTCCCGGCGCGATCTCCTCCAGCGAGCGGCCCGTCTTCACCGACAGAGGCGCTTCGTCCAGAATGTCGGGGTCGTCCTCGGCACGGGCATAGTTATCCTCGGCCTTGATCAGAAGCCAGGATTCCTGCTTCTCGCGCGGACGCTTCGCCATACGGACGAGATGCCATGTCCCGTGCAGCTTCTCGCCGTCGAGACGGAAAGTGAGGCGGCCCTTCTCGTAGCCTTCCTGCGCATCGCCTTCCGGCTCCCAGGTGCCGCGATCCCACAGCAGAACGGTGCCGCCGCCATATTGGCCTTCAGGGATCGTGCCTTCGAAGTCGCCGTAATCGAGCGGGTGATCCTCCACATGGACCGCGAGCCGCTTCTCGCCTTTCACGAGGCTCGGCCCCTTGGCGACCGCCCAGCTCTTGAGCACGCCGTCGAGTTCGAGGCGGAAATCGTAATGCAGGCGTGAGGCGTCGTGCTTCTGGACGACGAAGGAGGCTCCGCGACGGCGGGAAGCTTTGCCCGCCGGCTCGGAGGTTTTCGTGAAGTCGCGCTTGGCGCGATAGGTTGCGAGCTTTGCCATGGCGCGGAGTCAAATCCGCGCCATGGGGTCTGGTTCCAGCCTCAGGAGGCCAGAGGCTGGGTTGCCGCTTCGGCGTTGCCGCGCTCGGTCAGGAAGGCGGCCGCGATCAGGTCGCGGGTGTAATCCTCCTCCGGCCTGTCGAAGATCTCCTCGGCCGTGCCGCGCTCCACCACCTTGCCGCTCTTCATGACCATGATCTCGTCCGAGAGGGCCCGCACGACCGCGAGGTCGTGGCTGATGAAAACATAGGCGAGGCCATGGGCCTTCTGCAGGCCGCGCAGCAGCTCGACGATTTCCTTCTGGACGGAGCGGTCCAGCGCCGAGGTCGGTTCGTCGAGCACCACCAGCTTCGGATGCAGGATCATCGCGCGGGCGATGGCGATGCGCTGACGCTGGCCGCCGGAGAACTCGTGCGGGAAGCGGTTGCGCCAGGCCGGATCGAGCTGCACCTCCTCGAAGGCCTGGGCGGCGCGCCGGTCGCGATCCTTGCGGGAGATGCTGGGTTCGTGCACGAGCAGGCCCTCCGTCACGATCTCGCCCGCCGTCATGCGCGGCGAGAGGGACCCGAAGGGGTCTTGGAAGACGAGCTGGAGATGGCGCCGCAGGGGCCTCATGCCGCCCCGGTCGAGAGGCATCAGGTTGCGGTCCTCGAAGCGGACGAGCCCGGAGGCGGGGAGCAGGCGCAGGATGGCGCGGCCGAGGGTCGACTTGCCCGAGCCGGATTCCCCCACCACGCCCACCGTCTCGCCGGCGCGAACCCGCAGGCTCACATCGTCGACGGCGCGGAGCACGTGGGTCGCCTTGCCGAAGAAGCTTTTCTCCAGCGTGAACTGAACCGCCATGTTCCTTGCATCGAGCACGACGGGAGCCGTGGACGCGACCGGTTCCTTGCGACCGGTCGGCTCGGCATCGATGAGCATCTGCGTGTAGGGGTGCTTCGGGGCCGCGAAGATGGTGTCGGTGTCGCCGCTTTCGACCACCTCGCCGCGCTTCATCACATAGGTGCGGTCGGCGAAGCGCCGCACCACGCCGAGATCGTGGGTGATGAACACGATCGACATGCCGAGCCGCTTCTGCAGGTCCGCGAGAAGCTCCAGGATGCGGGCTTGGACGGTCACGTCGAGAGCCGTCGTCGGCTCGTCGGCGATCAGCACGTCCGGATTGTTGGCGAGCGCCATGGCGATCATGACGCGCTGCCGCTGGCCGCCCGACATCTCGTGCGGATAGGCATCGATGCGCCGCGCCGGATCCGGGATGCGGACGAGCTCCAGAAGCTCGATGGCGCGCTTGCGGGCCTCGGCCTTGCTCAGGCCGCCATGGGTGGTGAGCGGGAGGGCCAGCTGATCGCCGATCCGGTAAAGCGGATCGAGGGAGGTCATCGGCTCCTGGAAGATCATGGTGAGCTTGGAGCCGCGGTAATTGTTGAGCCTGCCGGGAGACAGGCCCACCAGCTCCTCGCCGCGATACTTGACCGAGCCTTCGGCCCAGCCGTTCGAGGCCAGAAGCCCCATGACGGACATCATGGTCTGGCTCTTGCCCGAGCCGGACTCGCCCACGATGGCGACGGTTTCGCCCGGGTTGATGTCGAGGTCGATGCCCTTCACCGCATGAAGGATGCCGTCCCCGGTGCGGAAACGGACGTGAAGGTTGCGGACGGAAAGTACGGGTTCAGCCATCTCAGCGATCCTTCGGGTCGAGAGCATCGCGCAAGCCGTCGCCGATGAAGTTCAGGCAGAAGAGGATCGCGACAAGCGTGATGGAGGGATAGAGCAGCATCCAGGTGGCGCCCTGGATGTTCTTGGCGCCTTCCGAGATCAGGACGCCCAGGCTGGTATTGGGCTCCTGGACGCCGAGGCCGAGGAAGGAGAGGAAGCTCTCGAGCAGGATCACCTTCGGCACGAGAAGCGTCATGTAGACGACCACCGGGCCCAGCGTATTCGGGATCACGTGGCGGCGGATGATTCCCTTGGTTTCGACGCCCAGGGCCTCGGCGGCCTGCACGTATTCCTGCCGCTTGATGGAAAGGGTCTGGCCCCGAACGATACGGGCCATGTCGAGCCATTCGACGGCGCCGACCGCGATGAACATCAGCACGAAGTTGCGGCCGAAGAACACGACCAGCATGATCACGAAGAAGATGAAGGGCAGCGAGTAGAGAACGTCGACGATGCGCATCATCACGAGATCGACCCGTCCGCCGAGATAACCGGAGGTCGCGCCGTAGATCACCCCGATGAGGATCGCCACGAAGGTGGCGAGCAGGCCGATGGCGAGGGAAACCTGGCCCGCCTTCATGGTGCGGGTGAGGAGATCGCGCCCGTTGGTGTCGGTGCCGAAGAAGAAGTACTGCCGCTTCAGGGGCACGTCGACGACGAGGCGCTGCCCCTCTTGCTGCTTGTCCACGATGCGGGCCGGGCCGAACAGGTCCGAGCGCTCGAAATAGGCGAGGAGCCGCTCGTCGATCGGCCGGTTGCTCGAACTCACCAGCGTCATGTGGACGACATCGTTGTCGATGGCGATGTTCTCGGCCTTGGCGCGGACCCGGGCGCCGATGCGCTCGATGTTGGGCTCGATCTGGTCGGCCTTCGGATAGGCCTCGAGGCTCGCCGGTACCTTCACGTAATCGGGATAGACCCGGTCGAAGGGGTGGCCGGTGAAGAACGGCCCGAAGATGCAGGCGAGCGCGATCAGGCTCAGCACGATGATGCTGGTCAGCGCGGCGCGGTTGCGGATGAGACGTCCACGGGCCTCGGCCCAGAGGGATCGTCCGGCGATGGGGCCCGTCATGGTCTCGACGGGAAGAACGGCGCCTTCAGCCATGGGAGTCTCACTCGTAGCGAATGCGCGGATCGATAAGGGCGTAGAGGATATCGACCACGAGGTTGAAGAGCAGAACGAAGACGGCAACCACCACGACCGTGCCCATGACGAGCGTGTAGTCGCGGTTGAGCGCGCCTTCGACGAAGTAGCGTCCGATGCCCGGCAGACCGAAGATCGTCTCCACCACCACGGAGCCGGTGAGCAGGGCCGCCGCCGCCGGGCCGAGATAGGACACCACCGGCAGGGCGGCGCCCCGCAGGGCGTGGGCCACGATCACCCGCGTGGGCAGGCCCAGCGAGCGCAGGGTGCGGATGTGGTTGGAGCGCAGGTTCTCGATCATGGCCGCGCGGGTCATGCGCGCCACCACGGCGATCTGCGGCAGGGACAGGACCAGCACGGGCAGGATCAGGTTTCGGATATTCCCGTTGGCCCAGCCGGCGACCGGAAGCCATGCCAGCGCCAGGCCGAAGACGATCTGGAAGATCGGCGCCACCACGAAGTTCGGGATGGTCAGGCCCAGGGCGCCCATGCCGGTGACGAGGTAATCGATGATGCTGTTCTGGCGCAGGGCCGCGATGGACCCGAGGGTGCCGCCGACGAGGATGGCGAAGGACAGGGCCAAGGCGCCGAGCGTCATCGAAATCGGCAAGCCGCGCGCGAAGAGCTCTCCCACGGAGAAGTCGCGCAGGATGAAGGAGGGACCGAAATCGCCCCGCACGACGGCGCCCAGATAGAGCAGGTATTGCTCATAGAGCGGCTTGTCGAGCTGATAGATCCTGTTGAGGTTTTCCATCACCTTGGCCTCGAGGGGCCGCTCCAGATCGAACGGCCCGCCCGGTGCAAGCCGGATCAGGAAGAACGAAATGGTGATGATGATGAAAAGGGTGGGGATGGCCGAAAGGAAACGGCGAAAGATGAAGGAGAGCACGGAAAGCTCCTCCCGCTGATACAGCATAACAGTAAAAGAATAGGGCGGTCTGTCCCGCAGACCGCCCCCTCTAACAGATTTATTTTTACTGTGTCTTCGACAGGAAGCGCGACGGATAGACGCCGCGGGTGTTCTGAACGAAGCCCTTGATCTTCGGCGAGATCAGGTTGCTCTTGCCGTAGTACATGATCGGGATCCAGGGCATGTCCCGCATGAGGATCGCCTCGGCCTTCTTCATCATCTCGGCGCGCTTGGTCAGATCCAGCTCCTTGGCGGCGTCGTCGAGCAGCTTGTCGAACTCCGGATTGTTGTACTTGCCGTAGTTGAAGCCCTTGTTGTCGCTCTTGAGCAGGAACAGGAAGTTGTTCGGATCCGAGTAGTCGGCGATCCAGCCGTAGCGGGCCACGTCGAAGTCGCCGCCGTCACGCAGGTGGGCGAAGTGGGTCTTGCCGTCCGTGTTGATGAAGGAGGTCTCGATGCCGGCCTGCTTCCACTGCTCGGAAATGGCGATGACCGTGTTCCGGTTGTTGTCCGTGGTGTTGTAGCGGATCTCGACCTTCAGCGGCTTGCCGGGGCCGAAGCCAGCTTCCGTGAGGAGCTTCTTGGCGGCGTCCTCGCGGTCGATCGGGGACTGGTCCTTGTAGCTCATGTAGGCCGGTTCGCCGTAATTGCCCACGCCTGGAGGCATGAACGAGTAGCCCGGCTGCATGGTCTGGCCCCAGATCTGGTCCGCGACGAATTCACGGTCGATCAGCATGGAGAGAGCTTGGCGCACCTTCACGTCGTTGAACGGAGCCTTGGAGGAGTTCACGACGAAGAACCACGTGCCGAGATACGGACCGAGCTTGACCTGGTCCTTGAAGCGCTCCTTGAGCGACTTCATCTGGTCGGCCGGAACGTCGTCGGTGGTGTCGAGCTCACCGGCCTCGTAACGGCGCACCATGGCGGCGAAATCGGGGGTCGGGAAGTAGTTGACCGTATCGATCTGGACGTTCTTGGCGTCGTAGTAGTTCTCGTTCTTCACGAGCTTGATGTGGGAGTTCGGCACGAACTCGGCCAGCTTGTAGGCGCCGTTCGTCACCATGTTGCCCGGCTTCACGAAGTCCTTGCCGAACTTCTCGACCGAGGCCCTGTGCACGGGAAGGCTGGTCTGGTGGGTCAGCAGCTCGATGAAGTAGGGGGTCGCGGCCTCGAGAGTGATCTCGACGGTCTTGGGGTCGACCGCCTTCACGCCCAGCTCTTCGGGTTTGCCCTGGCCCTTGTTGATCTTCTCGGCGTTCTTGATGGGATAAAGGATGTTGGCGTATTTCGCGCCGGTCGCCGGATCCATGATGCGGCGGTAGGAATAAACGAAGTCCTCGGACGTGACCGGGTCGCCGTTCGACCACTTCAGGCCATCACGGAGCGTAAAGCGATAGGTCTTGCCGTCGTCGCTGATTTCCCACTTCGCGGCCTGGCCAGGAACGGCTTCGCCCTTGGCGTTGTAGGTCACGAGGCCTTCGAGCATGTCGCGCAGGATGTGGGATTCCTGGACGGTCGAGGTCTTGTGGGTGTCGAGCGTCTCCGGCTCGCCGGAATTGGCGCGGTTATAGACGACTTCCGCCGACGCGGCGCCCATGAGGGCAGCCGTGGCGACGGCGGCCAGAGCCGTACGTTTGATCCATGTTGACATTGGTCGGGTTCCCTTCCTGGTTTATTTCAGGGTTTTGAATGTTTCGGTCACAGCCGATTAGGGCAGCAACCTTGCCCTATTTGTTGATCAATCAACTGTTTATGTCCAGTACTATCCCTCAAAGTCGAGAAAAAGCAAGAATAGTAAAGATTTAGCAGTCTGAAGCGGGCTCAGGCCCCGGTGTCGAACACCAGTCCTGCCGCCTCGATGCCCCCGGCGGCGGCGATCTCGTCGTTGTCCGAGGTATCGCCCGAGGCGCCCACCGCGCCGAGAACCCGGCCCTGAGCGTCCTTGATCAGGACTCCACCCGGAACCGGCACGAGCTGGCCGCCGACCGCATGGGTGGCGGAGGCAATGAAATAGGGGCGGTCGGTCGCCATCTTGTGCAGGGCGCGGGAGCCGACGCCCAGGGACAGCGCCCCATAAGCCTTGCCCATGGCGATCTCGGCCCGCTTCAGGCTGGTCCCGTCTTCCGACAGGAGCGCCTTGAGGGCGCCGCGAGCGTCGTAGACGACGACGGAGAGCGGCTTGAACGCCTTTTCCCGGGCGGTCTTGAGAGTGGCGGTGGCGATTTTCTGGGCTGCGTCCAGGGTGAGTTCGGTCATGTGGTTTCTCCAATGGCTGTCGTTGTCGGTGGCGGACCCGCAGGTCTACGGCATCGGACCCATGTCCGATGCCCTTGGTTTCCGGCGTCTCGCATCTTTCCACGCAAAACCGGTTCCCGCTTTTGCGTTCGATGCTCTAGCGCGTGGCCGTGTCCTTGGCGGCGAGCCAGGTCGCCACGGCTCTGCGCTCGTCCAGGGTCATTTCGGTGATGTTGTTGGGCGGCATCGCGTGGGTCAGCACGCTCTGGACGCGGATCATCTCCGCATGGCGGGCGATCTCCTCCGGCGTGTCGAGGCGAACGCCCTTCGGAGCCGTGGTGATGCCGTCCCACGCGGGCTCGGCCGCATGGCACATGGAACAGCGGGACTGGATGGTGAGCACGGCCTCGTCGAAGGAAGCCGTGACGGCAGCGGGCGTCGCATTCGTGGAAGCCGCCAGATTGGCGTTCCCGGGCTTGCCGAGGATCGAGAGCCAGATGGCCGCCCAGATGCAAAGCGCCGCCAGGGCCCAAGTCCACCAGGGCGATCCCTTGCCGGCATGCTGCGAGTTGAAGAAATGCCGGATCGCCGCGCCGGCGATCACGATCATTCCGATGATGGCGACCGAGTAGCGCGACGACCATGCGAGCGGGTAATGGTTCGACAGCATCAGGAAGATGACGGGAAGCGTCAGGTAGTTGTTGTGCGTCGAACGCAGCTTGGCTTCCTTGCCGAGTTTCGGGTCCGGAGAACCACCGGCGAGCAGGGTGTCCACCACCTTCTTCTGGTTCGGGATGATGATGAAGAACACGCTCGCGGACATCCAGGTTGCGATCATCGCGCCCGTATGGAGAAAGGCCGCGCGGCCGTTGAACACCTGGGTGAAGCCGAAAGCGGCGAGCAGGATGTAGACGAAGAGCGCAACGCCGAGGACGATTCCGTTCTTGCCCAGGGGAGAGCGGCAGAGGCCCTCGTAGACGAACCAGCTCACCACGAGGCCGCCGATGCCGATGGCGGGGGCCTGCCATGGCGCCAGGGCCCTCACGCTCGGATCGATGGTGTAGAGATCGGCGTGGAGATAATAAACCCAGACGATGAGAAAGAAGCCGCTGATCCAGGTGGAATAGCTCTCCCATTTGAACCAGGTCAGCTCCTTCGGCATCTCGGGTGGCGCAACGAGATATTTGCGCATGTTGTAGAACCCGCCGCCATGAACCTGCCAAGCCTCGCCGCCGACGCCCTCCGGCAGTCCCTCGCGCTTCTTCAGGCTGAGATCCAGATGGATGAAATAGAAGGACGAGCCGATCCAGGCGATCGCGGTAATCACATGGGTCCAGCGAATGATCTGGCTGATCCATTCGGAAATCTGCGGGTCGATCATGCAATCACTTGTGCGATAAGGGAACGTTCACCCTATGGCGGCGCCTCCGTTTGCGGAAGGCCCGGTTCCAGGCTTTTTCAACAGGAACCCTGTCCCGGAAACCCGGACTTTCGGCAATTGGACTTATGGAGGTGACTTGACGTCAGGCCATGGGGCCGAAAGATTTCCAGCATCTCTTCACCTGCGAGGTCCCATGGGACGCCTGTCCACCCACGTTCTGGATACCGCCAACGGCCGGCCGGCGCGCGGCGTCGCCGTCGAGCTGTTCGCCCTCGAGGGCGAGCAGCGCCGCTTGGTGCTGCGCACAGCGACCAATGCCGACGGACGCACGGACGCGCCTTTGATGACCGGCGAGGCGTTCCGCACAGGAACCTACGAGCTCGTCTTCTCGGTCGGTGATTATTTCAAGGCTCTCGGCACGGCGACCGCCGATCCGCCGTTCCTGGATGCCGTCCCGATCCGCTTCACCATCGCAGAGCCCGACGGGCACTATCACGTTCCGCTCCTCGTTTCGCCCTGGAGCTACTCCACCTATCGAGGAAGCTGACCTTGCCCGAGACAACCTATCCCCGCGACCTCGTCGGCTACGGCCGCAACCCGCCGCATCCGCGCTGGCCGAACCAGGCGCGGATCTGCGTTCAGTTCGTGATCAATTACGAAGAGGGCGGCGAGAACAACATCCTCCACGGCGACCGTGCCTCCGAGGCGTTCCTGTCGGAGATCGTGGGCGCTCAAGCATGGCTCGGCCAGCGCCACATGAGCATGGAGTCGATCTACGAATACGGCTCACGCGCGGGCTTCTGGCGCCTGTGGCGGATGTTCACCGAGCGCAACATGCCCGTCACCGTCTACGGCGTCGCCACGGCGCTCATGCGCAACCCGGAGGCGGTCGCCGCCATGAAGGAGGCCGGTTGGGAGATCGCCAGCCACGGCCTGAAATGGATCGACTACCGCGACTTCTCGGCGGAGGAGGAGCGGGCGCACATGAAGGAGGCGATCCGCATCCATACGGAAGTGACCGGGGAGCGGCCGCTCGGCTGGTATACGGGCCGCACCTCGGAGCATACCAACCGCCTCGTCGCGGAGGAGGGCGGGTTCCTCTACAGCGCCGATTCCTATGCCGACGAGCTGCCCTATTGGGAACAGCACGGCGACCGGCAGCAGCTGATCGTGCCCTATACGCTCGATGCCAACGACATGCGCTTCGCCACCCCGCAGGGGTTCAACGCGGGCGATCAGTTCTTCGCCTATCTGAAGGACAGCTTCGATACGCTTTACGCGGAGGGCGAGACGGCGCCGAAGATGCTGTCGATCGGCCTCCATTGCCGCCTCGTCGGCCGTCCCGGCCGCGCCGCGGCCCTGGCCCGGTTCCTGGACTATGTGGCGTCGCACGAGCAGGTCTGGGTGGCCCGGCGCATCGACATCGCCCGCCACTGGGTCCGGCATCACCGCCCGGCCGATCTCAAGCCCAGTCGCATGAGCCGCATGGTGTTCGTCGACGTCTTCGGCGACATCTTCGAGCACTCGCCCTGGATCGCGGAGCGCACCTACGAGGCCGGGCTGACCACCGGGCTGGACACGGCCGAGGGGCTCCAGGCCGCCATGGTCCAGGTGCTCTCGCAGGGAACACACGAGCAGAAGCTGGCCCTGATCAACGCCCATCCGGACCTCGCCGGGCGGCTGAAGCTCGCCGATCTCACGGCCGATTCCCGCAACGAGCAGTCCTCCGCCGGCCTCGACAGCCTGACGGAGGAGGAGCGCAACCGCTTCCTGAAGCTGAACGACGCCTACCGGCAGAAATTCGGCTTCCCCTTCATCATGGCCGTGAAGGGCCGCTCGAAGGACGAGATCCTCGCAGCCTTCGAGGAGCGGTTGGACCATGAGCAGGACATCGAGTTCGAAACCGCCATCGGGCAGATCGAGCTGATCGCCCTGCTGAGGCTGAAGGACCGGCTGCCGTCGCTCGCCGATGTCTTCTCGAACCTGGCCTGACCGGAACCCCGCGGGCGAATGCGCGTCTTCCTCCCAGCTTGGCCATCGCGAGCCAAGCTGGAGCAAACGGAGGAAGAAATGGGTCTGTTCAAGTTCATCAAGGAGGCCGGCGCCAAGATCTTCGGGGGAAGCGCCGCCGCCGCTACTTCCGACAAGCTTCAGCAAGAAGTCCAGGGACACGGATTCGACGCCTCCAAGCTTGGAATCCAGGTCGAAGGCGACAAGGTGAAGCTGTCGGGCCAGGCCACCAGCCAGGAGGAAGCCGAGAAGATCATCCTGTCCCTCGGCAACACCTATGGGGTGGCCGAGGTCGATACGAGTGAGCTTCAGGTCCAGCAGCCGGCGCAGGCCTCGACCATGTATACCGTTCAGAAGGGCGACACCCTCTGGGAGATCGCCGAGAAGCATTACGGCAAGGGCAAGGGCGCGAAATACACCGAGATCGTCAAGGCCAACTCCCCGCCGGTCAAGGATCCTGACATGATCCAGCCGGGCTGGGTGCTGCGGATTCCGCCCCTCGCATGAGCCGGGATCCGATTGCGCTCCTCCCTGCGAAGCCGGTATGTGTGGCCATCGCAGGGAGACATTTCCATGACTGAAGCACCGAAAATCATCGATCTCGACCGGGAGGCCGTCAAGCAGGGGCTTCAGGAGGGCTCTCTCGTCCTGGTCGATGTCCGCGAACCGCATGAATTCGCCGCCGGGCATATTCCCGGTGCCGTGTCCCTTCCGCTCTCGGCCTTCGACCCGTCTTCCCTGCCCGAAGGGAAGCGGATCGTGTTCTCCTGCGCGGCGGGTGTCCGGTCAGTCCGGGCCCTCGAATTCGCCCAGGCCGCGGGCCTTGACGTCCGTGAGCACTACAAGGGCGGGTTCAAGGATTGGATTGCATCGGGCGAACCCGTGGAATGAATGGGGAGCATGTGCACCTCACATAGATTTGTTCGAGGGTGGAGTGCTCAAGCTTAACGAGATATGCGCTAATGCCGGCCCGCTGACGGTGGTTCGTAGGGACGCCATCGGTCGCGCCCAACAGGGAAAGACAATATGAAGCTTACGATTTTTGCCGCCGGCCTCGTGGCCCTCGGGGTGACTGCCGCCATCGCGCAGAGCGATGTCGTCGCGCAGCGCCAGGGGCTGATGAAGGAGATGGGGGCTCAGACCCGGCCCATCGGAGCCATGATGCGCGGCCAGGAGCCGTTCGATCTCGCCAAGGTACAAGCCAGCCTGAAGGTGCTTGCGGACAACCCGGTGAAGTTCGTGGCCCTGTTCCCCGAGAACTCGAAGGATGCACCGAAGACCGAGGCTCTTCCGGCCGTTTGGGCGAACAAGGCCAAGTTCGATTCCTATGGCACGAAGATGAGCCAGGACGCTCAAACCGCCATGGCTTCGATCAAGGATGAAGCTTCTTTCAAGACCGAGATGCCCAAGGTGCTTCAGAACTGCGGAACCTGCCACAACGAGTTCCGGAAAAAGAGCTCTTAAGTTTCGAGAGCCCGACAACGGGCGGCCTTAGAGCATCGGACCCAAAAGTGGATTTGCACTTTTGGGATCAATCCGATGCTCCCTCTTTTGGCTAGCGCATCGTCCGAGCGGAAAACCGGCTCCACTTTCCGCACGATGCGCTAGGGCCGCCCGTTTCATTTGGAGAAGCGTCGATGCGCAAAGCGCTCGTGGGTCTTTTGGTTCTGGCTCTTGTCGGAGCCCTGGGTTTCTGGGGCCTGACCTCGCCGATGGCCTATGACCTGATCAGAGGGAGCGATCCTGCCCCTTCGACAACGTCAGGCGGTTCAAATCGCCAGCCCAACCTCGAGAACGGCCGCACTCTGTTCTATGCCGGAGGCTGCACCTCCTGCCATGCGGTGCCCAATCAGGATGACAAGCTGCGGCTGGGCGGCGGCTATGCGCTGAAGTCGCCGTTCGGCACGTTCCACGTTCCGAACATTTCACCCCACAAGCAGGACGGCATCGGCTCCTGGACCACGGCGGATTTCGTCCGCGCCATGCGCGAAGGCACGTCTCCCGACGGACGCCATTACTATCCAGCCTTTCCCTATACGAGCTACCAGCGCATGAGCCCGGAGGACCTCGGGGATCTCTTTGCCTTCATCATGACGCTTGCGCCTGTCGAAGGGCGCGCTCCGGCTCACGATCTGCCTTTCCCCTACAACATCCGCCGCGGGGTCGGGCTGTGGAAGCTGGCCTTCCTGGACGGAAAGGTCTTCCAGCCGGATCCGTCCAAGCCGGCGAGCTGGAACCGGGGCGCCTTTCTTGTGAACGGGCCGGGGCACTGCGCCGAGTGCCACAGCGAACGCAACGCTGCGGGCGCCATCATCGAGGCCAAGCGCTTCGCCGGCGGACCCGACCCGGAGGGCAGGGGCATCGTTCCCAACATCACGCCGCATCCGACCGGCATCGGTGGCTGGACGGCCGATGATCTCACGACCTTGTTGAAGACGGGCGAGACGCCGAATTTCGACACGGTCGGCGGCCCGATGGGCGCCGTGGTGGGCAACACGGCGCACCTTCCCGACGCGGACCGTCAGGCCATCGCGGAATACCTCCTGTCCCTGCCGCCGAGGCCGGGCTTCAAGAAGCCCGAATAGGGCGCGATAGGGAGGCGGGGTCGCTGCCGCGTCGCGGGGGCGACGTCCGCTCACGGCATGGCCCGGCCATCCCGATTGCTTGAAGCGCCGCGCCTCTCGCATCGGGATACCGGCACAAGGCCGGTGATGACGTGGCGGAGGCGGATTGCCCCTTCCGCAGTTCGTGCTTCGGTTCTGCCACCCTCACCCGTCATGGCCGGGCGTGTCCCGGCCATGACGGCAAGGCTCCGAGAGCAACGTTATGTTCTCACTTTGTTCTTGACAGGGGGATGAACCTTGGCTATATCGTTGCACAGCCTGATCCGACGAGGGGCGCGCTTCGCGAGGCGTCGCACGGTGTGGGATCCGGCACGGTCCTGTCCGCCGGCCACGCAGCCGGCGGCAGGAGGCCCTTGGCAGCCCTGCGCTGGTCCAAGTTTAAACGCCTAAAAGAACCGTGCGCGAAGCGGCCTTCCGGCTCTTCCAGCTAACTTAACACAGCGAGCCGGACGGCCCGTCGCGCCACCCTCGATCTCCTGAAAGGCTCGCAGCGCAAGCTGCGGGCCCCAAGGTGCTGCTCTTTGACAGGAACAATCGACCTGCACCCGCTGCGTCACGGTCGTCCCGGGCCCGATCCGGTCACCGACGTCTTGGGAACTTGGCTCACTTTCCGGCCCTGTCCTCAATCCATCACGGCGGCCTTGAGGATGCACACCATGGTGGCGCGGCCAGGCGCATTGCCGACGCAGCGCACCGAATGGGGACGGTCGCAGCGATAGCGCAGGCTTTCGCCGGCCTTCGCCTGCTGGGTCACGCCGCCGACTTCGACCTCGAATTCCCCTTCCAGAACGGACAGGCATTCCACCGAACCGCGCTGATGGCTGTCTGAATCGAGCACGCCGCCGGGCTCGGACTGCACATCGTACCATTGCAGCCACTCGATGGTCTTGAGCCAGCCGATGATGGCGAGACGAATCTTGCCGTCTTCCGAGACGAGGATCGGGGTATCTGCCTTGGAGGATTTCTCGATGAAGGGCTCCTCGTCGCCCGAGGCGAGAACCCGCTCGATGGAGACGTCGAGGGCTTGGCTCAACCGCCAGATGGTGGCCAGCGTCGGGTTCGTCTCGTTGCGCTCGATCTGGCTGATGATCGACTTCGCGACACCGGATTGCTCGGCAAGTTCCGACAGGGACAGGTTGTAGGCCTTGCGCAACCGCTGGATGGTCTTTCCCATGTTGCCGGACAGAACCTGGGCGCCCGTCTCCAGGTCCCGGTTCCGTTCTTTGCCCTCGACGCCCATGACTGCCTCTGTTCCGTAAAAGAGAACGATCGTTCCTCAAAACGGTTGTGGGGTAATCAATGGGGCGGGTCAAGCACCGGGGCGGGCGTGGCGCCTCTTTTCGGCTCAGACGCCGGGCCTTTGAGGGGTCGCCTGCAGCTCTTTCGTTCGCAGAAGCCCGAGTCGGTGCTCGCGCCAGACGATGAACAGGCCGGTCGCGGCCACGATGGCCGCGCCGGTCAGGACGGTGAGCGTCGGCAGGTCGTCGAACAGGAACCAGCCGAAGAGGAGCGCCCAGATCATGGTCGTGTATTCGAATGGAGCGATCACGGACGTGTCCGCATAGCGGTAGGATTGCGTGACCAGGATCTGGCCGACGCCGCCCAGGATGCCGATGAGGATGAAGAGGGCGAGGTCGTGACCATCGGGCATGCGCCAGCCCAGGGCGATGGTGCAGAGCGAAAGGCCCGATGCCATGATGAAGAAATAGAACACGATGGCGCCGGTCTTCTCCGTCTCGGTCAGGCGGCGGACCTGGATCATGGCGCCGGCCGAGCAGAAGGCACCGGCGAAGGCCAGCATCGCCCCGAGAGTCGGCCCCGCGTTCAGGTCCCCGCCGAAGGTGCCGACGTTCAGGTATGGCGACAGCATGATCAGCACACCGACGAAGCCGATGCCGACGGCGGTCCACCGGTAGGCGCGCACGGTCTCCTTGAGGAGGAGCGCTGCCAGGATGACGGCGATGAGAGGCGAGGCGTAGCCGATGGCGATCGCATCGTGCAGGGGCAGATAGGAGAGGGCGGCAAAGCCGAGATACATCGCCCCCGTGCCGATGAAACCGCGCTTGAAATGCCCGATGACGTTCTTCGTCCGCACCGCGTTGATGAGATCCCCCTGCCACTTCAGCCACAACAGCAGCGGCAGCAGCGCGAAGGTCGAGCGGAAGAAGACGATCTCTCCGACGGGATAGCGGGCGGCGAGGGTCTTGAGGGTCGCCGACATCATCGTGAAGACGACGGCGGAGATGACTTTGAGGGAGATCCCCAGAAGAGGTTTCACGGGAGGAGGATTTTCACGGATGGCGTCGCTTGAAGGCTGCAACCAACCACGGACGGGGCCCGTCGTGAACCCCTAATCGACGCGTCAACCCATGCGCCGGGTGCAAGGGTTTAGGTTTCAACGGCCCGGGAGCGCTTGAGATGGGAGCGGATGTAGCCGATCGCGGTCAGGACCAGCCAGGCGGACTGGGTCACGAAGGACGCCAGATTGAAGTCGAACAGGAGTGAATAGAGGATGAGAAGGGCGCCCAGCGCGTTGAGCAGCGCATAGCGGCGATCCTCGACCTTCAAGGTGCCGAGCTGCAGCAGCCCATAGGCCGAAAGATAGGCAACGACACCGATCAGCCCGACGACATCGGGTAGGCTCATGAACGATCTCCGCGCGATCCGACGCAGAGCCTCTATGGCAAATCGATCAGCGTTAAAAGCAAGCTTTTGACCGCCTGTCGACGTTCGTCCGCCGGCCGCCGTCACAAATCTGCAGAAAAAGCGTCATGGGGACGAGATGCGAATCCGGTTTGGCTCTTGAACAGCAAGCCCGCCGGAGGAGCCCATGGCTCAGGAAGTGAATGCTCTGCGCGTACGGACATTGTTCCTGTCCGATCTCCACCTGGGCACGAAGGGGTGCCAGGCAGGGGCGCTGCTCGAGTTCCTCAAGGCCTACGATGCCGACACGATCTATCTCGTCGGCGACATCGTCGACGGCTGGCGACTGAAATCCGGCTGGTACTGGCCGCAGACCCACAACGACGTCGTGCAGAAGCTCATGCGCAAGGTTCGCAAGGGAGCCCGCCTCGTCTACCTTCCCGGCAACCACGACGAGTTCCTGCGCGACTATATCGGGGTGAACCTCGGGGGCATCGAGCTGGCGGATTACGCCCTGCACGAGACCGCGGACGGCAAGCGCTATCTCGTGATCCACGGAGACCAGTTCGATCTGGTGGTCAGGCACGCGCGCTGGCTCGCCCTGCTCGGAGACGGAGCCTACGCGGCGGCCTTGTTCGTCAACACCCACCTCAACATCGTGCGGCGCCGCCTCGGCCTGACCTACTGGTCGCTCTCGTCCTGGGCCAAGCTGAAGGTGAAGAACGCGGTGAACTACATCAGCCGCTTCGAGGAGCTTCTCGCCGCGGAGGCCCAGCGTCAGGAGGCCGACGGTGTGATCTGCGGCCATATCCACCACGCGATCATGCATGACCAGTTCGGCGTGTCCTATGTGAACACCGGCGACTGGGTCGAATCCTGTACCGCCGTGGTCGAACATTACGACGGTTCCTTCGAGCTGATCCGGTGGACCGAGCTCCAGCGCGAGGCAGTCCGCGATCAGAGCCTTCCCGAGGTGAAATTCAGCGAGAAGGCCGCCTGATGCGCCTGCTGATCGCGACCGATGCATGGCGTCCCCAGATCAACGGGGTGGTGCGCTCGCTGGAATACATGGCGTCCGAGGCGCCCCGCTTCGGCGCGGAGGTCGCATTCCTCACGCCCGAGCGGTTCCGTTCCATCCCCATGCCGACCTATCCGGAAATCCGGCTGTCCCTGGTCAGGCCCGGAGCTCTCGCCGAGATCCTCGAGGAGATCCGTCCGACCCATGTCCATGTCGCCACGGAGGGACCCATCGGCTTGGCAACGCGGCTCGCCTGCCTTCGGCAGGGACGCGCCTTCACCACGAGCTACCACACGCGATTCCCGGAATACGTGGCGGCGCGGACCGGGATTCCCGAGGCGTGGTCCTATGGGGCGCTCAGGCGGTTCCACCGGGCGGCCCGCGCCATGATGGTGAGCACGCCCTCCCTGGAGCGGGAGCTCACGGGGCGCGGCTTCCGGAACATCATGCGCTGGACCCGGGGCGTCGACACGGCCTTGTTCCGGCCCAGAGGCGAGCGGATCCTGGACGCTTCGGCGCCCATCTTCCTCTATGTCGGACGGGTCGCCATCGAGAAAAATCTGGAGGCTTTCCTGAGCCTCGACCTGCCCGGCACGAAGGTGGTCGCCGGCGACGGGCCGTCCCGTGCGGAACTCGAGCGGCGATATCCGGACGTTCGCTTTCTCGGATCTCTCACGGGCGAAGACCTGGCGCGGGTCTATGCCTCCTCGGACGTTTTCGTCTTCCCGAGCCTCACCGACACCTTCGGCATCGTGCTGATCGAGGCCTTGGCCTCCGGCCTGCCGATCGCGGCCTTTCCCGTCACGGGACCGCTCGACGTGATCGGCTCGTCAGGCTGCGGCGTCCTCGGCCCCGACCTGCGGAAGGCCGCCCTCGAGGCCCTCGATATACCGAAGGACCGCTGCCGGGCTTATGGCGAGACCTTCACTTGGCACGAAAGCGCCCGGCAGTTCTTCTCCAATATCGAGAAGGCCCATTCCAGGGCCTAACCTGCCTACATCAGGAAGGCGGGACGCGGGTGGGAATGCTGGACCTTCTCACCCGCGAAAGGGCCAGTCTCGACCGAGGCATCGCTTCGTTCGATTTCGACCCGCGTGAGATCGATCATGCCCTGGATCTCGCTTTCCAAGGCATGGAGCGTCGATACCATGAGCCGGATGCGCTGCTCGGCCGCTTCCTGGAGCTCAGTCTCCGAGAGGGCATTGAGCGGATCGGCGACGTCTAAAGCCGGAAAGGAGCGGACCTCTTCCTTGGTCTGCCGGATCGAGGCGGCCATTTTCTCCAGGCAGGCCCTGAATGGCTCGACCGTCCGGGCATCCAGGGGCAGGACCTTCAGGCGCTCGACGGCTTCGAGGACGGCCTGCGTATCCGCATTGCGGTTGCGGCGGGCATATTCCTTCAGGAACCAGCGGCCACGAGCCGTCTCCATGACGGCCGCTTCAATGGTGTTGAAATCCAGATCGCCGAACGTGACGTGCGTGTCTTCATCGGGCATGGTAACACAATCCATCTTTGCCGGGTTTGATTCCTGTCTCCAACAGATGTGTGCAAAGCGCCCGCAAGCTCAACCCCTGTAAGGCTTTCCGAGGTAGTCTTGCACCGCGTTCTTTGGTCGACTCCATTTTTTGTTCCAGAAGATCACACCCCTGATGCATCCGTTCAAAGCACTGGAAATCCGCCTGGGTGCGCTGCAGGCCGCCAGCTTCACCAGTCACGGGATGTACCTCCCGTTCTTCCCGCTCTGGCTCCAGAGCAAGGCCCTGTCGCCGACCGTGATCGGGTTCGTGGTCGCCATACCGATCATCGTACGCATCCTGGCGACGGCGCCGCTCATGAGCCTCGCGGATCGGTCCTTCGGAGCACGGCGGCTTCTTCTGGCCAGCCATTTCGGTCAGCTCATCGGTTTTCCGCTCTTTCTCCTCGTCGACGCCACTTGGGCCATTATGGCCCTGGTGGCGCTCGTTGCCGTCGCGCAGTCCTGCGTCATTCCGGGCAACGATCTCGTCTCCACCAACGCGGTTCAGAAGCATCCCGGCTTGAATTACGGCCGGATCCGGGGTTCGGGCTCCGTGGCATTCTTCATCACCAACATCGTGGGCGGGTATCTGGTCGGCGCCTTCGGGCCGGATGTCGTGATCGTCGTCCTGACAATCATCCCGATCCTGGGGATCACGGCCACTCTGGTGGCCGTTCCGCACGAGAGATCCGAATCCTCCAGCCATGGCGAACCGCGGAAAGATGAGGCTCCTTCCCGGCTGTCCAGGATCCTATGGCTGGTCCTGATCGCCGGGGCGGTGACCCAGGCAAGCCATGGGGCGCTCAATGCCTTCGCCAGCATCTACTGGCGTTCCGTCGGCTTCTCCGATCAGGTCATCGGATATTTCTGGGCGGCCGGGGTGATCGCCGAGATTCTGGTCTTCGTTTATCTGGGGCGCCATGTCGGCCGAAACTCGGGCATCGGCTTGATCATGCTCGGCTCGGCCGCTGCGGTCATCCGCTTCACCATCATGTCCCTGCAACCGGGAACGGAGATCATGTTCGTGCTGCAGACCATGCACAGCCTGACCTTCGCCGCTACCCATATCGGCACCATGGCGGCGCTGGCGGCCTTCGCGCCCATGACGGCAAGAGGGCGCGCGCAAGGAATCTACGGTTCCTTGGCCGCTTTGACGACTGCGGCATCGACCATCGTCAGCGGCCTCATCTACACCGATGCGGGTGCCGGCGTATTCGCCGCGATGGCTCCTCTGGGAGCCATCGCGTTCGTTCTGATGCTGATGGCCGTCCGCCTTCAGAAGGATCAGCCCCAGAGGGCCGGCTCCGGCGGGTAGACGATGCTGCCTTCGTAACGCAGGCCCGGCTCCCGGTCCCTGGCGAGGAGGAGGGGGCCGTCGAGGTCGACGAAACGGGCCCGAGGCGCGAGCACGAGGGCGGGCGCCATCGCAAGCGACGTGCCGACCATGCAGCCGATCATGAGCGAAAAGCCCTGGGCTTCCGCCGCATCGGCCAGGGCCAGGGCCTCCGTGAGACCGCCTGTCTTGTCGAGCTTGATGTTGATGACCTCGTAGAGACCCACGAGCCGGTCGAGGCTTGCACGGTCGTGGACGCTCTCGTCGGCGAGGATCGGAACGGGGCGCGAGATGCGGCTCAGGTATCCGTCTGCCTTGGCGGGGAGGGGCTGTTCCACCAGGGCGTAGCCCTCATCTGCGCAGACCGCGAGGTGCCGTTCCAGGTTGTCCTCCGTCCAGCCCTCGTTGGCGTCCGCGATCAGGGTCGCCTGGGGGGCGGCACGGCGGACGGCCCTGATCCGGTCGATGTCGCCGTCCGGAGCGCCGAACTTCACCTTGAGGATCGGCCGCTCGGCCGCTTTGGCGGCGGCTTGCGCCATCCCTTCGGGCGTGTCGAGGCTGATCGTGTAGGCGGTGGTCGCCGGAGGCCAGCGGGGCAGCCCGGCAGTCACATGGGCGCGGATGCCGGAGCGCTTGGCGTCCAGATCCCAGAGGGCACAATCGACCGCGTTCCGGGCCGCGCCCGCAGGCATCAGGTTCTGAAGCGCTTCCCGGGTCAGGCCCGCCTCGATCTGGGGACGGACCGCCTCGATGGCCGCGGCCACGCCCTCGACCGTCTCGCCGTATCGGGGGTAAGGCACGCATTCCCCATGCCCGACGGCGCCGTCCTCGGAAATCGTCGCCGTCACGACCACCGCCTCGGTCCGGGAGCCGCGGGCGATCGTGAATTTTCCGGCGATGGGGAAACGGTCGATGGAAACGGTGAGCTTGCGCATTCTCTTCAGTCTCTTCTTAACTTCGTCTCGACTTGTGGCTCAATGACACGCTATCACCAAGCGGAATCAACGCCGAAGGGATGATCGTGGCGCAGAGCACCTTGGCTCGAGAGCCGGAAGTCACAATCGACCGCGCCGGAGGGCGGATGACAGCCCGGCTGGCCGGTCCCTGGACCGCTCCGCATGCCCAGAAGGTGGAGGCCCTGGCCGGTGAAATCGCCGACGGGGCCGAGAGCTTTCCTCTCATCCTCGATCTGACCGGCGTCGAGCGTCTCGATACTCTCGGCGCTTGGACGCTCAATCGGACCCGGCATGAGCTGTCCGCCAGAGGGCAGGTGGATTTCGCCAATGCCTCTCCCGAGCAGAAGATCCTTCTCGACGAGGCGGCCTACCGCGACTTTCGGGGTGAGCCGAAGCCGCGACACTCCCGCTTCGTGGATTTCCTCGTCGATGTGGGCCAGAGCGTCGCCGGTGCCGGCAAGGACATGGTCGGAGGCGTCGGGTTCCTGGGCGAACTCGTCGCGGCCATGATCCGCGTGATCCTTCATCCCCGCCGTTTCCGGGGAACGGCCGTGATCAACCAGCTGGAGCAGATCGCCTATCGCGGTGTGCCGATCATCGTCCTGATCTCGTTCCTCGTCGGCTGCATCGTGTCGCAGCAGGGCATCTTCCAGCTCGTGAAATTCGGTGCGACGCCCTTCGTCATCGACCTGATCGGTATCCTGGTGCTGCGCGAACTGGGCGTGCTGCTGACCTCCATCATGGTGGCGGGCCGGTCGGGTTCCGCGTTCACGGCCGAGATCGGCTCCATGAAGATGCGCGAGGAAATCGATGCGCTGAGGGTCATGGGCCTCGACCCCATCGAGGTTCTCATCGTCCCGCGCATTATGGCGCTGGTGATCGGCCTGCCGCTCCTGGCCTTCATCGCGTCGATCGCGGCGCTCGTCGGAGGCGGCCTGACCACATGGGTCTACGGCGATATCAGCCCGGACATCTTCCTGAACCGCCTCCGGGCCGCCGTGGGAATGAACACCTTCCTGGTCGGGATGATCAAGGCCCCATTCATGGCCCTGGTGATCGGCATCATCGCCACCCTTGAGGGTCTGGCTGTTGAGGGGTCCGCCGAATCCCTGGGCCGCCATGTCACCTCCTCGGTGGTGAAGGCCATCTTCATGGTCATCGTGCTCGATGGCCTCTTTGCCATGTTCTTTGCAGCGATAAATTACTGAGATGATGCTCGAACGGCGCCACCCCGCTTCTCTGGAGACCCACGACGTGATCATCCGCGTCCGCGGGGTCGAGGTCGGCTTCGGAGAGAGGACAATCCTCAAGGGGCTCGATCTCGACGTCTACCGCGGAGAGATCCTGGGCTTCGTCGGCGGTTCGGGCCAGGGCAAGTCGGTCCTGACCCGGGCCATTCTCGGGCTCGTCCCCAAGCGGGCGGGCACCATCGAGGTTCTGGGCCAGAACCTCGACGAACTCTCCGCCGAGGGACGCCGCCAGCTCGAGCGGCACTGGGGCGTGCTGTTCCAGCAGGGCGCCCTGTTCTCGGCCCTGACCGTGAAGCAGAACATTCAGGTGCCGATGCGGGAATACCTGCATCTGTCGGACCGGCTGCTCGACGAACTGGCCATGCTCAAGATCGAGATGGTGGGCCTCAATCCGGATGCGGCCGACAAGCTGCCGTCCGAGCTGTCCGGCGGCATGATCAAGCGCGCGGCTCTGGCGCGGGCTCTCGCCCTCGATCCTGAGATCGTTTTCCTCGACGAGCCGACCTCGGGTCTCGATCCCATCGGCGCCGGCGAGTTCGACGACCTTATTGCGACGTTACAGCGGACTTTAGGCCTGACGGTATTCATGGTAACCCATGACCTAGACAGCCTCTATTCGGTCTGCGACCGCATAGCGGCTCTGGGCGAGGGAAAAATTCTCGCGGAGGGTCCCATCGAGGTGATGCTGGAATCGGATCACCCGTGGCTCCGCTCTTATTTTCATGGAAAACGGGCACGCGCGGTCATGGCCGGCGGCGCGTAAGGGTAACGATGGAAACGCGTGCAAACTACGCCTTGATCGGCCTCTTCACCCTGGCGGTGATCGCAGCCGCCTTCGGCTTCGTCTACTGGTTCTCCGGCGGAGAACGGGGACAGGCGCGCCAGAACATCCGCATCGTGTTCTCCGGCTCGGTCTCGGGACTGTCCCAGGGATCGAGCGTGTCCTTCAACGGCCTGCGGGTCGGCGAGGTGACGAGCCTCGACCTTCTGCCGGAGGACCCCCGCCGCGTGGTCGCCATCGCGACGGTCAACAGCAATACGCCGATCCGGTCCGACACGCGGGCCCGCCTGGAGTACCAGGGACTGACCGGTGTCGCCAATGTCGGCCTGTCGGGCGGCGAGGCGGGCGCTCCGCCGCTCGTGGCGGGCCCGGGCCAGCCGATGCCGACGATCTTCGCCGATCGTTCCGATTTCCAGGACCTGATCGAAACCGCACGCAACATCGCCCGCCGCGCCGACGACGTGCTCGAACGGGTCGGCCGGGTCATTGCCGACAATGAGGGATCCATCAATCGGACCGTCCAGAATGTGGAGCGCTTCTCTCAGGCTCTGGGCGAGAATGCCGAGGGCATCGACCGCTTCCTGGCTCAGGTCGGTCAGGCGGCCGAGAAGGTGGGGCCTCTCGCCGAGAAGCTCGAGACCCTGGCGACGAATGTCGATGAGGTCGTACGCTCCGTCGACCGCCAGCGGGTTGCCCGCATCGTGGAGAATGTCGACAACTTTACCACGGCTCTCGGGGAGAACCGGCAGGTCGTGAGCGACGCCCTCAAGGATGCGGCGAGCCTGATCGCGCGGCTGAACGAGACCGCGCCGAAGCTCGATACGGCAGTGGCCGAGATCGCGGAGGTCACCAAGGCGATCGACCCGGCCAAGATCGGCCGCACGGTCGACAACGTGGACACTTTCACCCAGACCCTGAGCCGCCGCAGCCCGGATATCGACAAGGCGATCCAGGAGGCGCGCTCCATCACCGAAAAGCTCAACCGGTCGGCCGACAAGATCGACAGCGTTCTGGCGGGCGCCGAGAAGTTCCTCGGCTCGGCTTCCGGCGAATCCGGCAAGAGCGCCTTCGACGAGATCCGGGCGGCCGCCGTGGCCGTGCGCGAACTCGCCAACGACCTCAACACCCGAACCGAGGGCATTCAAGGCATCCTGGGCGGCGTCAACCGCTTCACGGAATCGGGCTTGCGGGAATACGAGGCACTGGCCGTGGAAGGGCGCAAGACCCTGGGCGATATCAGCCGGGCGGTCCGCAGCATCGAACGTAATCCACAGCAGTTTATTTTCGGTGGTAGCCCCAATCTCCCCCAATACAATGGACGCCGTTAAGTAACCTTCATGCGTGGATCCTCAGTGTCACTCCTCCAGACTGAACGAGCCGGCCTGTTCCGGGGACTTGCCCCGGTTCTGGTGTTGGCGGCCTTGACCGGCGCCTGCTCGTCAGGTCCTGCACCGGCGACGTTCGATCTCTCGGCCCCGACCTCCCGGATCCGGGGGGCAGCCGGCGTTCAGCTTCTGGTCAACGAGCCGGCGGCCCTCCAGGCGCTTTCGACCCAGCAGATCCTGGTCAAGGACGCGAGCGGCTCCGTGTCCTTCATCGGGGGAGGGCAGTGGGCCGACAACCTGCCGCGCCTGATCCAGACGCGCCTGATCAACACGTTCGAGAACGCCTCCCAGCTCCGAGGCGTGGCGCGCCCGAGCAGCGGCGCCGTGGCCGACGTCCAGCTTATCTCGGAGCTGCGCCGGTTCGAGATCGCGACGCCTGAGAATGAGGCGGTGGCAGAGATATCAGTAAAGATCGTGGCCGATCAAAATGGCCGCATCGTCAACGGCCGCATTTTCCGCGCCAGGGTCCCCACCAGCTCTGTGGACGCCCCGAACGCCGCCCGCGCCCTCGACGAGGCCCTGTCGGTCGTCATGCTCGATATCGTGCGCTGGGTGAGTGGAAGCCATCTGCCCCGGCGCGAGGAGCCCGGCGACGTCAGCAGCCAATCGCAGGCTCCGGCCAAGGAGCAGGCGCCGACTTAAAGGGGATCTGCACTGGTCTCAAACGACCATTGAGCTATCGCTCGGATCTGAAGGGTCAGGGCTGGCTGGAACGAGGTCTCTGAGCGGGCGAGGTCCCATCCTCGCGCACTCGATCAAGCAAGAGTAGTTTTTCTCTTATTCAACTCCAAGGACAGACAGAGCCGTCCTTGGAGTTGAACTTCCATAGCTTATTGCGCAGGAGGCGAGCCTTGTGGACTGGGCGAACTCGATGTCTGGGGCGAAGTTGACATCGAGTTCGAAGAGGAGGGAGCGCCTCTGAGATAGCGCCTTGTCACTGTATCGACCCTTTTGCCGTTGCCCATAATGCGGGTGTTCGCAGAGGCCCGAGGCCATGGATCGTCGATTTGCACGACCTTGTTGTGCGCTATTGCGTCTCCGGCGGATGCCGTGATCGTGTCGCTGTGCTTTACGTAGTCCGCGCATGCGCCCAGAACGAGCATCGGCAGGAACCCAGCGCACGCCATCAGAGACATCTTAAGGTTTGGCGATCTTCTTGCGAGCATTGGGCTTCTCCGGTTTAAGGTTGACGATATGCCCGTAGGGCCCGACGACGCCTGCTCCCTCGATGAAGCGGCGCTGCATGTCGCTGTTAATCTCCAAATTCCCGAGCAGGAAGAACTCCGCATCGTTGCTGGGCTTCGTAGTGTCGAGCGGTGTGCGCAATGGCTGTCCCGGTTTGGCAGGGCGTACCAAATGCGGTGTGACCGATACGCATGGCCTTCTCCAATGCTTGCGCCACGTTGCAATCACAGTTCGATCATCAGTGTGAGCTTGGTCCTCTGGGGCGGAATCGTTTCGCTCCCAGGGCCAGCCTTCATTCGTATAATGATATATTATTAATTTTTTAGGCTAGCAAAGCCCAAATATCGTTTCTTCAGGGGACTCAACGGGCAGCATCTGTCTAAGAGATTGCCTGAACCAATGTAACGAGCGTTACAGCCATGTGCGCCATTCGTTGTTTGGCCGTTGTAATACACCCGGTTTGCGAAACAAACCTATATATTACAATTGCTTAGACGATGCCGAACGTCGCGGCGGCTTCGTCTGCTCAGGGCGTGCAAATTTGCAACTTCCGTAGCGACATCTGTAGATATAATTTGCATTGTTGCATTTGTTATGTTGCTGCTATGCAAGAAAGACCAAGCCGGTAGATCCAATCCGTGATTACCCTTGCACTGCAACGTACCTCGTCCCGGTTGAGGTAGATTTCTCACGCATCGCTGGAATATAGCTAATCTCATCATGCGTTTATGTGTGATCGGCCGGTGAGTGAGAGGCCGTGACGGAATAGAGTCTCCTCTCCGAAACCATCGAAACTGATGCCGAAGTGCATCTGCTTCGTAATGAGCCAGCTCATGCCCTGTGTGAGAGAGGGGCGCTGGAGGTTCGCCGGTCCAGTTGGGTACGAGAATAGCTTGGATAGCCCGCATCCTGTCTGTCGAGAAAGGTCGCGCTCGACCTCTTTGGGAACCGCAATTTAAGCTTAACACATTCTTCATTTGATCATGAATAACATAACAATGCGTCTGAAATAACGTGGCAGAACGCGTGTTCCGTGAGTAGAGAAGCTTCGATGAAAACAATCAGTATTGCGGCCCTGACCGGGCTTTTTGCGGCACTAAGTTCGGCTGCCATGGCGGCCGACCTGTCCCGGGTCTTCGTATCCTCGTCTTCCGTGGGGCGAGATTATAGGGAAAGCGCTCGCGGATTGTATCTAAGAGGTACGGTCGGCTACGTCGACTACAAGCGTCCTGAGGCGGACTTCGCCGATCAACCATTCACGAGCAGTCTCGGCGACGAAAGCCTGAATAATGCCGCCGTTGTGGGGGCGGGCGTTGGTTACCGCTTCAATGCCAATGTCCGTGCGGACGTAACGCTGGACCATACCTTCGACGCCCGCTTCAAAGGGGTCGTCGCTCCATTCTCTCTCACCGCCGTATCGATTGCGGATCAAGCCCAGTTCGAATCCTCAACCTTCATGGTCAATGGTTACCTTGATTTCAGACCGGTGATGGGTTTCACCCCTTATATCGGCGCCGGTATCGGCATGGCGCACAACATTTTCTCTCGTCATGTGCTGGCGACCTACGATCCGGCGACAGGAAACGAGACCTTCTTACGCTTTGCCGGCGGTGACGATTTCAGCCTCGCCTGGGCGCTGATGGCCGGTGTCGGTTACCAGTTGTCGTCGAACTTCACACTCGATCTTGGATACCGCTATGCCAGTCTCGGTTCGGTGAAGACACGGTCTTACGACACCGGCATTGGAGTGGACATGGAATCGATCGGCGCCCACGAGATGCGGTTCGGCGTGCGCTACAGCTTCAACTGAGAGAGGCCAACGTAGGGAACGTTACGCGCGTGTTTCAAGCCTACTCGCTCGGTGACCGCCGTCGAAGCCTGCGGAAAAGACTTCGGCGCCGACGTTAGAGCATTTTTCCGCGAAGTGGATCCGGTTCACCGTCAAAAAATGCGTCTCAGCAGAGAAGAGAGATGATTCCACGCCAGTGGAAACAGCTCTAGTCGCGGGTCAAGCCAGTCGGCCCGCGCGCCGCAGGAGGCGCTCGGCACGCAGGAGGTGAGGGCGGTCGAGCATCTCGCCGTTGACCCCGACGACACCAGCTCCCGGATGGGCTTTGAAGGCCACGATCACGGCCCGGGCTCTTTCGATGGCCTCGGCTGAAGGGGTGAAGGTCTCGTTGATCACAGGAACCTGAGCCGGATGGATCGCCATCTTGGCGGCGAAACCATCCCGCCGGGCCGCTCGGCATTCGGCTTCCAGCCCGGCAGTGTCCCGGAAATTGGTAAAGACGGAATCGATCGCGTCGATTCCGGCCGCCGCGGCGCCGAGAAGGGTGAGAGAGCGGGCGAGGCGGTATGGGTCCGTATAGGCGCCGTCATCGGTGCGATTGGTCTCGGCGCCGAGATCGGCCGACAGGTCCTCGCCACCCCAGGTCAGGCCCATGAGACGATGGCTCGCGCCTGCGAAGGTGCCGAGCGCGAACACGCCGGCGGCGTTCTCCGTGGCGATGGCGAGAATGCGGGTACCCCCGTCTTCCAGACCGAATTCCGCCTCCCGCACCGCCAGCTTGGCTCCCAGATGCGCGACGTCGGGACCTCCGATCGTCTTGGGCAGAACGATGCCATCGGGGGCAGCGCGGATGACGTCGTCGAGATCCGCGTCGATCAGGCCTGTCGTGAGTCCGTTGACGCGCACGAAGAGGCGGGGACGTTGCGCTACGCTACGCTGCTCGGCGAGGAAGGAGGCCGTGATGCGCCGGGCCTCTTGCTTTGCATCGAGCGCAACCGAATCCTCCAGGTCGATGAGGAGCACGTCGGCTCCCGAGTTCATGGCTTTCTCGAGCTTCTTCCGGCTGTCGCCCGGCACGAATAGCAGCGAGCGCATCAGGCGCTCCTCTTGCGCATGAAGGCCTGGCGGCGGCATTCGGCCACGAGCGTGCCGTCCTGCTTGTAGGCGCGGTGAACGAAGTCCACGATGCCCGCGTCGGGTCGCGATTTCGACTCGCGCTTGGCGACGATCTCCGTCGTCGCATTGACCGTATCGCCTTCGAACAGAGGCGCGGGAAACTTCACGTCCGTCATGCCGAGATTGGCGATGGTCGTCCCTACGGTGGTGTCGTTGACGGAGATGCCGATCATGAGGCCGAGGGTGAACAGAGAGTTCATGAGCGGCTTACCCCATTCCGTCTCAGTGGCGCAGAAATGCGCGTCGATATGGAGGGGCTGCGGGTTCAGCGTCATGTTGGAGAACAGCATGTTGTCCATTTGCGTCACCGTTCGGGTAAGGCGGTGCCTGATGGTCGTTCCGACGACGAAATCCTCGAAATAGAGGCCGCCCCTCGGGTGCCTGCTCTCATCGCTCATGACTTCACCTCATCGTTTTGACCGGCATGTTGGATCCCATGCCTTTGCTGCTTCAATAGCCGAACTGCTCCCGCAGGATCCGTTCGTCCAGGCTGTGACCGGGATCGTGCAGCATCACCAGATCGACGCTGCGGTCCATGGAAACGTGCACGTGGGAAACATTGCGGAATTCCGTGTGGTCGGCCACCGCGCTGACGGGCCGGTTCTCGGCTTCGAGAACCTCGATTTGAATCTTGGCGTGGTCAGGCAGGAGTGCGCCGCGCCAGCGCCGAGGGCGGAAGGCCGAGATCGGCGTCAGGGCTAGGAGAGGAGCATTGAGCGGCAGGATCGTTCCGCCGACCGAGAGGTTATAGGCGGTCGAGCCGGCCGGAGTTGCAACCAGGATTCCATCGGCGATCAGTTCGGCGATGCGGACGTGGGAATCGACGCTGATGCGGAGCTTCCCCGCCTGATAGGTCTGCCGGAACATGGCAACTTCGTTGATGGCCCGCGCCGTATGCGCCACCCCATGCATATCCCAGGCCACCATCAACAGGGGATGAACGACGCTGCGCTCGGCATCTTCCAGTCGCTCGAACAGGTCTTCCTCCCGGTAATCGTTCATCAGGAAGCCGACCGTACCCTTGTTCATGCCGTAAATGGGCTTGGAGGTGCCCATGAACCGGTGGAGGCTCTGCAGCATCAACCCATCGCCGCCGAGGGCCACGATGACATCGGCCTCTTCAGGCCGAACATTGGCATACAGGCCCTGGAGGATCTTGAGCGCACTTTGGGCGTCGGGCGCGTCGCTGGCGACGAATGCGATATGGTTGAAACGGCGGGCCATGCCCAGTTACCCTCGTGGCGTCCCATTGGATGCGGAGGACAGGCATAGCATGGATCGCCCACTTCTCGTCTATACGACCTTTCCGGATGTGGACATCGCCCTGTCGACGGGCGAGGCGCTCGTTCGGGATCGGCTGGTCGCCTGCGTCAACGTGCTGCCGGGGATGCAATCTGTGTATGGGTGGAAGGGTAGCATCGAGCGGGGGCAGGAGGCGGTCGCCATCCTGAAGACCGTCAAGGGCCTTCAGGATCAGGTCCATCGGGCCCTCAAGGAGAGGCATCCATACGAGACACCGATCATTCTCTTCATCGAGCCGACCGGCGCCGATGCGGCCACCCTGGAGTGGCTGATCGCGGAAACGTCCGGAACCGGGACTTAAACGGCCGGGCTCCACTGTACGGGCACGAAGCGGAAGCCGTTGCCGTCCTTGGCGATATGGCCCGTGGCCGGGAATGGTGCATGATAGAACGCGACCTGGGCCCGTTCGGAGGCAGCGAGTTCGAGCATCTTGCGGCGGGTTGCGCGGGCTTGGTCCGCATCCATGTCGAACACCGCCGACCAGTCCGGATTGCGCACGAACAGCGCAGGATGGTTCGCCGTATCCGACAGGATGAGCAGCCGGCCCGAGCCCGAGGAGAGCATGTAGGCCGTATGGCCCGGGGTGTGACCGGGAGCGGCGATGCTCGTCAGGCCGGGCACGACCTCCTTGTCCATCTCATATTGCTTCACGTCCTTGGCGATGGGGCCAAAGACGCGCCGGGCCCCCTGGAAACCGCCCCTTGCGCCTTCCGGAGCCTGGTTCATGCGGGCGTCGTCCATCCAGAAGGCCCATTCGACCGCCGGCACCATGACCTCGGCATTCGGGAACACCGCCGTGCCGTCCTTCAGGCGCAGGCCATTGATGTGGTCGCCATGGAAGTGGCTGATGATGACGGTGTTCACCTGGGCGGGATCAAACCCGGCTGCACGAAAGTTCGCCATCCAGCGGCCAGTGGTCGGCGCTCCTGAATCGCCGTTCCCCGTGTCGATCAAGGTCAGCCGGCCACCATTGTTCAGGACGAGAGTCGTGAAGGTGTTCTGGATCGTGTCCTGAGGCAGAAACGCCTCGCGAGCCGCCTGCTGGACGGCTGCGAGGTCCGCGTTGCGGATGAAACCCTCGAGAGGCCGTGGCGCGACGCCGTCGTTGATGGCCGTCACCTCTATGTCGCCCACCTTGTAGCGATAGAAGCCGGGAGCTTGTCGGGCACCAGCTCCCTGGTTAGGGGCGGCCGAGGTCGATTGAGCCAAGGCAGGACCTGAGAGAGGAGCGGCTGCGAGGACGGTGCTGGCGAGAATTGTGCGGCGTGTCAGTGTCATGGATGTCTCCAGGCGTGGGAACGGAAGCCTAGAACGGCCAGGCTTGGAGACAAGGGACGGGATTCTCACAAGTCAGAGAGCGGGGAAGGCCGCGGCGCTTGCCAGATGATGCAGGGCAATCCCGCTGGTGGTCGCGACATTCAGCGAATCGAACCCGCCGCTCATGGGAATGGATACAGTGCGCGTCCGGGCCAAGAGGGCTGAAGGCAGGCCGGGGCCCTCCGCTCCGAGGAGCAGGGCCGTCCGCTGCGAAGGCTGAACCTGCGCGAGGATTTCCTTGCCCGATGGGGACAAAGCCATCACGTCGAAGGAGGCTGCCTGTAAGGCCTGTACCATGGCGTCGGCGGACGGTACTCTCGTATAGGGCACCATCAGCGCTCCTCCTACCGAAACGCGAATGGCCTTGCGGTAAAGCGGATCGCAGGTTTCGTGGTCGAGCAGGACGGCTCCTACGCCGAAAGCCGCCGCATTTCGGAAAATCCCGCCCACATTGTCATGGTTCGCCAAGCCGATCAGCCCGACGACCAGGGCCTTCTCGGGCATCTGTGAGAGCAGTTCCTCGACCGGTGGAAGGGAAGCCCTGCGGGCTATGGCCAGAATGCCTCGATGGATCGGAAAGCCCACGATGGCATCCATTACGACCCGGGTCGCCGTATAGATTGGGATTTCTGGAGAAAGCACATCCAGGACGTCACCCAGGGTTTCGGCCCGGCTTTCCGCAAGCAGAAGCGATTCGATCTTGAAACGGGATTGCCGCGAGAGCACCCGTAGGACCACTTCTCCCTCCGCCACGAAGCGGTGCTCCCGCCCGACGAGGTCGCGCTCCCGCACTGCGCGATAGGGTTCGATCCGCGGATCGTCAGGATCTGAAACAGAAATCAGCATGGGACTCTATGGGTGGTAGCGGCTTGCTTTGTCGCGCCTGTCTAATCCGTGCCGACGTCTTTGCCTATGCGCAACCAGGCGAGGAACAACGACTCGGCATACCTGTTAGCCCCGTGAGAACGCTTGGACTGCAATATGCAGTCCTCCGCTGGGAGACGACATATGGATTGGGATATCGCGGATGGTTGGGTATGGGCCCTGGTGATTGTCGGCGGGCCTTTGCTGATCGGCATCTTCATGGCCGTTTTTGGCAGCCGGCGCCGCAGGTTGAATCGAGTCGAACAGGAAGTATCCGATCAGGCCGCTCACGAGAACTGGGGCAAGGAGCGGATCCGGTGAGCTCCTAACCGCCTGTGAACGGGATCAAGATATACGGGGCCGCGTTTCCCGTTCATGAATTTCCGGGTGCTCGGACTTGGCCGAAGAGCTGATCCAAGGGTTACAAGCCGGCGAGTTCCTTCGAGAGTCGGTTCGCCATAACGGCGACGACGATGGCCGAGGCCACGGCCGCGGATCCCATCACGTTCAGCAACAGCACATCCATCTGCGCCTCCGTCACGACATGGAGCACATAGCCTAAGCTGCATTCCTGCAGGCATTGCCTGGGCAGGCGGGCTACCCCGGCGGACGGTGCATGAAGCGCCGACTGGGTAAATCTCCCGCCCGTCCCGTCCATGGGCGCCTTGAGATCGGTGACGGAAGGCTGAAACTGATGGTCGCTTCCACGATTGCGGCATTCCTGCTCCCTCTGGCGCGGCGACTCAGTCAGGTCCTACGGCGCAGGCCTGCATGCAGGGCGGGCAGGAGACCGGCGGAGCCTGCCACCCACCGACCAGGTCGCCCAGCCGTTCGAGCCGCGATGGTCACGATGCCGGAAACCCAGGCGTACCGGGAGCGCCGCCGGCAGCTCTCAGGGAGGCCGGGATTACGGCCAATGGAGGACCGCAGCTTGGCACTCGGCCGCCGACGCGCTATGCCGGGTTTATGCTCAAGCTTGAAGAAGGTCTGGCCGGCCATAGCCTCAGGGCGAAAGGCTTTTCACTGGATCTGCAGGACGAACTAGGAAGGCTGACGAAGGACATCAACGACCTCAAACGGCGAATCTTCGATCAAGTCGCGCTCATTCAGGAGCTTGCCTGGGAGGCCAAGCCTACGGGAGACGCCAAGGCGGCGTTGCACGAGATGCAGGCGACGCTTGGGGATTGGCGCGCCCACAGGGACCTGCTCGTGAAACTTCAAACGGCGGAAATTTAGTTCATGCGCGCCGGGAATAAGCCCGCCTCTCCATCGTTTACTGAGGAAGTTGTGATGGGGGCGCGTTATGGATGCCGACGACACGAGATCCCTTTGGGTTGCCTTGTTGGCTGCCTTGGGGCTGAGTTTCCTGGCCCTGCTTCTCGCCGCCTATCTGAGCCTCGCCCTGGATTGAAGCGCTCTCCGACAATCTGAAAATTTTCGAAAGCGGATCCGCCGACAACGCCGGACAAGCGTCCTGTCGGACGAGGGCGCCTTCACGATTCCCGTTGTCTCTGAAGATCTTTCGCCACTCAAAAGGGAGGAGTGGTGCCGGTGGAGAGGATCGAACTCCCGACCTTCGGTTTACAAAACCGCTGCACTACCGCTGTGCTACACCGGCCAACGTCACGGTGCTCAGGTAGCAGCCCATGGCGAAGGACGCAAGTTCCACACAAACGTAAATATTTAGTGTTCCAGCACACCGAAACCATGGCCCGATTATGGAATTGTCAGGAAAACATGGTCACGGAGTTGGTATTATGAAGGTCTCAGGGGCTTCTTCTGGGAAAGTTATCTCGCGCCTCGGCGCCATCAAGGCTCTCGCTGCCCTAGCGGTCGTTCTTGGCGTCGCTATCGCGGCGGATCAGGCGCAGGCCGGCCATGCAGGGCATGGCGCGGCAGCCAAACCCGAGAGGCAGGCAGCCGCAAAGGTTGCCACAACGGATGTGGAAACGACGTCTTCCATCGAGACGAAACCCTCGACGGACGACGCCTGCAGCATTTCCCGCAAGCGCCTCTTCGTGGAAGGCGAGGGCTGGATCGTCCGCCGAGTAACCACCTGCTACTGAGCGGCCGCCCCTTCAGGGATGCCGAAATGAAAAGCCCCGCTGTGAGGCGGGGCTTTCCCGTTTGGTGAGTTCCTTTGAAAGTCAGCGCTTCGCGCCAACGCCTTCGAAGGTCATGATGTCCCGGTCCTTGGTTTCCGGCACGAAGAGCAGGCCGACCACGAAGGTCACCAGGGCAATCACGATCGGGTACCAGAGGCCGTAATAGATGTCGCCCGTGGCTGCCACCATCGCGAAGGCCGTCGGCGGCAGGAGACCCCCGAACCAGCCATTGGCGATGTGGTAGGGCAGGGACATCGCAGTGTAGCGGATGCGGGTGGGGAAGAACTCCACCAGGGCCGCCGCGATGGGGCCGTACACCATCGTGACGTAGATCACGAAGATCGTCAGGATGCCGATGGCCTTCAGGGCCTGGGCATTGCCGAGTGCCGCGAAGAAGCCGCTGACCTTCACGATGCTCGGGTCGCCCGCCTTCGGATAACCTGCCCCCGCCGCAGCCTCGGTAAAGGCGGTGATGTTGGCCGGAACCGCGGGAGCAAGAGGAGCTTCTGTGCCGTTGAACGTCACCTTGACGGGCGTGCCGGCGGCGGCCGGGACGAGCTCGTACTTGATGGCCGCACGGGCGAGAGCCACGCGAGCCACGTCGCATGGGGCCGTGAAGGTGCGGATGCCGACCGGGTCGAACACCGAGCCGCATGCGGCGGGATCGGCCACGACCTGGACCTTGGAAGTCTCGAGCGCCTGAGCCAGCCGTGGGCTGGCCACGTTCGTGAGAGCGCCGAAGAGCGGGAAGTAGGTGATCGCCGCGATCAGGCAGCCGCCGAGAATTACCGGCTTGCGGCCGATCTTGTCGGACAGCGCGCCGAAGAACACGAAGCCGCCGGTGCCGAGGATCAGCGACCAGGCGATCAGCACGTTCGAGGTGAGCAGGTCGACCTTCAGGATGCTTTGGATGAAGAACAGGGCGTAGAACTGGCCCGTGTACCACACCACGGCCTGGCCGATGGCGAGACCGATCAGGGCGATGAGAACCATCTTGAGGTTGCTCCACTGGCCGAATGCCTCCTTCAGAGGAGCCTTCGACTGCGTGCCCTCTTCCTTCATCTTCTTGAAGGCCGGGGATTCCTGCATCTGGAGACGAATCCAGACCGAGATGCCGAGGAGGACGACGGAGAGGAGGAACGGGATGCGCCAGCCGGCGATCGGCCAGCCTTCGCCGGTCTGGAAGCCCTGCTCACCCATCCAGGTACGGAGCACGAGGATGACGACGAGGGAGAGGAGCAGGCCGACCGTCGCCGTGATCTGGATGAAGCTGGTGTAGAAGCCGCGACGGCCCACCGGAGCGTGCTCGGCCACGTAGACCGCAGCGCCGCCGTACTCGCCGCCGAGCGCCAGTCCCTGGAGCATGCGCAGGGCGATCAGCACCACGGGGGCGACCCAGCCGATCTGGCTGTAGCTCGGAAGCAGGCCGACCAGGAAGGTCGAGCAGCCCATGATCAGGATGGTGATCAGGAAGGTGTATTTCCGGCCGACGAGGTCGCCGATGCGGCCGAACACGATGGCGCCGAAGGGGCGCACCAGGAAGCCGGCTGCGAAGGCCAGGAGTGCGAAGACGTTACGGGTCGTCACGTCGAAGGCGGAGAAGAATTGTGCGCCGATGATCGTGGCGAGAGAGCCGTAGAGATAGAAATCGTACCATTCAAAGACGGTACCGAGGGAGGAGGCCAGAATGACCTTCTTTTCCTCCCGCGTCATCGGCCGCGCCGAGGCGGCCGCATGAGGCGTGGTAGCTGCTGTTGCCATAGGGTTCCCTTCCATTCATCCCCGGTTTTCCGGGTTCTGAGCCGCAGGCCATGCGTGGCAGGCCTGGGCCGCGGCATCGTGGCTGCGCTCGGCAACCAAGAATCCAACGAATGGAAAGCTACCTCGGGGCAACCTTTCCACAATTCACAATTGGTATTTGCGACTTCCGTCTAAGGAGCTGTTGAAGAAGAACGATTTATTAATCTCGTCAGATATTTAGCTACCGCCTTCGCCGTCACTTTCGAGTGCTTCTGGAGGCGCCTCTGACCACAGCATAAAGGCTGATCGCGGCGGCATTGGAGACGTTGAGGCTCTTGATGGCCCCGGGCATGTCGAGCCGGCCGATGACGTCGCAGCACTCGCGCGTCCTTTGGCGCAATCCCTTGCCTTCCGAGCCCAGCACGAGAACGACGGGCAGACTGATCTCCACCTCGTCGAGATTGGCGTCGCCGGACGAATCGAGCCCGATTCGCTGAAAGCCCCGTTCGCCGAGGGCGTTGAGCGTGTCGCCGAGATTGCGCACGATCATGAAGGGGACGTGCTCGAGGCCTCCCGACGCCGATTTGGCCAGAACGCCGGTCGCTGCCGGGCTGTGCCGGGCCGTGGTGATGATGGCTTCCACGTCGAAGGCGGCGGCCGTGCGGACGATGGCGCCCACATTGTGCGGATCGGTGATCTGGTCGAGGGCGAGCACCACGCGCTTGCCGCTCAAGGTGTCCACCGACGGAGAGGGCAGGGGATCGGCCTCGGCGTAAAGGCCCTGGTGCACCGCGTCGGGCTCCAGGAGGCGGTTGATCTCGTCCGGGCGGACAATCTCAGGTTCGATGGGAAGAGGAGAGTCCAGCTCTTCGCTCAGGCGGCGGGCGGAGTTCTCCGTCGCCAGGAGGCGGCGAATGGTCCTCCGGCCGTTCCGAAGCGCCTCGACCACGGGGTGCCAGCCATAGAGGATGGTCGTGTCGATCTCGAAATTCGGGCGTCTGGCGTGGGCATCGCGGCGACCGGGTTTCCCGTGGGGACGCTGGAATCTCGGCTTGCGGGACTGGAAGGGGCGGTCGCTCATGCTGTTCGGATCTCGTTTGGTGAAGGTAGCGCCATAGCACAGGGAGCGCCCGTTCACGACCCATCAGATTCGATACGCTTTGAGGTTGACACCGGCCATGCAGGTCACCATAAGAGCGCCACGGAGCGCTTGACCACGTCGGGCGCTTCGCAGAACAGCCTCGGCGTTTTGCGTTCGGGTTGGGTCTCAAGGGGGAATGTCCCGAGCGGCAAAGGGGGCGGACTGTAAATCCGCTGGCTATGCCTTCGTAGGTTCGAGTCCTACTTCCCCCACCACCCAATCAGAAGGTCACGCGGGTGTAGCTCAATGGTAGAGCAGCAGCCTTCCAAGCTGAATACGAGGGTTCGATTCCCTTCACCCGCTCCACCTTCCGCGATCACAGCCGCTCAGCTTGTAATTTCGGGCCGCAGGGCCTTTATACAGGCCAAACCTGCCCGGCGGCGAGGTGTCTGACGATCCGGTTCCCACAGGTTCGAGGGCCGGGTTATCCGGCATTAGGTTCTGCAATATCGAAATTCGCTCTTGCACAAAGAGCATAACCGCAATATCGGACGCCCCTGGGTTTTTTGTTCCTGGCCTATGCAAGGTAGAGATCAATGGCGAAGGAAAAGTTTGAGCGGAATAAGCCGCACTGCAACATTGGGACGATTGGTCACGTGGACCATGGCAAGACGTCTCTGACGGCGGCGATCACGAAGGTTCTGGCGGAGTCGGGTGGGGCGACGTTCACGGCGTACGACCAGATCGACAAGGCGCCGGAAGAGAAGGCGCGCGGCATCACGATCTCGACGGCGCACGTGGAGTACGAGACCACGAACCGGCACTATGCCCACGTGGACTGCCCCGGCCACGCCGACTACGTGAAGAACATGATCACGGGTGCGGCGCAGATGGACGGCGCGATCCTGGTGGTGTCGTCGGCCGACGGGCCGATGCCGCAGACGCGCGAGCACATCCTGCTGGCCCGCCAGGTTGGCGTGCCGGCCCTGGTGGTGTTCATGAACAAGGTCGACATGGTCGACGACGCCGAGCTGCTCGACCTGGTCGAGCTCGAGGTGCGCGAGCTTCTGTCGAAGTACGACTTCCCCGGCGACGACATTCCGATCGTGAAGGGCTCGGCCCTGTGCGCTCTGGAAGACCGCCAGCCTGAGATCGGCCGCGAGCGGGTGCTCGAGCTGATGGCCGAGGTCGACCGCTACATCCCGCAGCCGGAGCGTCCGGTGGACCAGCCGTTCCTGATGCCGATCGAAGACGTGTTCTCGATCTCGGGCCGCGGCACGGTGGTGACGGGTCGCGTCGAGCGCGGCATCATCAAGGTCGGCGAGGAAGTGGAGATCGTGGGTCTGCGCGACACGCAGAAGACGACGGTCACGGGCGTCGAGATGTTCCGCAAGCTGCTCGACCAGGGCCAGGCCGGCGACAACGTGGGCGTTCTGCTGCGCGGCACGAAGCGCGAGGACGTGGAGCGCGGCCAGGTGCTGTGCAAGCCCGGCTCGATCAAGCCGCACACGAAGTTCAAGGCCGAGGCCTACATCCTGACGAAGGAAGAGGGTGGCCGTCACACGCCGTTCTTCGGCAACTACCGGCCGCAGTTCTACTTCCGCACGACGGACGTGACCGGCGTGGTGAAGCTGCCTGAGGGCACCGAGATGGTGATGCCGGGCGACAACATCACGATGGAAGTCGAGCTGATCGCGCCGATCGCCATGGAAGAGAAGCTGCGCTTCGCCATCCGCGAAGGCGGCCGTACCGTCGGCGCCGGCGTCGTCGCCGCCGTGATGGACTGATACCGATCCAGGCGGTGGATTTCCGCCGCCTGTTGACCGCCGGAGGAGTGTAGCTCAATCGGCTAGAGCACCGGTCTCCAAAACCGGGGGTTGGGGGTTCGAGTCCCTCCACTCCTGCCAGCGGTCGACAAAGCGGGCGTTTTGCGTTAGAGAAACGCCCCGTAGATGGTTTGAACAGGTGGCGCGAGGCTCGGAAAGCAGCCTCGCGCCCCTTCAATTTGGGCTCAAGCGTGCCCTTAGAGGACGTTCTCAGCCGCTCTCACGGTGATGTGGACGCAAGCGAAATGGCAAAGACGAACCCGTTCGATTTCATACAGCAGGTCCGCTCGGAAGCTGCGAAGGTCACGTGGCCGACGCGCAAGGAGACGATGATCACGACCGCCATGGTGTTCGTGATGGTGGTGGTCGCCAGCGTCTTCTTCCTGGTTGTCGATCAGGCCCTCGGCTGGGGCGTCCGCTCGGTGATCCTCGGGCTCGGCGGTTAAGGGGTGGATGGAATGACGAAGCGTTGGTACATCGTCCACGCCTATTCGAATTTCGAGAACAAGGTTGCCCAGTCGATCAAGGATCAGGCGGCTCAGCGCGGCCTGGAAGACAAGTTCGACGAGGTCATGGTTCCGACCGAGAAGGTCGTCGAGGTGCGCCGTGGCCGTAAGGTCGACACCGAGCGCAAGTTCTTCCCGGGCTACGTGCTGGTGAAGTGCGACCTGACCGACGAGGTTTACCACCTCATCAAGAATACGCCGAAGGTGACGGGCTTCCTGGGAGCCGACAAGTCCAAGCCGGTTCCGATCCCGGATCGGGAAGCCGAACGGATCAAGGGTCAGGTGGCCGAGGGCGTCGATCATCCCAAGCCGTCCGTCAGCTTCGAGGTCGGCGAACAGGTTCGCGTCTCTGACGGCCCCTTCGCCTCGTTCAATGGCGTGGTCGAGGAAGTCGACGACGCCCGGGCCCGCCTCAAGGTGGCGGTGTCCATCTTCGGCCGCGCAACGCCGGTCGAACTCGAATACGGTCAGGTCGAGAAGATCTGATCGGAAGGGGAGTGGTACCTGCCCGGTAGCGCTTTCCAGGCCCCTTGAGAGGGGCTTTCATCCGCGGGAGGTCTGCCCGGTCGCCAGCCGGGAGTTCCAGACTGCACCGCGATCTGCAACTGCCATTCCGCTCGGTTGGCGCCGGGCGGTTGGTCCATTGGGAGCAGTCCTATGGCAAAGAAAATCTCGGGCTACGTTAAGCTTCAAGTGCCCGCAGGCGCAGCCAACCCGTCGCCGCCGATCGGTCCGGCGCTCGGTCAGCGCGGCCTGAACATCATGGAATTCTGCAAGGCCTTCAACGCGAAGACCTCGCAGATGGAGAAGGGCACCCCGATCCCGGTGATCATCACCGCGTATCAGGATCGTTCCTTCACCTTCGAGATGAAGCAGCCCCCGGTCTCCTACTGGCTGAAGAAGGCCGCGAAGATCGACAAGGGTTCGCAGACCCCCGGTAAGGGCGGCACCGTCGGTCGCGTCACCCGCGACCAGATCCGCGAGATCGCCGAGAAGAAGATGGTCGATCTCAACTGCGACACCGTTGAATCCGCCATGGCCATGATCGAGGGCTCCGCGCGCTCGATGGGCATGGAAGTGGCGTAAGGAGGGCATGATGGCTGTTAAGGAAGGTAAGCGCATCAGCGCGGCCCGCGAGGGCATCGAGGTCACCAAGCTCTACCCGATCCAGGACGCGGTGAAGCTGATCAAGGAACGCGCCAAGGCGAAGTTCGACGAGACCATCGAGATCTCGATGAACCTCGGTGTCGATCCCCGTCACGCCGACCAGATGGTCCGCGGCGTCTGCAACCTGCCGAACGGCTCCGGCCGGACGGTCCGCGTTGCCGTCTTCGCCCGCGGCGCCAAGGCTGACGAGGCCAAGGCTGCCGGTGCCGACGTGGTGGGCGCCGAGGAGCTCTTCGAGACCGTCAACGGCGGCACGATCGACTTCGATCGCTGCATCGCCACTCCGGACATGATGCCGCTCGTCGGCCGCCTCGGTAAGGTTCTTGGCCCGCGCGGCCTGATGCCGAACCCGAAGGTCGGAACCGTCACCATGGACGTGAAGGGGGCCGTCGAGGCCGCCAAGGGCGGCGCCGTCGAGTTCCGCGTCGAGAAGGCCGGTATCGTCCACGCCGGCATCGGCAAGGCCTCCTTCGACGAGGGCAAGCTGGTGGAGAACATCAAGGCTTTCGCCGATGCGGTCTCCAAGGCGAAGCCCTCGGGCGCCAAGGGCACCTACATCCAGCGCGTCGCGATCTCCTCGACGATGGGCCCGGGCGTGAAGGTCGATCCCTCCTCGGTGATCGGCGGCTAAGCGGCCCATTGCCAGACAATCGGAAAAGCCCGGCCTCCGCGCCGGGCTTTTTCTTTTGGCCAATCCCATTTCCGTCGTTTCTGGTGCAAAAAATGTCGACGGCCTGTCGATCCGGCCGATCCCCGTTCGTCGTATGAACAGGAGAGCCCGTTCTGCTCTGCCCAAGCACAAGGAGACGAGACGATGCGCGTGATGGTACTGGTGAAGGCCACGAAGGACAGCGAGGCGGGCCTCAAGCCCTCGGCCGAGCTCACGGAGCTGTTCGAGGCCATGGGCCGGTTCAACGAGGAGCTGATCAATGCCGGGATCCTCCTGGCCGGCGACGGGCTCAAGCCCTCGTCCGAGGGGAAGCGGGTGGCCTTCGATGGCCCGAGCCGCACCGTGATCGACGGCCCCTTCGCCGAGACCCGCGAGCTGGTGGCGGGGTTCTGGCTCTGGGAGGTCAAGGACATGGCTGAGGCTCTCGAATGGGTGAAGCGGTGCCCCAACCCGATGCCCGGCCCGAGCGAGATCGAGATCCGCCCGATCTACGAGCTGGCCGATTTCGGCGATATCGTCACGCCGGAGCTCGCTGAGCGCGAGAACGAGCTCCGCGCCCGGATCTCGGGCCAATAGGTCCCGCCATAGCCCAATTCCCCTGACGACTGTGACGATAACCGACCTCCGCCACACCATCGAGACGATCTTCCGGATCGAGCGGGCCAGGCTCATTGCCAGCCTGGCGCGGATGGTGCGCGATGTCGGACTGGCCGAGGAGCTGGCCCAGGACGCGTTCGTCACGGCTCTGTCCGAATGGCCGAGAACAGGGGTCCCGACAAATCCCGGCGCCTGGCTGAACGCCGCCGCCAGGCGCCGGGCGATCGACCTTATCCGGCGCAACAGGATGCTCGCCCGGAAACATGCCGAGATCGGTCGCGATCTTTCCGAGGAGGACGAGGGCGGGGTTGCAGCGATCGAGGCCGCCATGGACGACGAGGTCGGGGATGAGCTGCTGAGCCTGATCTTCATCGCCTGCCACCCAATCCTGTCGCCGGAAGCTCGGGTCGCCTTGACCCTGCGGCTGATCGGCGGACTGACGACGGAGGAGATCGCCCGGGCCTATCTCGCCAGCGAGGCGACCATCGCCCAGCGCATCGTCCGGGCGAAGAGAGCCCTCGGCAAGGCCGGCCTGTCGTTCGAGGTGCCGCGCGGACGGGAACGGCAGGAGCGCCTCTCCTCGGTCCTGGCGGTGATCTACCTGATCTTCAACGAGGGCTACTCTGCGACCTCCGGAGCTGATCTCACCCGCCCGGTCCTGTGCGCCGAAGCCCAGCGCCTCGCCCGCATCCTGGCGGGTCTCGCCCCCGACGAGCCGGAGGTTCTCGGCCTCCTCGCCCTGGTGGAGATCCAGGCTTCGCGCTTGGCAGCCCGCATTGGCCCGGATGGTCTGCCGATCCCCCTGACGGAACAGAACAGGGCCCGGTGGGACAGGCTTCTCATCCGCCGAGGCCTGTTGGCTCTCGAGCGGGCCGAGGCCCTGGGCGGCGCCCTCGGGCCCTATGCCCTCCAGGCCGCGCTCGCCGCCTGCCACGCCCGCGCCAACCGGCCTGAAGACACGGATTGGGCGAGAATTGCCGGCCTCTACGATCTGCTCTGCCTCGTCATGCCTTCGCCCGTGGTCGAGCTCAACCGGGCGGTGGCGCACAGCATGGCTTTCGGACCGGACACCGGTCTGAGGCTCCTGGACGACATCGATCCGACTTCCCTGGCCCAGTACGCCCCTTTGCCTGCAGCGAGGGGCGCTTTCCTGCTCCGTGCCGGCCGACCCGCCGATGCCCGGGCCCAATTCGAGCTTGCGGCCTCCCTCAGCCGGAACGAGCGCGAGAGGGCCTTCCTACTCGGAAGGGCCGCGGCCTGTTCGCAGAACGCGGATCAGAACAAGGTCTGATCGCCCCAAGGGAAGGGGCGTCGCTTTTGGGGCTTGAATATTGCGCTTCCAGCCATCACATTGTTGCAGGTGGGAGCAGGGATATATATATGCCATGATCGAGCTAATCGGTGCCATCGGGCTGGTCTTGACCGGATATCTGGCGACGCGCGGTCTCATCGGGACGTCGCAACCGGCTCCTCAGGCCGTTCCCGTCCGGGTGGCATCCAGGCGGTCCCTCCGCCCGCGGCCATAAAAACCTTAAACTTATCCTACCCTACCTCTTGGCAAGAGGGCGAAAAGGGATTATAGGGATTCTTTGAGTTTCCAACATATGCCGAGGCTCCGCTTTTGCGCGTGCCTTTGGCTGCTAATCCGTCCCGGAGACGGGGCGGTGACAAGCCGGCGAGCTAAAGGGTAACCTTTGGCGCGTTCCGGCTATGTCCTGTCCGAGACTGCAGGTGCCGGCTTGCCGGTTTAATTCGTAAGGGCCTGCATAGACGGGGAAGCCGAGTTTTTTATACCTGCATCAACGCAGGTGAAGAGGATCGGTTCGAACCATCTCACCCGGTGCGCCGCCAGGCGTCATTTGGGGGACAGGGCTTGCGAGAGCGTCGTTCAGGGATGCCTCGGATGCAAGTCCGGGCCTTGAACGGCAAATGCAACCGGCGGACATTTCCGCCAACCGGAGAGAGCCCAGTGGAAAGAGCAGCAAAGCGCGAGCTCGTCTCGACTCTCAACGACGTGTTTAGCACCACGAGCGTTGTCGTCGTCGCCCACTATGCTGGTCTCACGGTCGCCGACATGCAGAAGCTGCGTTCGCAGATGAAGCAGGCCGGCGCCACCGTGAAGGTCGCAAAAAACAGCCTCGCCAAAATCGCTCTCGAAGGCAAGGACGTCGCGTCCATCTCGGGCCTTATGAAAGGTCCGACCCTGATCGCTTATTCGAGCGATCCGGTCGCGGCTCCCAAGGTCGCTGTCGATTTCGCCAAGGGTAACGACAAGCTCGTGATCCTCGGCGGCGCAATGGGCACGACCGCCCTGAACGTGGACGGAGTGAAGGCGCTTGCCACTCTGCCGTCCCTCGATGAACTGCGCGGCAAGCTGGTCGGCCTCATCCAGGCCCCGGCTACGAAGATCGCTCAGCTCAGCACTGCGCCGGCGGCGAAGCTCGCCCGCGTGTTCGGGGCCTATGCCAAGACAGGCGAAGCGGCGTGAGGCCGTAACCTCAACCATCAAACCGTTCGAACTGAACTTAAGGAACTAAGAAATGGCTGATCTTGCCAAGCTCGTTGACGATCTTTCGTCGCTGACCGTTCTCGAGGCTGCCGAGCTCTCGAAGATGCTCGAAGAGAAGTGGGGCGTTTCCGCCGCCGCTGCTGTTGCCGTCGCTGCCGCTCCGGGCGCTGGCGCTGGCGCTGCTCCTGTTGAAGAGCAGACCGAGTTCACGGTCGTCCTGGCTTCGGCCGGCGACAAGAAGATCGAGGTCATCAAGGAAGTCCGTGGCATCACGGGCCTGGGCCTGAAGGAAGCTAAGGACCTCGTCGAAGGTGCGCCGAAGCCCGTTAAGGAAGGCGTTGCCAAGGACGAAGCCGAGAAGATCAAGGCGACCCTCGAGAAGGTCGGCGCCAAGGTCGAGCTTAAGTAATTTTGCGGCCCTTCAGGGTCGCAGGGTTACCCCCGAGAAATCGGGGCTCAAAACACACGGTCCCAGGCGATTTTGCCTGGGGCCGTTGTGTCGTCAAAGAGGCAGGGCTTCTTGACGGCACGTCGGCAGGTCGGAAAAGCGACCTGAATTCTTGCGGTTAGCGGGCGGATTGAGCCGCCGGGCGGCTAATCGAGGAGCCTGACCTCCCGGGGTTCTCGATTAGCCGTGTATGAGGAACGAGGTCCAGATGGCCAACACACTGATCGGCCGGAAGCGCATTCGCAAGTTCTTCGGGAAAATCAAGGAAGTGGCGGAGATGCCGAACCTGATCGAGGTTCAGAAGGCATCCTACGACCAGTTCCTGATGGTCGAAGAGCCAAAGGGTGGCCGGCCGGAAGAGGGCTTGCAAGCCGTCTTCAAATCGGTTTTCCCGATTTCGGACTTTTCGAATACTGCCCTGCTCGAATTCGTGAAGTATACGTTCGAGCCCCCGAAATACGACGTGGACGAGTGCCGTCAGCGGGGCATGACCTTCGCTGCGCCGCTCAAGGTCACGCTGCGCCTCATCGTGTTCGATGTGGACCCGGATACCGGCGCCCGCTCCGTGAAGGACATCAAGGAGCAGGACGTCTACATGGGCGACATGCCGCTCATGACGGACAACGGCACCTTCATCGTGAACGGCACCGAGCGCGTCATCGTCTCCCAGATGCACCGTTCGCCCGGCGTGTTCTTCGATCACGACAAGGGCAAGACGCATTCCTCGGGCAAGCTGCTGTTCGCCGCCCGCATCATCCCCTATCGCGGTTCCTGGCTCGACATCGAGTTCGACGCCAAGGACATCGTGTACGCCCGTATCGACCGCAAGCGTAAGCTTCCGGCGACGTCGCTGCTCTACGCCCTCGGCCTCGACGGCGAGGAGATCCTCAACACCTTCTACAACCACATCATCTATACTCGTGATGGGGACGCCTGGTCCGTGCCGTTCGACGCGGAGCGCATGAAGGGCTTCAAGGCCTCCGTGGACCTGATCGACGCCAAGTCCGGCGAGATCGTGCTCGAGGCCGGCAAGAAGCTGACCGCGCGTGCCGCCCGCCAGCTCGCCGAGAAGGGCCTGAAGAACCTGCGCGCGACGGACGAGGACCTCTACGGCCAGTACATCGGCGAGGACCTCGTGAACCCCAAGACCGGCGAGATCTACGCCGAAGCGGGCGACGAGATCACCGAGAAGCTGCTGAAGGGGCTGGAAGAGGCCGGGTTCACCGAGATCCCGGTGCTCGACATCGACCACGTCACGGTCGGCCCTTACATCCGCAACACGCTCGCCATCGACAAGGCCTCCTCCCGCGAGGACGCCCTGTTCGACATCTACCGCGTCATGCGTCCGGGCGAGCCGCCGATCCTCGAGACGGCGGAAGCCATGTTCAACTCGCTGTTCTTCGATCCCGAGCGGTACGACCTCTCGGCGGTGGGCCGCGTGAAGATGAACATGCGCCTCGACCTCGACGCAGAGGACACAGTGCGGACCCTTCGCCGTGAGGACATCCTCGCGGTCACGAAGGCGCTCGTGGACCTGCGCGACGGCAAGGGCGAGATCGACGACATCGACCACCTCGGCAACCGCCGTGTGCGCTCGGTCGGCGAGCTCATGGAGAACCAGTACCGCCTCGGACTGCTGCGCATGGAGCGCGCGATCAAGGAGCGCATGTCGTCGGTCGATATCGACACCGTCATGCCGCAGGACCTGATCAACGCGAAGCCTGCCGCTGCCGCCGTGCGCGAATTCTTCGGCTCCTCGCAGCTGTCGCAGTTCATGGACCAGACGAACCCGCTCTCGGAAGTCACGCACAAGCGTCGCCTCTCGGCCCTCGGCCCGGGCGGTCTGACCCGCGAGCGCGCCGGCTTCGAGGTGCGCGACGTGCACCCGACCCACTACGGCCGCATCTGCCCGATCGAGACGCCGGAAGGCCCGAACATCGGTCTGATCAACTCGCTGGCTACCTTCGCCCGCGTCAACAAGTACGGCTTCATCGAGACGCCGTTCCGCCGCGTGCGCGACAGCCGCGTGACGGACGAGGTGATCTACCTCTCGGCTATGGAAGAGGCGAAGTACAACATCGCCCAAGCGAACTCGCTGCTGGATGCCAACGGCACCCTGACGGAAGAGCTCGTGATCTGCCGCCGCGCCGGTGAAAACATCGTGGCGGCTCCCGATCGCGTGGATCTGATGGAGGTGTCGCCGAAGCAGCTCGTGTCGGTCGCTGCCGCGCTCATCCCGTTCCTCGAGAACGACGACGCGAACCGCGCTCTCATGGGCTCGAACATGCAGCGTCAAGCCGTGCCTCTGGTTCAGGCGGACGCTCCGTTCGTCGGCACCGGCATGGAAGCGGTCGTGGCCCGTGACTCGGGTGCCGCCATCGCAGCCCGCCGCACCGGCATCGTCGACCAGGTGGACGCGACCCGTATCGTTATCCGCGCGACGGAAAACACGGATCCGACCCGCCCGGGCGTCGACATCTACCGCCTGCAGAAGTTCCAGCGCTCCAACCAGTCGACCTGCATCACGCAGAAGCCGCTGGTCCGCGCCGGCGACGTCGTGCGCAAGGGCGACATCATCGCCGACGGTCCCTCGACCGAATACGGCGAGCTGGCGCTCGGCCGGAACGTGCTCGTCGCGTTCATGCCGTGGAACGGCTACAACTTCGAAGACTCGATCCTGCTCTCCGAGCGGATCGTGAAGGAAGACGTCTTCACCTCGATCCACATCGAGGAGTTCGAAGTGATGGCCCGCGACACGAAGCTGGGGCCTGAGGAAATCACGCGCGACATTCCGAACGTTTCGGAAGAGGCGCTGAAGAACCTCGACGAAGCCGGCATCGTGTATATCGGCGCCGAGGTCCATGCGGGCGACATCCTCGTCGGCAAGATCACGCCGAAGGGCGAAAGCCCGATGACACCGGAAGAGAAGCTTCTGCGCGCCATCTTCGGCGAGAAGGCCTCCGACGTCCGCGACACCTCGCTGCGCGTGCCCCCGGGCGTGACCGGCACCATCGTGGAAGTCCGCGTCTTCAACCGTCACGGCGTCGACAAGGACGAGCGCGCCCAGGCCATCGAGCGCGAGGAGATCGAGCGTCTCGCGAAGGACCGCGACGACGAGCAGGCGATCCTCGACCGCAACACCTATGCGCGTCTGGCCGAGATCCTCTCGGGCAAGACCGGCGTTGCGGGCCCGAAGGGCTACAAGAAGGACGCTCCGATCACCCGCGAGCTCCTCAGCGAGTTCCCGCGGTCGCAATGGTGGCAGTTCGCGGTCGAAGACGATGCTCTGATGACCGAGATCGAGGCCATGCAGAAGCAGTACGACGAATCGAAGAAGCGCCTCGAGCAGCGCTTCCTCGACAAGGTCGAGAAGCTGCAGCGCGGCGACGAGCTGCCTCCGGGCGTCATGAAGATGGTCAAGGTCTTCGTGGCCGTGAAGCGCAAGATCCAGCCGGGCGACAAGATGGCCGGCCGTCACGGCAACAAGGGTGTCGTGTCGCGGATCGTGCCCATCGAGGACATGCCGTTCCTCGAGGACGGCACCCACGCGGATATCGTGCTCAACCCGCTCGGCGTGCCGAGCCGCATGAACGTGGGTCAGATCCTCGAGACGCATCTGGGCTGGGCTGCCGCCGGTCTCGGCAAGCAGGTCGCTCAGGCCGTGGACGCCTATATGAAGTCGGGCAAGACCACGGCGCTTCGCGAGCAGTTGGTGTCGATCTACGGCAACCTGCCGGAAATCGAGCAGGCCGACGACGACGAGCTCGTCGAGCTCGGCCGCAAGCTGCGCCGCGGCGTTCCGTTCGCCACGCCCGTCTTCGACGGCGCGAAGGAATCGGACATCGAGGCCATGCTGCAGAAGGCCGGCCTCGATCCGTCGGGTCAGGTGACGCTCTACGACGGCAAGACCGGTGAGGCTTTCGACCGCAAGGTGACCGTGGGCTACATCTACATGCTGAAGCTCCACCACCTCGTGGACGACAAGATCCACGCCCGCTCCATCGGCCCCTACAGCCTCGTCACCCAGCAGCCGCTGGGCGGTAAGGCCCAGTTCGGCGGCCAGCGCTTCGGCGAAATGGAGGTCTGGGCCCTGGAGGCTTACGGCGCCGCCTACACGCTGCAGGAAATGCTCACGGTCAAGTCGGACGACGTGGCCGGCCGTACGAAGGTCTACGAGGCCATCGTGCGCGGCGACGACACATTCGAGTCGGGCATTCCGGAGAGCTTCAACGTTCTCGTGAAGGAAATGCGCTCGCTCGGCCTCAACGTGGAGCTGACCAACTCCAAGAAGGCTGCCAACGAGGCGGAGCAGCTGCCTCCGTCCGAGGCCGCCGAATAAGTGCCCAAGGCGCTTCAAGTTTGACGTTCGGCCGCGGCTTTCGTGCCGCGGCCTCATGCAATTGCCGGTGAGGGTGCTTATGTAAGCGCCCTTCAGCCCAGGAGACGGCGATGAATCAAGAGGTCATGAATCTCTTCAACCAGACGGCCCAGCCGCAGAGCTTCGATCAGATCAAGATCTCGATCGCGAGCCCTGAGAAGATTCTGTCCTGGTCCTACGGCGAGATCAAGAAGCCGGAGACCATCAACTACCGTACGTTCAAGCCCGAGCGCGACGGCTTGTTCTGCGCGCGCATCTTCGGTCCCATCAAGGACTACGAGTGCCTGTGCGGCAAGTACAAGCGCATGAAGTACAAGGGCGTTATCTGCGAGAAGTGCGGCGTCGAGGTCACGCTGGCCCGCGTCCGTCGCGACCGCATGGGCCACATCTCCCTGGCCGCGCCTGTCGCCCACATCTGGTTCCTGAAGTCCCTGCCGAGCCGCATCGGTCTGCTGCTCGACATGACCCTGAAGGATCTGGAGCGCATCCTCTATTTCGAATCCTACATCGTCGTCGATGCGGGCCTGACGCCTATGAAGGACCGTCAGCTCCTCACCGAGGAGGAGTACATCCGTGCTCAGGACGAGTACGGTGAGGATTCCTTCACGGCCATGATCGGTGCGGAAGCCATCCGCCGGATCCTGCAGGAGCTCGACCTCGAGAAGACCGCGCAGGAGATCCGTGAGGAGATCGCCGTCACCACGTCCGAGCTGAAGCCCAAGAAGCTGATGAAGCGCCTCAAGATCATCGAGGCCTTCGTCCAGTCGGGCAACAAGCCGGAATGGATGATCCTGACCGAGGTTCCGGTGATCCCGCCGGATCTGCGTCCGCTCGTGCCGCTGGACGGCGGCCGCTTCGCGACCTCGGACCTGAACGATCTCTATCGCCGCGTCATCAACCGCAACAACCGCCTGAAGCGCCTGATGGAGCTGCGTGCGCCGGACATCATCGTCCGCAACGAGAAGCGCATGCTCCAGGAGGCCGTCGACGCCCTGTTCGACAACGGCCGCCGCGGCCGCGTCATCACCGGCGCCAACAAGCGTCCGCTGAAGTCGCTCGCCGACATGCTGAAGGGCAAGCAGGGCCGCTTCCGCCAGAACCTCCTCGGCAAGCGCGTCGACTACTCGGGCCGTTCGGTCATCGTGGTCGGACCGGAGCTCAAGCTGCACCAGTGCGGCCTGCCGAAGAAGATGGCGCTCGAGCTGTTCAAGCCGTTCATCTACGCCAAGCTCGACGCGCGCGGCCTGTCCGCCACCGTCAAGCAGGCGAAGAAGCTCGTCGAGAAGGAGAAGCCGGAAGTCTGGGACATCCTGGACGAGGTCATCCGCGAGCATCCGGTGCTGCTCAACCGCGCTCCGACGCTCCACCGCCTGGGCATCCAGGCCTTCGAGCCCACCCTCATCGAGGGCAAGGCGATCCAGCTGCACCCGCTCGTCTGCGCCGCGTTCAACGCGGACTTCGACGGTGACCAGATGGCTGTCCACGTGCCGCTCTCGCTCGAGGCTCAGCTTGAAGCCCGCGTGCTGATGATGTCGACCAACAACATCCTGCACCCGGCCAACGGTCAGCCGATCATCGTGCCGTCGCAGGACATCGTTCTCGGCCTCTACTATCTCTCCATCGTCTCCGACGGCCAGCCCGGTCAGGGCAAGGCCTTCGCCGACATGGGCGAGATCGAGCATGCCCTGAACGAGAAGGTCATCACGCTTCACACGAAGATCCGCTATCGCTGGGAAGGCCTGGGCGAGGACGGCCAGCCGGTGTCGAAGATCGTCGACACCACCGCCGGCCGCGTCATGCTCTCGCGCCTCCTGCCGAAGCACCCGATGCTGCCCTTCGACGTCGTGAACAAGCTCATGACGAAGAAGGAGATCTCCAACATGATCGATGCCGTGTACCGGCACTGCGGTCAGAAGGAATCGGTGATCTTCTGCGATCGCATCATGGGCCTCGGGTTCTACAACGCGTTCCGCGCCGGCATCTCGTTCGGCAAGGACGACATGGTGATCCCGGAGAACAAGTGGGCCATCGTCGAGGAGACCCGTGCCCTCGCGAAGGACTACGAGCAGCAGTACCAGGACGGTCTCATCACCCAGGGCGAGAAGTACAACAAGGTTGTCGACGCCTGGGCGAAGTGCTCCGACCGCCTCGCCGCCGAGATGATGAACCGCATCTCGACGGTCCAGAAGGACGATCAGGGTCGCGACAAGCCGGTCAACTCGATCTACATGATGTCCCACTCGGGGGCGCGTGGTTCGCCGGCCCAGATGAAGCAGCTCGCGGCGATGCGCGGCCTCATGGCCAAGCCGTCGGGCGAGATCATCGAGACGCCGATCATCTCGAACTTCAAGGAAGGCCTCGACGTTCTCGAGTACTTCAACTCGACCCACGGCGCCCGTAAGGGCCTGGCCGACACCGCGCTCAAGACGGCGAACTCGGGTTACCTGACCCGTCGTCTCGTCGACGTGGCGCAGGACGCGGTCATCCGTGAGCCGGATTGCGGCACCGAGAAGGGCATCAAGATGCGGGCCATCATCGACGCCGGCCAGGTGGTCGCGTCGCTGGCTTCCCGTATCCTCGGCCGCTCCACGGCGGAGGACCTGGTCGCCCAGGATGGTACCGTCATCGTTCCGAAGGGCACGATGATCGAGGAGCATCATCTCGAGGCCATCGGCGCTGCCGGTATCCAGGAGGTGAAGATCCGCTCGGTGCTGGTCTGCGAGTCGAAGAACGGCGTCTGCGCGACCTGCTACGGTCGCGACCTGGCCCGGGGCACCCCGGTCAACCACGGTGAGGCCGTCGGCGTCATCGCGGCGCAGTCCATCGGCGAGCCGGGCACCCAGCTCACGATGCGTACCTTCCACATCGGCGGCGCTGCGCAGATCGCCGACTCGTCCTTCATCGAGTCGAGCTTCGAAGGCAAGATCGGCTTCCGCAACAAGAACATTGCGCGCAACTCCGACGGCGACCTCGTCGTCATGGGCCGCAACGTGGCGGTTGTGATCATCGGCCACGACGGCACCGAGCGGGCGGTGCACCGCCTGCAATACGGCTCCCGCCTGAAGGTCGACGAAGGCGACACGATCAAGCGGGGCCAGCGCATCGCCGAGTGGGACCCCTATTCCCGTCCGATCCTCACCGAGATCGACGGTACGGTGGGTTACGAGGACCTGGTGGACGGCGCGTCGATGATCGAGTCGATGGACGAGTCGACCGGCATCGCCAAGCGCGTGGTCATCGACTGGCGCGGTTCCCCGCGTACGGCGGATCTGCGTCCGGCCGTGGTGATCCAGGGTGCCGGTGGCAAGGTGGCCAAGGTCGCCCGTGGTGGTGACGCCCGTTACCTGCTGCCCGTGGACGCGATCCTCGCGGCCGACCCGGGCTCCAAGGTCAAGGCCGGCGACATCCTCGCCCGCGTCTCGACCGAGAGCGCCAAGACCCGCGACATCACGGGCGGTCTGCCGCGCGTGGCGGAGCTGTTCGAGGCCCGTCGTCCGAAGGACGCGGCCATCATCGCGGAGAAGTCCGGCACGATCCAGTTCGGCCGCGACTACAAGAGCAAGCGTCGCCTGACGCTGAACCCGCACGATGGCTCGGAGCCGGTGGAGTACCTGATCCCGAAGGGCAAGCACATCCACCTGCAGGACGGCGACGTGGTCGAAGTGGGCGACTTCATCGTGGACGGCAACCCGGCCCCGCACGACATCCTTGCGATCAAGGGCGTCGAGGAGCTGGCCGCCTACCTGGTGAACGAGATCCAGGAGGTCTACCGCCTCCAGGGCGTGCTCATCAACGACAAGCACATCGAGGTGATCGTTCGCCAGATGCTGCAGAAGGTCGAGATCACCGAGGGCGGCGATTCCGAGCTGCTCACCGGCGAACAGGTCGACCGTCTGGAGTTCGAGGAGATCAACGAGCGTCTCGTGGCCGAGAAGAAGAAGCCCGCCGAAGGCGTGCCGGTTCTGCTCGGTATCACGAAGGCCTCGCTGCAGACGCGCTCCTTCATCTCGGCGGCGTCCTTCCAGGAGACCACCCGCGTCCTCACCGAGGCGGCGGTCAACGGCAAGGTCGACACCCTCGAGGGCCTCAAGGAGAACGTCATCGTCGGCAGCCTCATCCCGGCCGGTACCGGTGCGCTCACCGCCCAGGTCAAGGCCGTCGCGACCCATCGCGACGAGCTGATCCTGCAGCAGAAGCGCTCCGAGTCGCAGGCTCAGATCAGCGAACTGCCCCCGGCGGCGGAATAAGCTCTCCCGCTTCAATGAATTGAAAAGGCCGCCTCCGGGCGGCCTTTTTGTTTTACGGCCTCAGAGGCTGACCGATCCATCGTTTCCCTCTTCGTCATGGCCGCCTTGTGCCGGCCATTGCGATCCGAAAAGCACCGCGTCTCGATCGATCAGGATCACCGGCACGGGTCCCCGGAACGAGGACGGAGAGGTGATGACGTCAGAGGAGCTGCCAGCGCATCTCCAGCCGGACACTCAGGTCCAACCCGGAAGTTCTGCCGCGGCACGAGCCAGCCGATAAAGCAGAGCTTTACTCGGATATTTAACAATATAATATAGCATAACATGTAACCGTGGTTGTCCCGTGTATCGGTGACGAGGCTTAGCCATGTCCCAAACGATCTCAAGAGTTGGCGTCGAAACCGTTGTAGCGACAGCCGCGGCGAATTTTACCCCGAATTATCCGAGCCTCTCGGCCTTTCCGCCGCCTGCGGGCGGTTACATCGCTGTCTGGCAAGTCGACATCGCCGGTCAGGCCGACATTTTTTACCAGCGGTTCGACTCCAACGGCGTCAAGATCGACGCCGACCCGCGGCTGGTCAACACGACGACGACCGGCAACCAGACGGCACCCAGCGTCGCCGCATTCTCGGACGGACGCTTCGTGGTGGTCTGGGAAGGCGCGGGGCCGAACGGCAGCGGCGGGCAGGATGCCGCCGGAGTGTATCAGCGGCTGTTCAACGCGGATGGAAGCCCGGCGACCGCCGAGGTGAACGTGTCTCATGTCCCGGCGCTCAAGCAGGGGTCGGCATCCATCACGGCCCTCCCGGCCGCTGTCGGCGGCGGGTGGATCGTGACGTGGCAGAATATGGAATCCGACGGCAACGTCGATGTGATCGAACAGCGCTACGCTTCCAACGGCCAGCCGGCTGCGGGCGGCTTTCCGCAAGAGTTCCTGGTCAATACGACCGCAGCTGGGTACCAGGGGAACCCCGAGATCACGGCACTCGTGAACGCCAACGACCCGTTCGCCGGCTGGGTCGTGACGTGGCAGGGTAATGGGACGGACGATCCCACCGGCATCTATCAGCAGCGATACGGATATTCCGGCGACAAGATCGGGTCGGAAATCCGGGTCAACTTGTTCACCAGCGGTGTTCAGCAGAATGCTGTCGTCTCCGCGCTACCCGGCGGAGGCTGGGTCGTCGTCTGGCAGGATCTGGATCCGGACCACAAGGGGATCTTCCAGCAGGTTTTCGACGTCAATGGCAATCGGCTTCATCCGGACGATACCCGGGTCGGCTCCGTCGACGCGAGCGCCGTCTTCATCGGAGAGCCCTGCGTCACGATGCTGGCCGGCGGCCGTTGGGTCGTGACCTGGACGAACAATTACGATGTCTTGCAGCAGGTGTTCAACGCGGACGGGACGGCGAACGGGAGTGAAATCCTGGTCCACAACGTTTCGTCGGGCGTCCAGCAATTGCCGAGTGTCGCAGCACTGCCCGACGGAGACTGGATCGTCATGTGGTACGGTGCAGGAACCGGCTCGGCGAATGCCGGCATAAACGGTCTGTTCCAGCAGCGCTTCCACCTCAACAACCTTGCCCCTGAAGCGCTGACGCTCGCGGGTGCAACGGCTCTCACATATTCCGGGGTGTTGGGGAGCAACTTCGATTTCGGCCCGTTGTCGGCGGTCGATGCCAATGGCGACACCGTCTTCACCTATCAAATCGTCGATGGCTCCGGAAATCCGACGATCAACTCTCGGGTTCAGATCATCGGCGATGCTTCTTCGGGTTATCGCATAGCGTTGAAGGATGGCGTCACGCTGGATTCGAGCAATCCGCAAGGGCGAAACTTCAGCTTCAACGTCAAGGTCACCGATCAAGGGGGCGCGAGCTTCGTTCAACTGATCAGCTTCACCGGGAGCACAGGCAACGGCATCCCCGGTTCGATCAAGGTGGGAGGAGCGACGGCGCTCAGCATTCCCGAACTGGGCACAAGCGGGCGGGATATCGGCGCACTATCGGCGACAGATCCGGACGGTGTCTCCGCGCTCACCTATGCGATTGTCGACCAGGGCGGGAATCCCCTTTCGAGCTCGCCCTTCGAGATCGTGGCGGCGGGTGCGGCGGGCTCGTACAAGCTCAAGCTGAAAGCCGGCGTCACCCTCGATCGGGAAGCCTATACCAACGGCGCGTTCACACTCTACCTGCGGGTCACGGATTCGGCCGGCCATACCAGTGTCGAGCCGATCGCCGTAACGGTTGAGAACGTCGTCGAAGGCCCGACGGGGATCACGGTCCTCGGCCCTTCAAGCTTCCCTGAAAACGATTCCAGTCAAGTCATTCAAGCATTGATGAATGTCGGCGGCGACAGCGGATCCTACACCTACACCCTCGTTTCGACCGCGGCTGAAGGCAACACCAACCCGACCGCCACAGCCCTGGCGCAGCTCTTTGCCATCGACGGACAGAATCTCAGGAAGATCGGCGCCTTCGATCACGAGGCCTATGCCGGTGGCACGTTCAGCTTCAAGATCCATGCCGAGATGGCGGGCGTCCCCGGGACCGCGTTCGAGCAGACCATCGTCATCACCGTGACCGACGTCAACGAAGCGCCGACATCAATCGACTTCGGCACTCCTGGTCATACGGCCGTGCGGGTCTCACAGAGCGCGGATGCCGGCGACGAGATTGCGACCTTGCGCGGCCTGGATCCCGATGGCGATGCTCTCGAGTTCACCCTCGTCGAGGGCGAGAACAGCGTGGTGGAGGTCGCCGGCGCCTTCAGCATCTCTAACGGCAAGCTCGTCGTCGGGGCTGGCGGCTTGGGGACGTTCCTGGGTTCCCAGACGCTCTGGATCCGAGCGAAGGATGCCGGAAACCTGAGCAAGTGGCAGCTCGTGACGGTTACGGTCGATCCTGCCAACGAAGTCCCAAGCGCCGTAAAGGTCGCCGTGGGCGCTGAAGCTCCCGCCACCGCGATCGCCATCGCCGAGAACGGGGAGGCCGGCCGCATCATCGGGGTCTTGTCCACGACCGACGAGGATGCTGGACAGACCCATACCTATCGGATCGTCGACGTCAACAATGCCCCTACGGTCAATTCGCCGTTCGAGATCGTGGAGACGGCGGCGGGGAGTGGGGTCTTCGCTCTCAAGTTGAAGAGCGGCGTCGTGCTTGACCGTGAGCAGTACAACGGCGGCGTCACCTCCGTGAAGATCGAGACCACCGATTCCGGCAGCCCGGCACAGAGTTTCATCCAGGACATCGTGATCAACGTCACGAACGTGGTCGAAGCCCCGACCGCCGTTCGAGTCGGCGGAGTGACCACCCTCGTACTTACGGAAAACGCGGTCCCGATTGCCAATTTCGGCGGCCTGGCCGTCCAGGGGGGCGACCAGGGCCTGTACACATATTCGCTCGTCTCGACCGCCGGGGAGGGCAATACGAACCCGGATGCCGCGACGCTGGCGACGCTGTTTGCGGTCACTGACGACAACAACCTCCGGCAGACCGCCGTGCTGAACCGGGAGGATTATGCGAACGGCACGTTCACCTTCAAGATCCGCGCCGAGATTGCCGGCACTCCCGGCACGGCGTTCGAGCAGACGATCACCGTCACGCTCGACAACGCCAACGAAGCGCCGACGGCGATCGATTTTGGCTCAGCGGGAGCGGTGACGGCCAGCGTGTCGAGATCCGCCGGGGGCGGACGGATCATAGGCCAGTTGCACGCGGTCGATGAGGATTTGGGGGACACGCATTCCTATGCCATCGTCACCGGCAACGGCACGCATGCGGAGGTCGAACCGGGCGGTCCCTTCAAGATCGTCGACGGCAGGCTCGTCGTGGATAGTGCGAGCGCGTTACAGGCCCTGGGCGATCAAACGGCGATCTGGATCAAAGCGACGGATGCCGACGGCCTGAGCACATGGCAAGAGTTCACCATAAACCTGGTCACCAACACGGCGCCGAGCGACATCGTCGTGACCGGGGGCTCGGTGGCTGAAGGTGCGGCAATCGGCACAGTGATCGCTACGCTTGCCACGACCGACCAGAGCGGAGACACCCACACCTACGATCTTGTGGCCGACGCGTCCGGCGGCGCTTTGCCGAACGCTCAGCATCCTCTGTTCAAGATCGAGAACGGCAGCAACCAGATCATTCTCAGATCGGCTCTCGACGATGCTCAGGTCGGCACGTACGACCTCTGGGTCAGGACAACCGACTCGGAGGGGCTTACCTATATCGAGAAGGTGACGGTCACTGTCACCAACGTCGCAGAGGCGCCGACCGACGTCAGATTCGCGAGCCACCCCGTATCCGAACTGGCGGCGGCAGGGACGGAGGTCGGGTCGCTGACCACGATCGATCCGGATCTGGAAGGACGGTATACCTATACCCTTCTCGAAGACGCTGGCGGACGGTTCGAGATACGGGGTGACAAGATCGTTGTGGGGAACGGGTTCCTGCTCGACTACGAGCAGAAAACCCAACATTCCATCAAGGTGCGCGCGACGGACGAGAGCGGGCAGAGCCTCGACAAGACCTTCGTCATCCATGTTGCCGACGTGGACCGGGAGACCACTGTCGGCTCGGCTGCCGGCGACGTGTTCTATGGCGGCGCCCTGAACGACAGGCTGTCGGGCGGCTTCGGCGGCGACTGCCTGTTCGGCGGGAGCGGCAATGACATCCTGTCAGGCGATGCGGGCGACGACATTCTCGCCGGCGGAGCCGGCAAGGACACGCTTACCGGCGGCAAGTGGAATGCGGCGGACCCGAACCGCGACGCCTTCCTGTTCGACGTCAAGGTCACGAAGCGGGACTATAAGGACCATGTCGACATCGTGAAGGATTTCCAGGCCAAGTACGATTCGCTCTACTTCGACGATGCCGCCTTCAGCAATGCGACCATTGCCAAGTATCTGAAGGGAAAAGGCGCCTCGCTCGACAAGCCCATTGCCATCAAGAGCGGCTGGTTCGCCCTCGGCGAGGCCAAGCAGGCGGACGACTTTTTCATCGCCAAGAAGATCAATGCCAAGACCTACAGGCTCTATTTCGATGCCGACGGCTCGGGCACGAAGCAGAAGGCCCTGGAGATCGCCACCGTCACCTACGATTCCAGCAGGAAGACCGGCGGCGAGATCACCTATAAGGATTTCTTCATGGTTTAGCCTGAAATTGTGGTATCAGGCTCATGCCGAGTTCGCGCGGGCCTATGGATAGGACCGGTTTCCCGGCCCATGACCATGCGGCAGCTTTTCGGATCCAGGGCTAGGCGGCCCGGATGGCTAAGCTCCGGCTCTCCCAGTGAAAAAGAGTTGACTTTGGGCGACTCGGGCGCTAGAGAGACCGGACTTTCCGGCTGGCCGTAGGTTTTCGCCAGTCGAAGCGCCTAGCTTCGACCGATGCCACCTAAACGCTGCCGAACTCAACCTTGACTGACACTTGTCAGATTTAGGGCACGACCGCGGTGCACGATATCGTGGTCCTCTGCAATCGTACCGCGCCAGGGGCTTACCCAAGTCAATGGCGTGGCTTCGTTTTGTGTACCCGAACAGGTCCGCACGGCGAAGTGCAGCGTCAACCGTTGAAGACACTTGAAGGCCACCGGGTCGGTGGCTGGTGAAAGAGGGCACAGGATGCCAACGATCTCTCAGCTGATCCGCAAGCCGCGGACGGCGCAAAAGAGCCGGAACAAGGTTCCCGCGCTTGAGGCCTGCCCGCAGAAGCGTGGCGTGTGCACGCGCGTTTATACGACGACCCCGAAGAAGCCGAACTCGGCTCTCCGTAAGGTCGCCAAGGTTCGTCTGACGAACGGGTTCGAAGTCATCGGGTACATCCCGGGTGAAGGTCACAACCTTCAGGAGCACTCCGTGGTCATGATCCGCGGCGGCCGTGTGAAGGACCTTCCGGGTGTGCGCTATCACATCCTCCGCGGTGTCCTCGACACCCAGGGCGTGAAGAATCGTAAGCAGCGTCGTTCGAAGTACGGCGCGAAGCGGCCGAAGTAAGCCGTCAACTGTCATTGAGGTCAGTTCATGTCCCGCCGCCACAGCGCTGAGAAGCGTGAGATCATCCCGGATCCGAAGTTCGGGGATATCGTCGTCACCAAGTTCATGAATTCCATCATGTACGACGGCAAGAAGTCCGCTGCCGAGAGCATCGTCTACGGTGCCTTCGACAGCATCGAGAGCCGTGCGAAGGCGAACCCCCTCGAGGTGTTCAAGCAGGCCCTCGACAACGTCGCTCCTGCGATCGAGGTTCGTTCCCGCCGCGTCGGCGGTGCGACCTATCAGGTCCCGGTCGAAGTTCGTACCGAGCGCCGTCAGGCTCTGGCGATCCGCTGGATCATCCAGGCCGCTCGCGGTCGGAACGACAAGACCATGGTCGAGCGTCTCTCCGCCGAGTTGCTCGACGCCTCCAACAACCGCGGCAACGCCGTGAAGAAGCGCGAAGACACCCACCGTATGGCGGAAGCCAACCGTGCGTTCTCGCACTACCGCTGGTAACGGCCCGAGGAGCTGAGCGATGCCCCGCACGCACGCGATTGAGGACTACCGTAATTTCGGCATCATGGCCCACATCGATGCCGGCAAGACCACGACGACCGAGCGCATCCTGTACTACACCGGTAAGTCCCACAAGATCGGTGAAGTGCACGAGGGTGCCGCCACCATGGACTGGATGGAGCAGGAGCAGGAGCGTGGCATCACGATCACGTCCGCTGCCACCACCTGCTTCTGGAACGGCAAGCGCCTGAACATCATCGACACTCCCGGCCACGTCGACTTCACCATCGAAGTCGAGCGTTCGCTGCGCGTGCTCGATGGCGCCGTCTGCGTTCTGGACGGCAACCAGGGCGTCGAGCCCCAGACCGAGACCGTGTGGCGTCAGGCCGACAAGTATGACGTTCCCCGCGTCGTGTTCGTCAACAAGATGGACAAGACGGGCGCGAACTTCTTCAACTGCGTCGACGACATCGTGAAGCGCGTCGCCGGCAAGCCCGTCTGCCTTCAGATCCCGATCGGAGCGGAGAGCGATTTCCGCGGCATGGTCGATCTGATCAAGATGAAGGCCCTTGTCTGGTCCGGCGAGTCGCTGGGTGCCAGCTTCGACGAGGTCGAGATTCCGGCTGACCTGAAGGACCAGGCCGCCGAATATCGCGCCAAGCTCGTCGAGGCCGCTGTCGAGATGGATGACGATGCGCTCGCCGCCTACCTGGACGGCCAGGAGCCGGACGAGACGACCCTGCGTCGCCTGATCCGTACGGCCGTGCAGCGTCGCGCCTTCCACCCGGTGCTCTGCGGTTCCGCGTTCAAGAACAAGGGCGTTCAGCCCCTGCTCGACGCGGTCGTGGACTTCCTGCCGTCCCCGGCGGATCGCGAAGCTATCCAGGGTATCGACTTCAAGACGGAAGAGCCGACGACCCGTAAGCCGACCGATGAGGAAGGCTTCTCCATGCTCGCCTTCAAGATCATGGACGACCCCTTCGTCGGCACGATCACCTTCTGCCGCGTCTATTCGGGCAAGGTGAACGCTGGCGACACGCTGCTCAACTCGTCTCGCGACAAGAAAGAGCGCGTTGGCCGCATGCTGCTCATGCATGCGAACAACCGCGAGGACATCAAGGAAGCCTATGCCGGCGACATCGTCGCCCTGGCCGGCCTCAAGGAAGTCCGCACTGGCGACACGCTCTGCGACCCGAGCAAGGCCGTGATCCTCGAGCGCATGGAGTTCCCTGAGCCCGTGATCGAGATCGCGATCGAGCCGAAGTCGAAGGCCGACCAGGAAAAGCTCGGTCTGGCTCTCTCGAAGCTGGCCGCCGAGGACCCGTCCTTCCGCGTCTCGACCGACCAGGAGTCGGGCCAGACGATCCTGAAGGGCATGGGCGAGCTTCACCTCGACATCAAGGTCGACATTCTCCGTCGTACCTACAAGGTCGATGCGAATATCGGCGCTCCGCAGGTGGCCTACCGTGAGACGATCACCAAGAAGGCAGAGGTGGACTACACCCACAAGAAACAGACCGGCGGTACCGGCCAGTTCGCTCGTGTGAAGATCGTCGTTCAGCCGAACGACCAGGGTGCCGGCTTCGCCTTCGAGTCGAAGATCGTCGGTGGTGCGGTTCCGAAGGAATACATCCCGGGCGTTGAAAAGGGCCTCCAGTCGGTCGTGGGTGCTGGCGTCGTCGCCGGCTTCCCGGTGGTCGACCTCAAGGTCGAGCTCATCGACGGTGCCTTCCACGAAGTCGACTCGTCGGCCCTGGCCTTCGAAATCGCTTCCCGCGCCGCTCTCCGTGAGGCCCTCCAGAAGGGCGGATCGGTTCTGCTCGAGCCGGTGATGAAGGTCGAAGTCACGACCCCTGAGGACTACACGGGTTCGGTCATCGGTGACCTCAACTCCCGTCGTGGCCAGATCCAGGGTCAGGACATGCGCGGCAATGCCGTGGTCATCAACGCGATGGTCCCGCTCGCCAACATGTTCGGCTACGTCAACACCCTGCGCGGCATGAGCCAGGGACGCGCGAGCTACACCATGCAGTTCGACCACTACGAGCAGGTGCCGTCGAACGTGGCTGCCGAGGTTCAGGCGAAATACGCCTGAACCCACTAAGCGACTATTTGAAAGATCAAAGGAACGGGTGCCACGATGGCGAAGGAAAAGTTTGAGCGGAATAAGCCGCACTGCAACATTGGGACGATTGGTCACGTGGACCATGGCAAGACGTCTCTGACGGCGGCGATCACGAAGGTTCTGGCGGAGTCGGGTGGGGCGACGTTCACGGCGTACGACCAGATCGACAAGGCGCCGGAAGAGAAGGCGCGCGGCATCACGATCTCGACGGCGCACGTGGAGTACGAGACCACGAACCGGCACTATGCCCACGTGGACTGCCCCGGCCACGCCGACTACGTGAAGAACATGATCACGGGTGCGGCGCAGATGGACGGCGCGATCCTGGTGGTGTCGTCGGCCGACGGGCCGATGCCGCAGACGCGCGAGCACATCCTGCTGGCCCGCCAGGTTGGCGTGCCGGCCCTGGTGGTGTTCATGAACAAGGTCGACATGGTCGACGACGCCGAGCTGCTCGACCTGGTCGAGCTCGAGGTGCGCGAGCTTCTGTCGAAGTACGACTTCCCCGGCGACGACATTCCGATCGTGAAGGGCTCGGCCCTGTGCGCTCTGGAAGACCGCCAGCCTGAGATCGGCCGCGAGCGGGTGCTCGAGCTGATGGCCGAGGTCGACCGCTACATCCCGCAGCCGGAGCGTCCGGTGGACCAGCCGTTCCTGATGCCGATCGAAGACGTGTTCTCGATCTCGGGCCGCGGCACGGTGGTGACGGGTCGCGTCGAGCGCGGCATCATCAAGGTCGGCGAGGAAGTGGAGATCGTGGGTCTGCGCGACACGCAGAAGACGACGGTCACGGGCGTCGAGATGTTCCGCAAGCTGCTCGACCAGGGCCAGGCCGGCGACAACGTGGGCGTTCTGCTGCGCGGCACGAAGCGCGAGGACGTGGAGCGCGGCCAGGTGCTGTGCAAGCCCGGCTCGATCAAGCCGCACACGAAGTTCAAGGCCGAGGCCTACATCCTGACGAAGGAAGAGGGTGGCCGTCACACGCCGTTCTTCGGCAACTACCGGCCGCAGTTCTACTTCCGCACGACGGACGTGACCGGCGTGGTGAAGCTGCCTGAGGGCACCGAGATGGTGATGCCGGGCGACAACATCACGATGGAAGTCGAGCTGATCGCGCCGATCGCCATGGAAGAGAAGCTGCGCTTCGCCATCCGCGAAGGCGGCCGTACCGTCGGCGCCGGCGTCGTCGCCGCCGTGATGGATTAATTTGAGAGGATCAAAGGACAGCGGCCGGGTTTCGGCTCGGTCGCTTCCCTTGTTGAATGGATAAGCCATGAACGGTCAAAACATTCGTATTCGCCTTAAGGCGTTCGACCACAGGATCCTCGACGCTTCGACACGCGAAATCGTGTCGACCGCGAAGCGGACCGGCGCACAGGTGCGCGGGCCCATCCCGCTGCCGACGCGCATCGAGCGCTTTACGGTGCTTCGCTCGCCGCACATCGACAAGAAGTCGCGCGAGCAGTTCGAGATGCGCACTCACAAGCGTGTTCTCGATATCGTGGACCCCACCCCGCAGACGGTTGATGCTCTGATGAAGCTCGATCTCGCTGCTGGTGTGGACGTGGAAATCAAGCTCTGAGCCTTCGGGCTTGGAGCCTTCGGTAGACACGCCGAGAGGATACGCACATGCGCTCAGGCGTCATTGCACAGAAAGTCGGGATGACCCGCATCTTCACGGATGCAGGCGAGCATGTCCCGGTCACGGTTCTGAAGGTCGACAGCTGCCAGGTCGTCGCCCACCGGACCAAGGAAAAGAACGGCTACACCGCGCTGCAGGTCGGCGTCGGCAAGGCCAAGGTGAAGAACGTTTCGAAGGCCGAGCGCGGAAGTTTCGCCGTCGCCCAGGTCGAGCCGAAGCGCAAGCTCGCGGAGTTCCGCGTCTCCGAGGATGCTGTCATCCCGGTTGGCGCCGAGATCACCGCCGATCACTTCGTTGCTGGTCAGTTCGTGGACGTCACGGGCATCACGACGGGTAAGGGCTTCGCCGGCGGCATGAAGCGCTGGAACTTCGGCGGTCTGCGCGCCTCTCACGGCGTGTCGATCTCCCACCGCTCGATCGGTTCGACCGGTGGCCGCCAGGATCCGGGCAAGACGTTCAAGAACAAGAAGATGCCGGGTCACCTGGGCGTCGAGCGCGTCACCACGCAGAACCTGCGTGTCGTGTCGACCGACGTCGAGCGCGGTCTGATCCTGGTCGAGGGCGCCGTTCCCGGCGTGGCCGGCGGCTGGATCTTCGTCCGCGACGCGGTGAAGCGCAAGCTGCCGAAGGAAGTGCCGATGCCCGGCTCGTTCCGCACGGCCAACGACGCTGCGCCGGTCGCCCAGGCTGAGCAGGCCCAAGAGGAGAATGCGTGATGAAGCTTGATATCACCACGCTCGAAGGCGGCAACGCCGGTTCGGTCGACCTGAACGAGACCATCTTCGGTCTCGAGCCGCGCGCCGACCTGCTGGCCCGCTGCGTCCGCTGGCAGCTCGCCAAGCGCCAGGCCGGCACGCACGCCGTCAAGAATCGTTCGGACATCGACCGGACGACGAAGAAGGTCTACAAGCAGAAGGGCACCGGCAGCGCCCGTCACGGCGCCGCGAGCGCTCCCCAGTTCCGGGGCGGCGGTCGTGCCTTCGGCCCGCAGGTCCGCAGCCATGCTCACGACCTGCCCAAGAAGGTTCGCGCTCTCGCCCTGAAGCACGCGCTCTCGTCCAAGGCCAAGGACGCTTCGCTCGTCGTGATCGACGACGTGAAGCTCGCCGAGCCGAAGACGAAGGCTCTCGTCGAGCGCTTCGGCAAGCTCGGCCTCGGCAACGCCCTGATCATCGGCGGCGCTGAGATCGAGACGAACTTCCAGCGGGCTGCTCGCAACATCCCGAACATCGACGTCCTGCCGGTGCAGGGCATCAACGTCTATGACATCCTGCGTCGCGAGAAGCTCGTTCTCACGAAGTCGGCTGTCGATGCGCTGGAGGCGCGTTTCAAATGAGCCTGGACCCGCGCCATTACGATGTGATCGTAAGCCCGGTCATCACCGAGAAGGCCACGACCCTGTCCGAACAGAACAAGGTCGTCTTCAAGGTGCGTCCGGATGCGACGAAGCCGCAGATCAAGGAAGCGGTGGAGAAGCTGTTCGATGTCAAGGTGAAGAGCGTCAACACGCTCGTCACCAAGGGCAAGGTGAAGATGTTCCGCGGCACCCGCGGCCAGCGGTCGGACGTGAAGAAGGCGGTCGTAACCCTCGTTGAGGGCCAGACCATCGACGTCACGACAGGCCTCTGATCGGTTGAGAGAGTGATCCGATGGCTTTGAAAACATTCAAACCGATCACCCCCGGCCTGCGCCAGCTGGTGATCGTCGACCGCAGCGAGCTCTACAAGGGCAAGCCGGTCAAGAAGCTGACGGAGGGCAAGAGCTCCTCCGGCGGCCGTAACAACCTGGGTCGCGTGACCGTCCGCTTCCGTGGCGGTGGTCACAAGCGCACCCTCCGTCTGGTCGACTTCAAGCGTCGCGCCCGTCTGGGCGATGTGGCGACCGTGGAGCGGATCGAGTACGATCCGAACCGCACCGCCTTCATCGCTCTGATCCGCTACGCCGACGGCGAGCAGGCCTACATCCTGGCCCCGCAGCGTCTGGCTGTCGGCGATCAGGTGTCGGCCGGCGAGCAGGTCGACATCAAGCCGGGCAACGCGATGCCGATCGGCAACATGCCGGTGGGAACGATCATCCACAACGTCGAGCTGAAGATCGGCAAGGGCGGCGCACTCGCCCGTTCCGCCGGCACCTACGCTCAGATCGTGGGTCGTGACCAGGGCTACGTGACGATCCGCCTGAACTCCGGTGAGCAGCGCCTGGTCCACGGGCTGTGCTTCGCCAGCGTCGGCGCGGTGTCGAACCCTGACCACATGAACACCTCGATCGGTAAGGCTGGTCGTAACCGTTGGCTCGGCAAGCGTCCGCACAACCGCGGCGTCGCCATGAACCCGATCGACCACCCGCACGGTGGTGGTGAAGGCCGTACCTCCGGTGGTCGTCATCCGGTGTCCCCGTGGGGCGTACCGACCAAGGGCAAGAAAACCCGTTCGAACAAGCGGACCGACAAGTTCATCGTGTCGAGCCGCCACGCTCGGAAGAAGTAAGGATAGAGGCACGTCATGGCACGTTCGCTTTGGAAGGGTCCGTTCGTCGACGGCTACCTCCTCAAGAAGGCCGAGGCTGCCCGTTCCTCGGGCCGCAACGAGGTTATCAAGATCTGGAGCCGCCGCTCCACGATCCTCCCGCAGTTCGTGGGCCTCACCTTCGGGGTCTACAACGGTCAGAAGCACATTCCCGTCTCCGTGAACGAGGAAATGGTGGGTCACAAGTTCGGCGAGTTCTCGCCGACCCGCACTTTCCACGGCCACGCGGCGGACAAGAAGGCGAAGAGGAAGTAAGATGGGTAAGGCCGCGACTCCTCGCGCACTGAGCGACACCGAGGCTCAAGCCGTCGCTCGCATGCTGCGCGTCAGCCCCCAGAAGCTCAACCTTGTTGCGGCCCTTATCCGCGGCAAGAAGGTTTCTGCGGCTCTCGCCGATCTCGAGTTCTCCCGCAAGCGCATTGCGCGCGACGTGAAGAAGTGCCTCGAGAGCGCCATTGCCAACGCCGAGAACAACCACAACCTCGATGTGGACGATCTCGTGGTCAGCCAGGCCTATGTCGGCAAGGCGCTCGTCATGAAGCGCTTCCACGCCCGGGCCCGCGGCCGGGGTGCTCGTATCATGAAGCCGTTCTCGAACCTCACGATCGTGGTTCGGGAAGTTGCCGAACAGGCATAAAGGAGAACCAGATGGGTCAGAAAATCAACCCGATCGGTCTTCGGCTCGGCATCAACCGGACCTGGGACTCGCGCTGGTTCGCCGGCAAGGGCGAGTACGCCAAGCTGATGCATGAGGACATGGCGATCCGCGAAGCTCTCATGAAGCAGCTGAAGCAGGCCGCCGTCTCGAAGATCGTCATCGAACGCCCGCACAAGAAGTGCCGCGTCACCATCCACTCGGGTCGTCCGGGCGTGGTGATCGGCAAGAAGGGCGCCGACATCGAGAAGCTGCGCAAGCTGGTTTCGAAGATGACGGACGCCGACGTGGCGATCAACATCGTCGAAGTCCGCAAGCCGGAAGTCGACGCGACGCTGGTGGCCGATTCGATCGCTCAGCAGCTTGAGCGCCGTGTCGCTTTCCGCCGCGCCATGAAGCGCGCCGTTCAATCGGCGATGCGTCTGGGCGCCGAGGGCATCCGTATCAACTGCTCGGGCCGTCTGGGCGGCGCTGAAATCGCACGCCTCGAATGGTACCGCGAGGGCCGCGTTCCGCTGCACACCCTGCGTGCGGATGTGGATTACGGAACGTCCACGGCTTTCACGACCTATGGCACCTGCGGCATCAAGGTCTGGATCTTCAAGGGCGAAATCCTCGAGCACGATCCGATGGCCCAGGACAAGCGGATGAACGACGAAGGAGGCCGCTCCGGTGGCCGCCGCGAGCAAGCGGCGTAACCGAGAGGTCAGGAGAGGTTTGCCATGTTGCAACCGAAGAAAACCAAGTTCCGTAAGCAGTTCAAGGGCCGTATCTCCGGCACTGCGAAGGGCGGTACGGACCTCAACTTCGGCCAGTTCGGCCTGAAGGCGATGGAACCCGAGCGTGTCAACGCTCGTCAGATCGAGGCGGCTCGCCGCGCCATCACCCGCGCCATGAAGCGCGCGGGCCGGGTGTGGATCCGCATCTTCCCGGACGTGCCGGTGTCGACGAAGCCGACCGAAGTACGTATGGGTAAGGGTAAGGGCGCTCCCGAATATTGGGCAGCCAAGGTTAAGCCTGGCCGCATCATGTTCGAGATCGACGGCGTGCCGGAGGATATCGCCCGCGAGGCGCTCCGTCTCGGCGCTGCCAAGCTCCCGATCAAGACGCGCTTCATCCAGCGCATTGCCGAGTAAAGGAGGGGATCATGAAGTCTAAGCAGAGAGCCTCCGACCTCAACGCGATGTCGCAGGACCAGCTGTCGGACGAGTTGCTGAACCTGAAGAAGGAGCAGTTCAACCTGCGCTTCCAGCGTGCGACCGGCCAGCTCGAAAACACCGGACGCGTCCGTGAGGTCCGCCGGGACATCGCCCGCGTCAAGACGCTGCAGCGCCAGAAGGCCGCTGCGGCTAAGGCTTAAGAGGAAATCAAGATGCCGAAGCGCGTTTTGCAGGGCGTCGTTGTCAGCGACAAGCAGGACAAGACGGTCGTCGTGAAGGTGGAACGTCGTTTCACGCACCCGGTTCTGAAGAAGACCGTGCGTAAGACGAAGAACTACCACGCTCACGATGAGAACAACACTGCCAAGGTGGGCGACACGGTCTTCATCGAAGAGACCAAGCCGTTCTCCAAACTCAAGACCTGGGTGCTCGTCAACGAAGCGAAGGCCTAAGGGCTTCCGTTTTGGGGTTGTCTAACGGGGGCGGTTCGTGTATACGGCCGCCTCTCTCGACATTTGAAGGGCAGGGGACGTCAGATCCCCGTCAGGCGTAGTCCGGGGGGCAATCCTGCCTTGGCCCGGAAACCTGTCTGAAACAAAGGAAAGGATCAAAGCCATGATCCAGATGCAGACGAATCTTGACGTCGCCGACAATTCCGGCGCCCGTCGCGTGATGTGCATCAAGGTTCTCGGCGGTTCGAAGCGTAAGTACGCTTCCGTGGGCGATATCATCGTCGTATCCGTGAAAGAAGCTATCCCGCGCGGCCGCGTGAAGAAGGGCGACGTCATGAAGGCGGTCGTCGTGCGCACCGCCAAGGACATCCGCCGCGCTGACGGCTCGGTCATCCGTTTCGACCGCAATGCCGCCGTTCTGATCAACAATCAGAAGGAGCCGGTCGGCACCCGTATCTTCGGCCCCGTTCCGCGTGAACTGCGTGCCAAGAACCACATGAAAATCATTTCGCTTGCGCCGGAGGTGCTCTAATGGCCGCGAAGATCAAGAAGGGCGACAAGGTCGTTGTCCTGACCGGTCGCGACAAGGGCAAGACCGGTGAAGTCGTGCAGGTGCTCCCGAAGGAAGAGCGCGCGGTCGTCCGTGGCGTGAACCTCGTGAAGCGCCACCAGCGCCAGACGGCAAACGCCGAGGGCGGCATCATCTCGAAAGAGGCTGCCATCCACCTGTCGAACCTGGCCTATGCGGACCCGAAGGACGGCAAGCCGACCCGGGTTGGTTTCAAAGTTCTCGAAGACGGCCGCAAGGTCCGTTTCGCCAAGCGCTCGGGGGACCTGATCGATGGCTAAGGCTCAGGTGGACGGCTACACGCCGCGGCTGAAGAAGCACTACGAGGAAGTGGTGCGTCCGAAGCTCATTGAAGAATTCGGCTACAAGAACCCCATGGAAGTGCCGACGATCGAGAAGATCGTCCTCAACATGGGCGTTGGCGAATCGACCGCCGACTCGAAGAAAGCTTCGGTCGCGGCTGGCGATCTCGCTCTCATCGCCGGCCAGAAGCCGGTGATCACGAAGGCCCGCAAGGCCATCTCGCAGTTCAAGGTCCGCGAGGGCATGCCGATCGGTGCCAAGGTTACGCTGCGCAAGGCTCGCATGTACGAGTTCCTTGACCGTCTCGTGACCGTCGCTCTTCCCCGCGTTCGTGACTTCCGGGGCCTGAACCCCAAGTCGTTCGACGGTCGCGGCAACTACGCAATGGGTATCAAGGAGCACCTGGTGTTCCCTGAGATCAATTACGACAGGGTCGAGCAGGTTTGGGGCATGGACGTCGTCATCACCACCACGGCGAAGACCGACGACGAAGCCCGGGCCCTGCTGCGTCACTTCAACTTCCCGTTCCGGCAGTGAGGATAGCTGTCCTCAAACGCGGACACTGGAGATAAAAGCATGGCTAAGAAAAGCGCTATTGAGAAGAACAAGCATCGTCGCGACCTGGTGAAGAAGTTCGCCGGCCGCCGCGAGCGCCTCCTGGCGGTCGCCAACGACGAGTCGAAGTCCATGGAGGAGCGCTTCGAGGCGCGCCTCAAGCTCGCCGAGCTGCCGCGCAATGCGAGCAAGACCCGTATCCGCAACCGCTGCGAGATCACGGGCCGCCCGCGCGCCTATTATCGCAAGCTCGGCATGTCGCGTATCGCTCTGCGCGAACTGGGCAACAAAGGCCTGATCCCGGGCCTCGTGAAGTCCAGCTGGTAAGGGGGAGGGCATTATATGATCAACGATCCGTTGGGCGATATGCTCACCCGTATCCGTAACGCGCAGATGCGTCGTCGCGGATCCGTTTCCACCCCCGGCTCGAAGCTTCGCGCCCGTGTCCTCGAAGTTCTGAAGAGCGAGGGCTACATCCGCGATTACTCGCAGACCGAGTTCGGCAATGGCCGGACCGAGTTCTCGATCGAGCTGAAGTATTATGACGGTCAGCCGGTGATCCGCTCCATCGAGCGCGTCTCCAAGCCCGGCCGCCGCGTGTATGCCTCCGTCGACACCATGCCTCGCGTGGCTGACGGCCTCGGCATCACCATCCTCTCGACGCCTCAGGGCGTGATGGCCGATCACGAGGCCCGTGAGAGGAACGTGGGCGGCGAAGTGCTCTGCAAGGTCTTCTAAGGCCAGGCACCCGCACAGAACCACGGAGATTCGAAAATGTCCCGAGTAGGCAAGAAGCCCGTTACGGTTCCGTCAGGTGTGACGGCGACCGTCGACGGTCAGATGGTTAAGGTAAAGGGCTCGAAGGGCGAACTGTCGTTCCTCGTTCCCGAAGAAGTATCGGTTGCTCTTGAGAGCGGCGCCGTGTCGGTGAACCCGCGCGACGAGTCCAAGACGGCCCGTGCGAAGTGGGGCATGTCCCGCGCCCAGGTGGCGAACCTGGTCGAAGGCGTGTCCAAGGGCTTCGAGAAGCGCCTCGAGATCAACGGCGTCGGCTACAAGGCCGCCGTTGCCGGCAAGGTGCTGAAGCTTTCGCTGGGCTACAGCCACGATATCGACTACGCGATCCCGGCCGGCGTCACGATCACGACGCCCAAGCCCACGGAGATCATCGTAGCCGGCATCGACAAGCAGGTCGTCGGTCAGACCGCCGCCGAGATCCGCGACTATCGCGGTCCGGAGCCCTACAAGGGCAAGGGCGTCAAGTACTCCGACGAGTTCATCTTCCGCAAGGAAGGCAAGAAGAAGTAAGGACGACGTATCATGGCTGAGAAGAAAGGCGCTGAAGATCGCCGCAAGGCTCGTGTGCGCCGTGCGATCAAGAAGGCAGCGAATGGCCGTCCGCGTTTGTCGGTCTTCCGTTCGTCCAAGCAGATCTATGCCCAGGTCATCGACGACGTGCGCGGCCATACGGTCGCCTCGGCTTCGACCCTCGAGGCTGACCTTAAGGGCAAGCTCAAGACCGGCGCCACCGTGGATGCGGCGAAGGAAGTGGGCAAGCTCGTTGCCGAGCGCGCGGTTCAGGCCGGCGTGAAGCAGGTCATCTTCGACCGCTCGGGCTACCTCTATCACGGCCGCGTCAAGGCTCTCGCCGACGCTGCCCGTGAAGGCGGTCTGGATTTCTAACGGCGGGTTTAATCCAAGCAACCCTTAGCGAGCGGGCCCGCCGCCCGCGCAAGTGAGAGGTCTCATGGCTAGAGAACCAAGAGAACGTGCTGATCGCGAAGAGCGCGACAGCGAATTCGTGGACCGCCTGGTCCACATCAACCGCGTCGCCAAGGTGGTGAAGGGCGGCCGTCGTTTCGGCTTCGCTGCTCTCGTCGTCGTCGGCGACCAGAAGGGCCGCGTCGGCTTCGGCCACGGCAAGGCCCGTGAAGTGCCGGAAGCCATCCGCAAGGCCACGGACGCCGCCAAGCGCTCCATGATCCGCGTCGCCCTTCGCGAAGGCCGCACGCTTCACCACGACGTGAACGGTCGCCATGGTGCCGGCAAGGTCGTGCTGCGTGCCGCTCCCCAGGGTACCGGCATCATCGCCGGTGGCCCGATGCGCGCCGTCTTCGAGGTGGTGGGCATGCAGGACGTGGTCGCGAAGTCGCTCGGTTCGTCGAACCCGTACAACCTCGTCCGCGCGACTTTCGACGCGCTCAAGAACGAGGACAGCCCGCGTTCGGTCGCCGCTCGCCGTGGCCTGAAGGTCTCGACGCTGCAGGCGCGCCGCCGCGATGCGGATGTCAGCGAAGCCGCTGGCGCCGAAGCGTAAGGGAGGCTTTGACGATGGCAAAGAATCCTGCTTCCGCTGGGAAGACCGTCACCGTTGAGCAGATCGGCTCGCCGATCCGCCGCGAAGCCAAGCAGCGCCAGACGCTGATCGGCCTCAAGCTCAACAAGCTTCACCGTACCTCGACCTTGGAAGACACGCCGGCTGTGCGCGGCATGATCGAGAAGGTCAAGCACCTCGTGCGCGTTGTCGACGGGCAGTGAGGAGAGCGTCATGAAACTCAACGAAATTCGTGACAACGAAGGTTCCACCAAGAACCGCATGCGTGTCGGCCGTGGTATCGGCTCCGGCAAGGGCAAGACCGGTGGTCGCGGCGTAAAGGGACAGAAGTCCCGTACCGGCGTGGCGATCAAAGGCTTCGAAGGCGGTCAGATGCCTCTGCACCGTCGTCTGCCGAAGCGCGGCTTCAACAAGCCGAACGCGATCGAGCTGAACGAGGTCAACGTCGGCCGCATCCAGCAGGCCATCGAGGCCGGCAAGCTGGACAAGGCCGCTGCCGTGACCGTCGAGTCGCTGGTCGCCGCCGGTGTGGTGTCCAAGCCCCGCGACGGCGTGAAGATCCTCGGCGTCGGCGAGCTCAAGACGAAGCTTTCCTTCCAGGTCCATGGCGCGTCCAAGTCGGCCGTCGAAGCGATCGAGAAGGCTGGTGGCTCGGTCACCCTTCTGGGTGCCGTTGCGCAGGCGTGAGCCAGCGCCCACATTGACTAAGATCCAAGCGGCGGCCCGCGTCTGATCGCGTGGCCGCCGTTTGCGTGATGACCGTCACGTATCAGGTATTTCGGGGACACCACTATGGCCTCAGCAGCCGAGCAACTTGCGGCAAACATCAATTTCGGCGCCATTGCCAAGGCCGATGAGCTGAAGAAGCGCATCTGGTTCACCTTGGGCGCTCTCATCATCTACCGCCTCGGCACCTACATCCCGCTGCCCGGCATCGATCCGGAGGCTCTCCGGCAGAGCTTCCAGAGCGCCAGCGGGGGCGTGCTCGGCCTCTTCAACATGTTCTCGGGCGGCGCCGTGGAGCGCATGGCCATCTTCGCCCTGAACATCATGCCGTACATCTCGGCATCGATCATCGTCCAGCTCCTCACTTCCGTTCTGCCCTCGCTCGAGGCGCTGAAGAAGGAAGGGGAGGCGGGCCGCAAGATCCTGAACCAGTACACCCGCTATCTGACAGTGTTCCTGGCTGTGTTCCAGTCGTGGGGCATCGCGGTCGGCCTGCAGAGCTCGGGTACGATCGTGCAGTCTCCGGGGCCGTTCTTCCTGATCTCGACCGTAATCACGCTGACGGGCGGCACCATGTTCCTCATGTGGCTGGGCGAGCAGATCACGTCGCGGGGCATCGGCAACGGCACGTCCCTGATCATCTTCGCCGGCATCGTGGCGAACCTGCCGAACGCCATCGCGGGGACGCTTGAGCTCGGCCGTCAGGGCGCGATCTCGACGGGCCTGATCCTCGGCGTGATCGTGATGGCGGTGGCCATCATCTACTTCGTCGTGTTCATGGAGCGCGCTCAGCGCCGTCTGCTGATCAATTATCCGAAGCGCCAGGTGGGCAACCGGATCTATGAAGGTCAGACGTCGTTCCTGCCGCTCAAGCTGAACACCTCGGGCGTGATCCCGCCGATCTTCGCCTCGTCGCTGCTCCTGCTGCCGGCGACGATCGCCAGCTTCCAGACCAGCACCGACGGCACGGGCGTCATTTCGATGCTCACGGCGTATCTGGGACACGGGCGTCCGGCCTACATGTTCCTTTATGCGGCACTGATCGTGTTCTTTGCCTTCTTCTACACGGCCATCGTGTTCAATCCCACGGAGACGGCGGACAATCTGAAGAAGCAGGGCGGCTTCATCCCGGGCATCCGCCCCGGCGAGCGCACGGCGGATTTCATCGACCAGGTGCTGACCCGCATCACGGTGCTGGGCGCCGCCTATCTGGTGATCATCTGCCTGATTCCCGAACTGCTGGTGTCTTATGCGGCTCTGCCATTCTACTTTGGCGGCACTTCGCTTCTGATCGTGGTGTCTGTTACCATGGACACGGTCGCCCAGGTGCATGGCCATCTTCTGGCGCACCAGTACGAGGGCCTCGTCAAGAAGGCGAAGCTCAAGGGCGCCCGCAGGCGATAAGGCGTTCTCCGGCGAATCCGGGGGGCCGGTTCGCCGTCAATCAAGATGTGACTGGCAAGGGGGAGCCGGTTTCCACAAGGAGAGCGGCTCCGGAATTTGACGATCCCGCCAGAAGGCGGGGACACTCGACGGAGTGAGGGGGGGCGTCGATGAGGATGATTCTGCTGGGGCCGCCGGGGGCCGGAAAAGGCACTCAGGCTGTGCGTCTGGTCGAGAGGCTGGGGATTCCGCAGCTGTCGACGGGCGACATGCTCCGCGCAGCCGTGGCGGCCGGCACGCCGGTCGGCCTGAAGGCGAAGGCCGTCATGGACCGGGGCGACCTGGTGTCCGACGATATCGTGGTCGGCATCATCGCCGACCGGATCGAAGAGGCCGACGCCAAGAACGGCTTCATCCTCGACGGCTTCCCTCGGACCGTGGCCCAGGCCGAAGCCTTCGACGCCATGCTGGCCGAGAAGGGCCTCAAGCTCGATTCCGTCATCGAGTTCAAGGTGAACGAAGCCGAGCTGGTCGACCGGATCGTCAAGCGCGCTGCGGAAACCGAAGCCCGCGGGGAGCCGGTCCGCAAGGACGACAACCCGGAGGTCTTCAAGACCCGGCTCGAAGCCTACCGAAACCAGACGGCTCCGCTTTCAGCCTATTACGCAAGCAAGGGCATGCTGAAGACCGTCGATGGCATGCAGCCAATCGACGAGGTGACCGGGGCGATCAAGGGCATTCTCGGGCGATAATGGAGGACGGGGCAGCCTGGCTGCTCCTCATCCTTCTCCGTCGAACCTTTTGTCATCTCCGATCAGCACATCCCGCATGATCTTGGGCACGGGAAAACCGTAACCGGATCCTGGCAATTCGAAGTACAAGTTGCCGGACTGGTGATGATCACTGAGATAGAGCCGGGAGCCAATCATCTGAAGTGTCAGGATGATCGCCTGGAACTGATCAACGCCGTAAGTCGTGCTTTTTTCCACTTCATCTGGCCAGGCAATAGTAAAGCGGCAAGACCAGTGCTTGCCGCTTCCTTCTGGGGCATAGAGCCTGACGGGCACGGGAATGGTCTTCCCGGATTGAGAGACATAGTCGAGTTCACGCTCTGCAATGATCATTGGGACACCGAACGTCCAGCAGTCGGGACGATCGTCGGCCCGTTGCTATAGAGTTGCAACAACTTTCTCTGCGAATCAAGGGCCGGGGGCAGCCGGACGCTTGAGGGCTCAGTCGAGGCTCGACATGAAGTCGCAGGACAGGGAAAAGCAGATGGGCGTGGTCACTCAACGGTGTTGACGCAGCGCCGAAAACCAGCTATGTGCCTCCACTTGCAAAAGATGAGCTCGGCTCGGAGGGCTTCGGGAGAAGTCACTCGGGTCGTTTTGTTTTGCATAAGCCCGCGCAGGGGCCGGCCTCCACCGGACGCGCGATAACCAAAACCCGAAGCATTCGCTTCATACATGGAGACGGACGATGGCCCGTATAGCTGGCGTCAACATCCCGACCGCCAAGCGCGTTGTGATCGCGCTTCAGTACATCCACGGTATTGGGCCCAAGAAGGCCCAGGAGATCATCGAGAAGGTCAACATCCCGGCCGAGCGCCGCGTGAACCAGCTGACCGACGCCGAGGTTCTGGCCATCCGCGAGACGATCGACCGCGACTACATCGTCGAAGGTGATCTGCGCCGCGAAGTGTCCATGAACATCAAGCGCCTGATGGATCTCGCCGCCTATCGTGGCCTGCGGCACCGCCGCAGCCTTCCGACCCGCGGTCAGCGTACCCACACGAACGCCCGCACCCGCAAGGGCAAGGCGAAGCCGATCGCCGGCAAGAAAAAGTAATTTTGATCGGCCGCCCCGGGCGGGCGGCCTTTTCTCCCGAGCGCCTGGAACGACGGGCGCGCTTGAAGGATCTTTGGAATGGCTAAAGAAGCTACCCGCGTCCGCCGCCGCGAACGCAAGAACATCGTTTCCGGCGTGGCGCATGTGAACGCCTCGTTCAACAACACCATGATCACCATCACCGACGCCCAGGGCAATACGATCTCCTGGTCCTCGGCCGGTGCCATGGGTTTCAAGGGTTCGCGTAAGTCGACCCCGTACGCGGCGCAGATCGCCGCTGAAGATGCTGCCCGCAAGGCTGCCGAGCACGGCATGCGCACCCTCGAGGTCGAGGTGTCGGGTCCCGGCTCCGGCCGTGAGTCCGCCCTGCGCGCCCTGCAGTCGGCCGGCTTCACCGTCACGTCGATCCGTGACGTCACGCCGATCCCGCACAACGGCTGCCGCCCGCGCAAGCGTCGCCGCGTCTAAGGTTATCCGGCGCGTGGGTCCAAAACCCACGCGCGTTTCGGTTTAAAGGGTTGGCCGAAAGCCTCCCTTCAAGCCGTACCTCATGAGGTGTGGTTGTGATCCAAAAGAACTGGCAAGAGCTGATTAAGCCGAACAAGCTCGAAGTGGCCCCCGGCGACGATCCGAAGCGCATCGCGACGGTCGTGGCGGAGCCGCTCGAGCGTGGCTTCGGCACGACGCTCGGCAACTCGCTGCGCCGGGTCCTCCTGTCGTCGCTCCAGGGCGCGGCGGTGACGGCGATCCATATCGACGGCGTGCTGCACGAGTTCTCGTCCATCCCGGGCGTCCGCGAGGACGTGACCGACATCGTCCTCAACGTGAAGACGATCGCCATCAAGATGCAGGGCGAAGGCGCCAAGCGCATGACCCTCCGTAAGACGGGCCCCGGCGCCGTCACGGCCGGCGACATCAACACGGTCGGCGACGTGCAGATCCTGAACCCCGAACTCGTGCTCTGCACCCTCGACGAGGGCGCCGAGATCCGCATGGAGTTCACGGTCGACACGGGCAAGGGCTATGTTCCGGCCGAGCGCAACCGCACCGAGGACGCTCCCATCGGCCTCATCCCGGTCGACTCGCTCTACAGCCCGGTCAAGAAGGTTTCCTATCGTATCGAGAACACCCGCGAGGGCCAGATTCTCGACTACGACAAGCTGATCATGACGGTCGAGACCAACGGCGCCGTGACGCCTGAGGATGCCGTGGCCTATGCCGCTCGCATCCTGCAGGACCAGCTCCAGGTCTTCGTCAACTTCGAAGAGCCGCGCAAGGAAGAGGCTGCCGCTGCCGCACCGCAGCTGCCGTTCAACCCGGCGCTCCTCAAGAAGGTGGACGAGCTGGAGCTGTCGGTCCGTTCGGCCAACTGCCTGAAGAACGACAACATCGTCTATATCGGCGACCTCATCCAGAAGTCCGAGGCGGAAATGCTCCGCACCCCGAACTTCGGCCGCAAGTCGCTCAACGAGATCAAGGAAGTTCTGGCCGGCATGGGCCTTCACCTCGGCATGGACGTGCCGGGCTGGCCGCCGGAGAACATCGAAGACCTCGCGAAGCGCTTCGAAGAGCATTACTGAGTGTTTTGAAGCCGCCTTTCACCCGAAGGGCGGCTTCACATCTGCCCCTCGTCCTCAAGGGCGGGGATCATAAGAGAGACGGCCGTTCCTTGGCACGGCGGCCGTAAGATCAAGGAGAAAGCCAATGCGTCACGGATTCCGTGGTCGTCGCTTCAACCGCACGACCGAACACCGCAAGGCCATGTTCGCCAATATGGCGGCTGCGCTGATCAAGCACGAGCAGATCGTCACGACCCTGCCGAAGGCGAAGGACCTGCGTCCCGTCGTCGAGAAGCTGATCACGCTCGGCAAGCGCGGCGATCTGCACGCCCGTCGTCTCGCCATGTCGAAGCTGCGCGACGAGGCCATGGTCAAGAAGCTGTTCGACGTTCTGGGCAAGCGCTACCAGGACCGCAACGGCGGCTACACCCGCGTTCTGAAGGCCGGCTTCCGCTACGGCGACAACGCCCCTCTGGCCGTGATCGAGTTCGTGGACCGCGACGTTGATGCGCGCGGCCAGGATTCGGGCCCGACCCAGAAGGACGAGCTGGTCGAAGCCGCCGAGTAAGATCCCGGTTTCAACGATTTCATCAAGGGCGGTCTTCGGGCCGCCCTTTTTGTTTGGAACGGTCCGCGCAACCATGCGGATCTTGTTATTTCGGGCTCCGCGCTTTATCGAGACATGTCGTTGAATGAAGGATTCGCCGGTTATGCGCTTTTCGCCGTTTCGCCTGTCATTGGCTGCCGCCCTCATGCTGCTCGGTACAGCAGGAGCACAGGCCCAGACGCAGCGCGTCGTTCCTGAGAGCAAGGCGCAGGTCCAGCTGTCCTTCGCGCCGGTCGTGCGCCAGACGGCCGGATCCGTCGTCAACGTCTATGCCAGCCGCTCGGAGCGTCGGCAGAACGGCGCCATGGAGGAGTATTTCCGTCGCTTCTTCGGGGACAATGCGCCGGGCGTTCCCCGGGGGCGGTCGCAGAGCTCCCTCGGATCCGGCGTCATCGTCGATCCGTCGGGCCTCGTGATCACGAACAACCACGTGATCGAGAACATGACCGAGGTGAAGGTGGCACTTGCCGACCGGCGGGAATTCGCGGCCGACATCCTGCTACGCGATCAGCGCACCGACATCGCCGTGCTGAAGCTCAAGGACGCCACCAACCTCCAGGCGATCGAACTCGGCGATTCCGAAGCCCTCCAGGTCGGCGACATCGTGCTCGCCATCGGCAACCCCTTCGGCGTCGGCCAGACGGTGACCCAGGGTATCGTGTCGGCCCTGGCCCGGACCCAGGTGGGCATTTCCGATTACCAGTTCTTCATTCAGACCGACGCCGCCATCAATCCCGGCAATTCGGGCGGCGCCCTCATCGACATGAACGGCCGCGTGGTCGGCATCAACACGGCGATCTATTCGCGCTCCGGCGGCAGTATCGGCATCGGCTTCGCCGTGCCCTCGAGCATGGTCAAAGTGGTGCTGAACTCCGCCAGGGGTGGCGCCAAGAGCGTCGTCCGGCCGTGGCTCGGGGCGCGGCTGCAGCCCGTGGACGGGGACATCGCCAGCGGACTCGGCCTCGAGCGTCCGACGGGCGTCCTGGTCACCGCCGTCTATGACAAGGGACCGGCCGCGGAGGCCGGCCTGAAGCGGGGCGACGCGATCCTGATGGTCGATGGACAGCCTGTCGATAATCCGGATTCCTTCGGATACCGCTTCACCCTCAAGGGAACGCAGGGCGCGGCACCTCTCACGGTGCTTCGAGGCGGCAAGCAGACGACGCTTCAGGTCAAGCTGATGCCTCCGCCGGAGAACCCATCGCGCGAGCCGTTGCGCGGCAAGGCGCGGACGCCATTCGCCGGCGCGACGCTGGTGAACATGTCGCCCGCCGTGGCGGACGAGCTGCAGGTCGAGATCGCCGATGACGGCGTGGTCGTGGCCGATCTGGAGGATCGCAGCGTCGCCGCCAGCGTGGGCTTCGAGAAGGGCGACCAGATCGTTGCCATCAACGGCGAGCGCCTGGCCTCCACCAAGGACGCGGATCGCGTGATCAACCGCAACGGCGGCTATTGGGAAATCACGGTGAGCCGAGGTGGGCGCGTCTTTACGACGGTGCTTGGGCGATAAACGGGACGGCAGGCTCCAGATCGGGTATGGATGGCGGGCTGTTCCTCTTAGTCCCTGACGCATCATGAGCGACCTGTTTTCATCCGCCGGCCTCGATCAATCCGCGCCTCGTCCGCTGGCGGACAGGATGCGTCCGACAAAGCTCTCCGAGGTGGTCGGGCAGGACCACCTCGTCGGGCAGGACGGAATCCTGACCCGGCTCATCGCGTCCAAAACCCTGGGGTCCCTGATCTTCTGGGGCCCGCCCGGCACCGGCAAGACCACGGTGGCGCGCCTGCTCGCCCATGAGACCGATCTTCATTTCGAGCAGATCTCGGCGATCTTCTCGGGCGTTGCGGATCTCAAGAAGGTCTTCGAGGCGGCCCGTCATCGGCGGTCCACGGGCAAGGGCACGCTGCTCTTCGTCGACGAGATTCACCGCTTCAACCGGGCTCAGCTCGATGCCTTCCTGCCCGTCATGGAAGACGGCACCATCACGCTCGTCGGCGCCACCACGGAGAACCCATCCTTCGAGCTGAACGCGGCGCTTCTGTCCCGTGCCCGGGTGCTGCTATTCAAGTCTCTCGACGAGGCGGCGATCGAGCGGATCCTGGCGCGCGCCGAGGAGGTGACGGGGAAAAGCCTGCCGCTCGACGGGGAGGCGAGGGCTTCTCTCGTGCGCATGGCGGACGGGGACGGACGGGCCTCCCTGACGCTGGCCGAGGAGGTCTGGCGCTCGGCCAAACCCGGCGAGGTCTTCGACGCGGAGCAGCTGCAGGAGATCATCCAGCGCCGCGCGCCGATCTACGACAAGGGGCAGGAGGGGCATTACAACCTCATCTCCGCCCTGCACAAAACCGTCCGCGGCTCCGACCCGGATGCGGCGCTCTACTACCTGACCCGCATGCTCGATGCGGGCGAGGACAGGCTCTTCATCGCCCGCCGTCTCGTGCGCATGGCCGTGGAGGATATCGGGCTAGCCGATCCCCAGGCGCTGGTCATCGCCAACGCGGCCAAGGACGCCTTCGACTTCCTGGGCTCGCCCGAGGGCGAGCTAGCCCTCGCCCAGGCCGCCGTCTACCTCGCCACCGCGCCGAAATCGAACGCGCTCTACACGGCCTACAAGGCCGCCACCCGGGTGGCGAAGGAGCACGGCTCCCTCATGCCGCCCAAGACGATCCTGAACGCCCCGACCAAGCTCATGAAGCAGATCGGCTACGGCGAGAGCTACGCTTATGACCACGACGAGCCTGACGCTTTCTCAGGGCAGGATTACTGGCCCGAGAAGCTGGGCCGGCAGGACTTCTACGACCCCGTGGATCGCGGCTTCGAGCGGGAGATCCGGAAGCGGCTGGACTGGTGGGAGAGGCTGCGCCGGGAACGGCGGCGCGAGGACGACGGGGAATAACGCATGAAATCCTATCTCCTCGTCTTCCTCGGCGCCGGGATTGGCGGCGCCCTCCGGCATGGAGTGAATGTCGGCTGCGCCCGTTACTGCGGGACAGCTTTTCCCTGGGGGACGCTGACGGTGAACGTGGTCGGCTCGTTCCTGATGGGAGCCATCGCCGGGTGGCTCGCCTTCAAGGCAGGCGAGGGATGGAGCCAACCCCTGCGGCTCTTCCTCACCACCGGGATCCTCGGCGGCTTCACGACCTTCTCGGCTTTCTCGCTCGATGCGGTGCTGATCTGGGAACGGGGGCAGGCCGGGATCGCGGCGACCTACGTGGTCGGGTCGGTTCTTCTCTCCATCGCCGGTCTGGTGGCCGGCCTGGGCCTTGTGCGGACGATCGCGGCCTAGAGCATCGCACGTGAATCCGAACTAAGGTCCGGTGCTTCAACTTTTTGGTTCGACGCATCTTTTCACGGATAGCCGGTGTCGCACTTTTGCGTTCGATGCTCCAAACCTCGATTGCTGCTTCGGCGGCGCTCTGATACCCACATTCCCATGAGAAAAAGCGGTTCAGGACAGAATAACGGTCGTGGCGGGCGCTCCGGGGCCCGGCAGGACTTTCGCTCGCGTGACGACAGACCGGCCCGCAAGTCGTCATCCAAATCTTCGTCGCTGAAGTCTTCGTCGCTCAAGTCTTCGGCGGCGAAGCCGGGCGGCTTGAAATCGGCTGCCGGCAAGACGCGGACGGCAACGGCCCTGCGCGAGAAACCGGCCGCTGTCCGGCCGAAGCAGGCGCGGCCCGCGGCCGTCGAGGCTCCGCGCGGGCCGACACGGGCGCAGGCCCGGGCGGAGGCTCAGGAGGTCCTGGCGACGGGCGTGCAGACCCTGGTGGTCGAGCCCGACGAGGCCGACATGCGCGTCGATCGCTTCCTGGTGGCCCGGTTCCCGCAGCTCGCCTTCACGCATATCCAGCGCATCGTCCGCAAAGGGGAACTGCGCATCGACGGCAAGCGGGCGCAGCCGAACGACCGGCTCCTGGCCGGCCAGAAGGTCCGCGTGCCGCCCCTGAAGCTCGATCAGCCGCGTCCGGTCTCCCGCAACGCGGCCAAGGACCAGGACGACCGCGATTTCCTGAAATCGATCACGCTCTACGAGGACAAGGACGTCCTCATCATCAACAAGCCGATGGGCCTCGCCGTCCAGGGCGGATCGGGCACCAAGCGGCATGTGGACGGCCTGCTCGAGTCGCTCAAGGACGACGAGGGGCAGAAGCCGCGCCTCGTCCACCGTCTCGACAAGGACACGGCCGGCTGCCTCGTCATCGCCAAGACGCGCTTCGCCGCGTCCACCATGGCCAAGTCCTTCCGCGCCCGCACCACGCGCAAGATCTACTGGGCGCTCGTCGCCGGCGTTCCGCGCGTCAAACAGGGCCGGGTCTCGACCTATCTGGCCAAGGAAGGCGACGAAGGCGATTCCCGCATGCGCGTGGCCCGGCACGGGGACGAGGGCGCGAGCCACGCCCTGACCTATTACGCGGTCGTCGATACGTCGGCGCAGAAGCTCGCCTGGCTGTCGCTGAAGCCGGTCACCGGGCGCACGCATCAGCTGCGCGCCCACACGGCCCATATCGGCCATCCCATCGTGGGCGATCCGAAATATTTCGACATCGAGAACTGGGAGCTGCCCGGCGGCATCCAGAACAAGCTGCACCTCCTGGCGCGCCGCATCGTCATTGCCCATCCGAGGACCGGAAAGCCCATCGACGTCACCGCTCCGCTTCCGCCGCACATGCAGCAGAGCTTCAATCTCCTGGGCCTCGATACGAGCCGCTACGATCCCATCGTCGAGGCGCCTGAAGAGTAGCCTACATAACCCGTTCGGTCCTCCTCCCTGTCGCACTTTCGCCGCGCATGGCGCGCAGCATCGGGTGTCTCATCCGGCCTTTCGGCCGTGTTGAGACAGAGGAGGAGATCGATGGAACACAAGCCTCTTGATCAGCTCCGCAGCGTCGCCGATGTCCAGCCGAGACCCCTGTCTCGCGAGGAGCGGCTCCAGCGTTGGATCGACCTGCTCGAACGGGACCCGGCGCGTCGCCTGCACTCTCTCGGTGAAATCGAGTACAAGCCGCCGGCCGAGCGCGCCCTGGTCCGCGAGGACGACTCGCCCCTCACGGTCGCCCATGACGATCCCATCCTGCGCGCGGACGGATTGGAGAGTGACCGGCTCGGCGATGCCATGCGGTATTTCGGGTTGTCGGACGGTCAGGCTCATTATGTGCTCTGCTCATGCTTGAGCGGGCATTCGATGGACGCCGCGACCTGCGCTCAGAGACTGCGCAACGCGACAGGCAACGTGACCTGGCAATCCGCCATCGGCGCCTGGGCCCTGGCGGGCCTCGCGGTGGCACTGCCGGGACTCGTCTATCTGCTGAGCTGACGCGGGTCCGGGAGCGACGCTTATTCGCGGCAGGGACGACACCCTCCGCCGTCATGGCGGTCTTGTGCCGGCCATCCCGTTTGTTGAAGCGCCGCGCTCTTCCCATCGGGATCACCGGGACAAGCCCGGTGCTGCCATGGAGATGCTGCCACCTTAGCCGTTGCGAGCCGCCCGTGAATCGGGGACAAAGCAGCAGATCGCAAAGGCAAGTCTTCATGCTGCACATCGAGCCCGTCACCCTCTCCACCGACCGTTTGACCCTGCGCCCTTTGAGCCTCGCCGACGTGCCGGCCTTGGGGCTGGCCGCCAGTGATGGCGAGCTTTGGGAGAAGAAGACCACGACGGTGCCCCGGCCGGAGGACTTCGAGGCCTATGTGCAGAAGGCCCTGGAGCTTCAGGCCTCTGGCCTCGCCCTTCCTTTCGCCACCGTGGTGAACGACGGCGACCGGGTCGTCGGCTCGACGCGCTACATGAACATCGATGCCGCCAACCACAGGGTCGAGATCGGCACCACCTGGATCGCCAAGTCCTGGCAGCGGACCTTCGTCAACACCCATGCGAAGTTCCTCATGCTGCGGCACGCCTTCGAAAGCCTGGGCTGTCTCGCGGTCGAGATCCGCACCCACGCCCGCAACGACCAGTCCCGCGCGGCCATCGAGCGACTGGGCGCCAAGCTCGACGGCATTCTGCGCCAGCACATGATCATGCCGGACGGGCATGTCCGCGATACGGCGGTCTACAGCATCGTCCGGGAGGAATGGCCCGCGGTGAAGGCGACGCTCGAGCAACGGCTCGGGTGAGGGCTGCCTCCTCGCTCTGACGAGGCCCCGGCGAAACTCTCCAACGTCGTGACGGGCTCAAGACCGGCCATGACGTGGAGGGTGTCGTCCCCATGGCGGAACGGCCGCCGCCGGATCACGTTGGTTTTCGACAGGTTCTGCAACGCGGGTTGAAGATGGACGCCATGGTTCGCGACAACGCCGAGCGACACCGCTTCGAGCTGGAACGGGACGGGTACATCGCTTTCGCCAATTATGAGAGGCGCGGGTCCGATCTCGTGATCCGGCACGTGGAGGCGGCCATTCCCCTGCGCGGAACGGGAGCCGCGGGCGAGCTGATGCGCGGCGTGGCCGAGATCGCCCGTTCCGAGGGCCGGACCATCACGCCTTTGTGCGGCTATGCCCGGGCCTGGATCCGCCGCCACAGGGAATACAGCGACCTTCTCGCCTGACGCGCCCCCTCCGTTCGGTGGGTGTGCCTATTCGCCGTACTGCGATCTGCGTCAAAATCGACTAAACAGCGGCACCTCCAAAAAACATGACATCGCGCTATGGGGGCGCCGCCGTGACCAACGTTCTCGAAAAAGCCAGACGGGTTCTGGGCAAGAAAAGCGTGGCTGTTTCAGCCGCCATCCTCATCCTAGTCGTGGCGGCCGCCGTGTTCATCGGCCCCCGCCTGCTGGCCGAACCCGCCGCCGAAATCACCTATTCCGACTTCACGCGGGATCTGGCGAACAAGAAGGTTCAGAAGGTTCTGATCGAGAGCGGCGGTCTTTCCGTCACCATGACGGACCGGGATGTCTTCGTGCGCATGCCCAACGGCCTCGTGAGCGCCGACTACATCGAGCGGATCACGGCAGCCGGTGCCGAGGTCGATTTCAAGAAGCCCGGTTTCGACGCCGCCCACATAGCGAGCATCCTGGTACCGCTCGTGCTCGTCGCAGCCGTCCTGGCCATGCTGGCGATCCAGACCGACTTCAAGCCCACGTCCCGGTGGCCTCGGGTGATCCGCAGCCTGCCCAACCGGTTCGACGACGTCGCCGGACAGGAAGAGGCCAAGGCCGAGCTCCAGGAGGTCATCTCGTTCCTGCGCGATTCCGAGGCCTTCACCAAGGTCGGCGCCCGAATCCCCCGCGGCCTCCTGATGGTCGGGCCGCCCGGAACGGGAAAGACCCTGATCGCCAAGGCGCTGGCCGGCGAGGCCGGGGTTTCCTTCATGGCCGTGTCGGGCAGCGACTTCTCGGCACCCCTGATCGGCATCGCCAAGGGACGGGTGTCCAAGCTGTTCGAGCAGGCGCGCAAGAAGGCACCCTGCCTGATCTTCATCGACGAGATCGACGCCATCGGCCGCAAGCGCGGTGGCGGCGGATCGGCCGCCGACCGGGAGTTCGAGGCGACCCTGAACCAGCTCCTCGTCGAGATGGACGGCTTCAACACCACCGCCGGGGTGATCGTCATCGGCGCGACGAACCGCGTCGACGTGCTCGATCCGGCGCTCCTGCGCCCCGGCCGCTTCGACCGCCAGGTTCACATCGGCCTGCCCGATATCGGCGGCCGCGAGGCGATCCTCAACGTCCATGCCCGCAACGTGAAGCTGGCGGAAGGCGTGAGCCTCGCTTCCATCGCTAAGGGCACGCCCGGCTTCTCGGGTGCCGATCTCGGCAACCTCCTGAACGAGGCTGCCATCTTCGCGGCGCGCGAGGGCGTCGAAGCGGTCACGCGCGATCACCTGGAAGCCGCCCGCAACAAGATCATCATGGGGCTCGAGCGGCGCACCCTCGTCATCTCGGACGAGGAGCGCAGGCTGGTAGCCGCCCACGAGGCGGGCCACGCCCTTTGCGCCTGCCTGCTGCCTGCCTCCGACAAGGTGCACAGCGCCACCATCATCCCGCACGGGCAGGCGCTCGGCCTCGTGATGCGGCTGCCCGAGCACGACCGGTTCTGTATTCCCGTGGAGAAGCTCGAGGCAGACCTGATCGTCGCCATGGGCGGACGCGCGGCCGAGGAGATCGTGTTCGGGGCCAAGAAGGTCACGACGGGCGCCGCCAGCGACATCGCCCATGCGACCAACATCGTGACCAAGATGGTCACGGAATGGGGCATGAGCCCGGCCATCGGCATGGTTCGGGTGGCGCGCTCCGGCGACAGCCTTCCGCGCGAAGTCGAGCAGGAGATCCGCCGCATCATCGATGAGATGTACGAGGCCGCCAAGGCTTGCATCGAGGACAACCGCGATGCGCTCGATGCCCTGACGGAGGCGCTGCTGGAGCATGAGACGATCGACGGCGACGAAGTCCGCGCGATCGTCGCGAGGCAGCGGACGCGACTGGCGGCCTGATCGGCTCGATCGGATTACGCGTGGATCGCGTCCCGGTCCGCGTCGTCGCTGTCGTTCAGAAGCGCATGGACCGTGCAGACGACGCCGGTCGGCGCGAACGCGATGGTGACGTCTCCGTGGAGTTCCTGGGCGAGGCTGCGCTCGATCAGCCGGGTGCCGAAGCCCCGGCGGCTCGGCTCGACGACCGGCGGGCCGCCCGTCTCCGTCCAGATCAGCTCCAGCCCCGGTTTTTCTCCCGGTTTCGTCGTCGACCAGCTGATCCCTACGCGTCCCGTCTCGTTGGACAGGGCGCCATATTTGACCGCATTGGTGCCAAGCTCCTGGATCGCCATGGCGATCGCGAGTGCGATCCGGGGCGGCAGGCGCATTTCGGGTCCGCGAAGATCGAAGCGGCCATGCCCGTCGTCCTGAAAGGGCGCGATGGCTTCCCGGACGACTTCCCGCAGATAGGCTCCATCCCAGTTCTCGCGGGTGAGCACGTCATGGGCCCTTGAGAGCGCGAACAGGCGCCCCTCGACCGCGTCGCGCGCCTCACTTGCCGTAACTGCATTGCGCAGGCTCTGGGACGCGATCGACTGGACGGTCGCCAGGGTGTTCTTCACGCGATGATTGAGTTCGTTGATGAGAAGCTGCTGATGCTCCTCTGCCTTCTTCATCTCCGTGATGTCGAGCGCCACGCCCAACGTTCGCGCCGGAAGGCCGTTTTCCACGTCCTGAAGCTCCGCGCGAAGCAGCAGCCAGTGCAAAGAACCGTCCGGCCAGATGACCCGTAATTCGGTCTCCATGTGGCGATCCCCACGCGCGAGGGCCTCGAAGGCGGCGGCACGAAGGCGCTGCTGTTCACCGGGATAGTAAAGGGATCGGATGCGCTCCGTGGAGAGGGGAACGTCCGGGGAGAGCCCGAGCAGCCGGTTCAGCTCCGGTGAGGCGCTCACCTTTTCCGTGGCGGTCTCGACCTCCCAGACGGCCATGCGTCCGGCATCGATGGCCAGGCGCAGGCGGGTCTCGCTTTCCGCAAGAGCCGTCTGCGACAGCTTGGTCTCGGTAAGATCCGAGGCGAGGACGTAGAAGCCGACGATGCGGCCGTCCTCGGCCCGGTCGGGGATGTATTCCGACCTGACGTAACGCACCCCTGTCCGAAAGGGCGCCCACCATTCATGGGCCGCCCGCTCTCCGGCGAGGACCGCCTCGATATAGGGCTTCGTCCGCTCATAGGCCGGGGTGCCGACCGCCTCCCAGAGATGAAGGCCGTACAGACTCTCCGGCGTGCGCCCGATCCAGGTTTCATAGGCGCGGTTGTTGAAACGGTAGCGCTGATCCCTGTCCACATAGGCAACGAGAGCCGGTAGATGATCCGCGATCTGCCTGAGCTCCTTCTCGCTGACGTGGGGCGGCCATTCACTGTCGTCGGCCTGAACGCCTTCTGCCGAGCCGGGACGAGTACCCGTCGGAATCGTCTGCGCCTGAAGCCGCGCCCGAAGCTCGCGATTCTCGCGCTCGAGTTCGGCGAGCCGGTGCAGCAGATCGCCTGAATCTATGGGCTCGCTGGTTATCATCTATTCTTGTCGGCCCATCTTCGGCATGAATCTTATGTTACGCACGGTCAGTGCAAGAATATAGAACGTAAGCTTAAAAATCGGAGCGCAGCGGATTGTTTCCTGGCTGCACCTTCTGGCCGCGGCCGGCATAATTGAATAAGGTGCCCGCCACCAAGGGGGCTCCCACATCATGAAGCGCATCATTCGCGTCACCGCCGTCATCGCTCTCGGCCTGCTCGCTACGGCCTGCGACAAGTGTGGCAACTGGAACATCAACACACCGCATTTCTGCCATGCCGACAAGCCGCAGACCTAAGTTGTAGGCACTGCCCCTGAGCAGGAAAGACCTTTGAAGCTCGTACTCTTCGATGTCGACGGCACGCTGGTCGACAGCCAGAACATCATCGTGGCCGCCCAACGGATGGCCTTCGCCGCCTGTGGGCTGGAGCCGCCGAGCCGGGAGCGCTCGCTCTCCATCGTCGGCCTGTCCCTGGCGGAAGCCTTCACGGTACTGGCCGGGCCGAAAGGGCCCATCGCAGGTCTCGTGGAAGCTTACAAGGATTCCTTCCATAGCCTGCGCCAGGATCCGGCGAATGCGGAGCCGCTCTTTCCCGGCGTGGAACGCTGCCTCGAATGGCTCCACGGCCGCGAGGACGCGATGCTGGGGATCGCGACGGGCAAGTCCCGGCGGGGCGTCGCCCACTTGCTCGAAAGGCATGGCTGGCACGATGTCTTCTCGGTGATCCAGACGGCCGACGATGCTCCGTCCAAGCCCCATCCGGGCATGATCCTGCAGGCCATGCGGGAGATGGGCGCGCAGCCTCAGGACACGGTCATGGTGGGCGATTCGAGCTTCGACATGGGCATGGCGCGCGCGGCCGGGGTGCTGCCGGTCGGCGTGTCCTGGGGCTTCCAGCCCGTCGCCGCCCTGGCCGAAGCAGGGGCCGGGCCCATCGTCCATTCCTACGCGGAATTGGAGGCGGTGCTGACGGAATTCCTGAACGAACCCTCGAAGATCTCCGTCTGAAACCCCATTTTAGGACCATGACAGATTCACGCGACTGGTTCCCGTCCGAAGAGGAACCCAACCCCATGCGCGCGGCCCAGGCCGGCATGAAGCCGACCCTGCCGAAGCGGTTCTACAAGGATGCAGGCGTCGAGGAGCGGGACGGCCTGTTCCACCTGACCCTGGACGGGCGCACCGCCAAGACTCCTGGCAAGCAGGCGCTCGCCGTGCCTTCGCGAGCTCTGGCCGGGGCGCTGGCCGAGGAATGGCAGGGGCAAGGGGGCGAGATCGATCCCTCGACCATGCCGATCACCCGCATCGTCAATTCCGCCATCGACGGCGTCTCGCCCCGGCAGCGGGACGTTGTGGACGACCTCGTCCGCTATGCCGGATCGGATCTGGTCTATTACCGGGCCGGCGAGCCCGAGCGCCTGGCGGCCTCGCAGAACGATGCCTGGGGGCCGGTGCTCGATTGGGCCAGGGACACCCACGGAGCCCGCTTCGCTCTGGGCGAGGGCGTCATGCACGTGACCCAGCCCGACGACGCCGTCGCGGCGATCCGGCGCGCCATCGAGGAGGTCGAGTCACCCTTCGCGCTCGCCGCCCTGCACGTGATGACCACCCTGTCCGGCTCGGTGCTGATCGCGCTCGCCCATGCGGCGGAGCAGATGGACGTGGACCAGGCTTGGGCGGCCGCTCATGTGGACGAACTCTATCAGGAGAGCGTCTGGGGCGAGGATTACGAGGCCATGGAGCGTCGTCGCCGCCGCGAAGCGGATTTCAGGGCCGCCTCGGAGGTCTACAGACTGGCAAAACGATGAAGAAAAGGCCGCTTGTGCGTCTCGCACAGCGGCCTTTTCTTTGTCGGGGAAGCTTACGAGCGGCGGAAGGTGATGCCGCAGCGCTTCTGGATCGAGGCTTCCTCGACGGCCTGCATCTGGCCTTTCAGGCGGGCGAGTTCAGCAGTCTGGGCGCCGTTGCCGCCGACGAAGAAGGCCGCCGGCCAGAAGATGACGACGGCGGCCGTGGTGGCCACGACGTCCTTGGTGCGCGATGAATCCTGTGCACCGGCCGCGGCCGCGGCGGCGGCGCTGACCCGCTGGGCTTCCACGCCCAGCTCGCGGCAGCTGTAGCTGGAATAGGCCATGGGGGAGATATAGGCGGCAGCGACATCCTCCGACCGGCTGGCGCAGCCGGCGGCCGTGAGAGTGAGAGCTGTCGTGAGAGCGGTGATGGTCTTGACGGTCTTCATGGCAAGGCTCTTTTGATATGTTATGTAATTTCGATACCTAGCCGTCATAGCCTTCGCCGTAAAGTGCTGTGGAGCACACGCCCATAGTGGGATTTTGAGCCCTGCGTGCCTGTGGTAAGCGGGGGGGACATTCCCCCTTCATCCAGGGATCCCCGATGAAAGACATGCTTGAACGGCTTGAAGAGCGGCGCGCCCAGGCGCGCCTGGGCGGCGGCGAGAAGCGCATCGCGGCGCAGCACGGCCGGGGCAAGCTGACCGCCCGCGAGCGTATCGAGCTCCTGCTCGACAAGGGCTCGTTCGAAGAGTTCGACATGTTCGTCGAGCACCGCTCCACCGATTTCGGCATGGAGAAGGTCAAGATCCCGGGCGACGGCGTCGTCACCGGCTGGGGCACGGTCAACGGGCGCACCGTCTTCGTCTTCGCCAAGGACTTCACGGTCTTCGGCGGCTCGCTCTCAGAGGCCCACGCCCAGAAGATCATCAAGATCCAGGACATGGCGCTCAAGATGCGCGCGCCGATCGTCGGCCTGTTCGACGCGGGCGGCGCCCGCATCCAGGAGGGCGTGGCGGCGCTCGGCGGCTACGGCGAGGTGTTCAAGCGCAACGTGATCGCCTCCGGCGTCATTCCGCAGATCTCGGTGATCATGGGGCCGTGCGCGGGCGGCGACGTCTATTCGCCCGCCATGACCGACTTCATCTTCATGGTTCGCGACCGCTCCTACATGTTCGTCACCGGGCCCGACGTGGTGAAGACCGTCACCAACGAGACGGTGACATCGGAGGAGCTCGGCGGCGCCAAGGTGCACACCACCAAGTCGTCGGTGGCGGACGGCGCCTACGACAACGACGTGGAGGCGCTGCTGCAAGTGCGCCGCCTCATCGACTTCCTGCCCGCCAACAACCAGGACGGCGTGCCGGAGATCCCGAGCTTCGACGATCCCAACCGGGTCGACGACAGCCTCGACACCCTGATCCCGGAGAACCCCAACAAGCCCTACGACATGAAGGAGCTGATCCTGAAGGTCGTGGACGAGGGTGACTTCTTCGAGATCCAGGAAGCCTACGCGAAGAACATCATCACCGGCTTCGGCCGCGTGGAAGGCCGCACGGTGGGCTTTGTGGCCAACCAGCCGATGGTGCTGGCGGGCGTGCTCGACTCGGACGCCTCCCGCAAGGCCGCGCGCTTCGTGCGCTTCTGCGATGCCTTCAACATCCCGATCGTCACCTTCGAGGACGTGCCGGGCTTCCTGCCGGGCACGGCGCAGGAATATGGCGGCCTGATCAAGCACGGCGCCAAGCTGCTCTTCGCTTATTCGGAAGCCACCGTGCCGCTGGTCACTGTCATCACGCGAAAAGCCTTCGGCGGCGCCTACGACGTGATGGCCTCGAAGCATATCGGCGGTGACGTCAACTACGCCTGGCCCACCGCGCAAATCGCCGTGATGGGCGCGAAAGGCGCGGTGGAGATCATCTTCCGAAGCGACATCGGCGACGAGGAGAAGATCGCCGCGCGCACCAAGGAATACGAGGACCGCTTCATGTCGCCGTTCGTCGCCGCCGAGCGCGGCTACATCGACGAGGTGATCATGCCCCATTCCACGCGCCGGCGCATCGCCCGCGCGCTCGCCATGCTCCGGCACAAGGAGAGCGAGCGGCCTTGGAAGAAGCACGACAACATTCCTCTATAAGATGGATCGTAAATCTTTACGTCGGTTGTTGCGACGTGTTTATCGCGAGAGTGGACTGCTTACTGGTAAGAAGCGAGTAGGCTTGGAGGTGTCCGAGCTTGCTCGGTTAGCTGCTCGTAGAAACCGGCTTAAAAAGCTAGAGCACTTTGAGCTTTGGAATGAGATATATGATGAATATGTCTCATGGGTAATATCTGTAGCTAGTAGCATATATTTGCCTTTAAAGAATGAAGGAGAATTTGAGGGCAATGTCGAATTGCGACTTTCAGTAACAATGCTTTTCTTTCGGCTTGTTTCTGACCTTCTTTCTGTGCGGATTCTTTGCAGAGAGGGGCACGATGTTGCTGCCAAAGTTATCGCTCGAACGGCAGTAGAGAATATAGATTTAATTATATTGCTCCTTAAGAAGCCTGAACTGGCTATCGATTTTTGGAATGCTGAAGATACGAAGCGTTCAAACGATTTTTGGCACAAAAATGTTAAAGGTGAAAAGGCTCGCAAAGTACAGAAGGATATCTTGCGAGTTAGATTAAACAATGATGATGCGGCATCGAGCATCTACGATTGGATGTATGAATTTCACGCAATCTTAGGTGCCTCTACGCATCCTTCTCAGTTGGGGGCAATGTTTTCCGTTCTGGCGATTGGCTCTGGAACAACGGACAATTGGCTCGGGATGTTTGGAGACAGAGCTGAAATATCATGCGATACGTACAGCCATCTGGTCACGCATATTTGGAAGATCGGCTTTTATTTTAAGGGTTTTCCCTTCGATGATGAAAATGCGAGTCGACTTGGGCTAAAATACTCTGAGGAAAATACTTTGAACCGACATGCTAAAGTCGGAGGCGAAACTCTTACCAGCTTCTTAGTTGGAGTTTGGCATCCAGAGCGGACAGATTTGTTCTTCAAGGATTATGATGTCTCCAACATTTGGCCGGAAGCTGAATAAAGACGAAGTCAAAAATCATGAGCACACCCTGTCCCCGCTCCTGGGTTTCGACCGCCATCCAGATCATCGAGGCGGATTTCAACCGCTCGTCGGACACGCATCTTTTGCGCGTGCCGTTGCCGGCGGTGCCGGGCGTCGAGCTGTATCTGAAGGATGAATCGACCCATCCGTCGGGGAGCCTGAAGCACCGGCTGGCCCGGTCGCTGTTTCTCTATGGGTTGTGCAACGGCTGGATCGGCCCGGAGACCACGATCATCGAGGCGTCGAGCGGATCGACGGCTGTGTCGGAGGCGTATTTCGCCCGGATGCTGGGCCTGCGCTTCATCGCCGTGATGCCGCGTTCCACCTCGGCCGAGAAGATCGCGCAGATCGCCTTCTATGGCGGCGAGAGCCATTTCGTGGATTCTCCCGCCGAGATGTATGCGGAGAGCGCGCGTCTCGCGGAGGAACTCGGCGGCCATTACATGGACCAGTTCACCTATGCCGAGCGGGCGACGGACTGGCGCGGCAACAACAACATCGCCGAATCCATCTTCAGCCAGATGTCGCACGAGGAGCATCCGGTGCCGAGCTGGATCGTGGTCGGCGCGGGAACCGGCGGCACCTCGGCGACGCTCGGGCGCTACATCCGCTACCGCCGCCTGCCGACGAAGCTGTGTCTCGCCGATCCCGAAGCCTCCGTGTTCCACCGGCATCTGGCGGATCGCGCCGTGTGCAACGTGTCAGGTGCGCCCTCGGTGATCGAGGGCATCGGCCGCCCGCGCTTCGAGCCGTCCTTCGTGCCGGAACTCATCGACCGCGCGTTTGCCGTGCCGGATGCGGCGAGCATCGCGGCCGCGCGGGTCCTGTCGCGCCGCATCGGCCGCTCCTGCGGCGGCTCCACGGGCACCAACCTGTGGGCGGTCGCGCAGATCATCGGCGAGATGGTGCAGAACGGGGAACAGGGCTCCGTCGTGACGCTCCTGTGCGATTCAGGCGAGCGCTACCGCAGCACGCATTTCGACGATGCGTGGCTCAAGAGCCGTGGCATCGACATCGCGCCTGCGGAACAGGTGATGGAGCGGTTCTTCGAGACGGGTGTCTTGAGTGCCGCCTAAGGTGTGAGGAGCGGGTATGACGCCCTCACACGTCATGGCCGGGCTTGTCCCGGCCATCCCGATACTGAAAGGCACTGCGCTCTTCAGAAGCGAGATCACCGGCACGAGGCCGGTGATGACGTGGAGAGTGCCGAACGACGGTTCACCGGCTCTGTTCGGAAAACCACTTCACCAGCAGCTGCAGGTCCGTCTGCGACAGATTATGGCCGGTGGGCAGCATGTGATGCTGGACCTCCGCGCCGGCTTCGCTCAGCGATGCGGCGAGGCGCTTCGCGTTGTCGGCCGGGATGATCGGGTCCATGGCGCCAGAGGTCATCAGCACGCGCTTGCCCGCGAGGTCCACTGGCGGCGTCTCTGAGAGTGGCACCATGGCGCGCAGCAGCGCCGCACCGGACAGCGCGTCCGGGCGCAGCATCAGCATGGCGGCCGCGATATTGGCCCCGTTGGAGAAGCCTACCGCGATGGGGGCCTCGAGCCCATAGGCCTTGCGGGCCTCGGTGACGAAATCCGCGAGTTCGTTCGCGCGGAATTTTACATCCGCCTCGTCGAACACGCCTTCCGCGAGCCGGCGGAAGAAGCGCGGCATCCCGTTCTCCAGGATCTTGCCGCGCGGGGAGAGCAGGGCGGAGCCCGGGGAGATCGTGCGGCCGAGCCCGAGCAGATCGTTCTCGTCCCCGCCGGTGCCGTGGAGCAGCAGGAGCGGAGGACGGCTGGAATCCGTGGCGGGCTCGAAACGGTGGATGAAGGACAATTCGGTCATGGGATTTCTCTTTCTTTGGGGGAAAGGCGCAAGGCGCTCTTTTCGCCCCTTGAGAGGAGGGTGATTGGGCGAGCCCTCGATGTCATGGCCGGCCTTGTGCCGGCCATCCCGATTGGAAAAGCTCGGCGCCTTTCGGATCGGGATCACCGGCACAAGGCCAGTGATGACGTCGAGAGAGTGACGAGGCTCAGCATTCCGACCTTGCGCCCCTTCCTCAATCCCTCCCCGCAAGGGGGAGGGAAGAAGGTTGGCGCTGGCTCACGCCAGTTCCGGCAGATGAGCCTCGATGTCGCCGCGCCGGGGCTCCAGGAAGGCCGGGAGCTTCAGGGCCTCGCCGAGGCTGTCCTGCGGCTCGTCCACGGCGAAGCCGGGCTCGTCGGTGGCGATCTCGAACAGGATCCCGCCCGGCTCACGGAAGTAGACGGACCGGAAGTAGTTGCGGTCCTTCTGCTCCGTGGTGTGCAGACCGTGGCTCTCGGCCAGCTTCTTCACCATCTCGGCTTCCTCGGCATCGTCCTTCGCGCGGAATGCCACGTGGTGGACGGAGCCGCCGCCCATCCGGCCCGGCAGGAAGCCACCGGCGCTGCGGATGTCGACCGTGCTGCCCATCAGGGCGTCGGTCTCGTAGCGCACGAGGGAGCCGTCACGGGCCGTTTCGCGGAAACCGAACACGTCGGTCAGGATGGCCCCGGTCCGCTCGCCGTTCTCGACGAGCAGCGTGACGCCCTCCAGGCCGCGGATGGCATGTTCCGCCGGGATGCCGTCGACCGTCCAGGCGGGCTCGCTCTCCGCGTTCGGCGTGCCGACGAGCGCGAGGCTCGTGCCGTGCGGATCCTTGAAGGTCAGCACGCTCTGGCCGAAGCGCTTCTCCACCGTGCCGTGCTCGACGCCCTGCTCGATGAAGCGGTGCGCCCAGAAGCCGAGCGATGCCTCGGGAACCCGGAAGGAGGTTTCCTGGGTCGAGCCGATGCCGTTGCGCCCGGGAGCCACATGCTCCCACGGGAAGAAGGTCAGGATCGAGCCCGGCTGCCCGGTGGCATCGCCGAAATAGAGGTGATACGTGCCGGGATCGTCGAAATTGACGGTCTTCTTCACCAAGCGCAGGCCGAGCACGCGGGTGTAGAAATCGAGGTTGCGACGGGCCGGGCCAGCGATGGCGGTGACGTGATGGATGCCGTGGTGCCGCATGGGACTATTCCTTAACGGGCAAGCGCCGATTGCGCTGCGTTGTCGAGGAGATAGGTACCACCGAAGACCGCTGAAGTGTCGAAAGGGCGACCTTGCGGGATTGCAAGGGACACGGCGCCTCCGGGACAAATCCGCGTAATTCCTCGAAAATCTGGACTGGCAAGATTCCGGCAACCAAAGTCTCTCAACAACGCTTAACCTCAACGGCGATTCAGCATGTCGTATTAACGGTTTCGGCCCGCTCTCCGTGTGAGACTCCTCCTCAGCAAGCGATGAACCGGCAGTGAGCCAAAGAAGAGCCGGCGGGAGTCAAAGGGATGATGAAGGATCAACTTCGCGATTTCATCGACAGGGTTTCCGAGGCCAAGCATGTTTCGGACGATGACGTGACTATGCTTCAGGGCGAGATCCTGCAAGGCGGCCTCACGAGCCGGATCGAGGTCGAGTCCCTGCTGGCGCTCGACCGGATCGTCGATGCCGCGGAGAGCTGGGGAACGGCCCTGACCAAGCTCGTGGTCGATTTCGTCGTCTGGGGCCGGGCGCCTCATGGCGTGGTGAGCAACGATGACGCCTTCTGGCTTGCCACCCTGCTGGAGATCAGCGGACCGTCTCCGAACGCCATGAGCATCGCCTACGCCATCCTCGACGAGGCGGGCTACGTCGACGTGGCGCTGCTCGACTTCATCATGCGCGGACGCCAGCAGGCGAGGCTCTCCCAGATCGCCGCGTAAGCGAACTGTTGCGCTGACATCTCCACGTCATGGCCGGCCTTGTGCCGGCCATCCCGATAAGGTGAGGCTCGGCGCGTCGGACAGTCGGGATCACCGACAGAGGGCCGGTGATGACGAGTCAACGGAGCATCTCCAGGTAGTCGAGAAATTCTCTACTCGCCCGCCTCCAGCGTAAACCCGGCCTTGAGCACCACCTGATAATGGCGCACCTCGCCGTCCTTCACATGGCCCCGGGTCTGGACGACTTCGAACCAGCGCAGATTTCTCAAGGTCTGGCTCGCGCGTCGGATCGCCGTCTGGATGGCGTCCTCGATGCTGGTCTCGGACGAGCCGACGAGCTCGACGATCTTGTAGACATGCTCATCCATGGGCCGCTCCATGCTTTGCCGACAGAATGGAGGTAGCGCGCTCTTCGGATGCGCCTATGGGGCGGTTCACCCTTCTTTCCGGTACGCCTCGACCTTCTGCTCGATCGCCCCGAAGATCGACTGGCCCTGCTTGTCCTTCATCTCGATGCGGATCGTGTCGCCGAAGCGCATGAACGGCGTTCTGGCCTCGCCCTGGAGGATCGTCTCCACGGTGCGCAGTTCCGCGAGGCAGGAATAGCCGAGGCCTCCCTGATCGATGGGCTTGCCCGGCCCGCCGGCCTCGTCCTTGTTGGAAACCGTGCCGGACCCGATGATCGTGCCGGCGCCAAGCGGCCGCGTCTTGGCCGCGTGGGCGATCAGCGTCGGGAAGTCGAAGGTCATGTCGATCCCCGCATTGGGCTTGCCGAAGGGCTTGCCGTTGAGGTGCGTGAGCAGGGGCAGGTGAAGCTTGCCGCCGTCCCAGGCCTCGCCCAGCTCGTCGGGCGTGACCGCGACCGGCGACAGGGCGGAGGAGGGCTTGGCATGGAAGAAGCCGAAGCCCTTCGCCAGTTCGGCCGGGATCAGATTTCTCAAGGACACGTCGTTGACGAGCACCACGAGGCGGATGGCGCGGGCGGCTTCGTCCCGCGTCGCGCCCATGGGCACATCGTCGGTGATGACCGCGACCTCGGCCTCGAAGTCGATCCCATGCGCCTCGTCCACCGCCAGGACCGGATCGCGCGGTCCGAGGAAGGAATCGGAACCGCCCTGGTACATGAGCGGGTCGGTCCAGAACGAGGCCGGCATCTCGGCGCCGCGCGCCTTCCGCACCAGCTCCACATGGTTCACATAGGCCGAGCCGTCGGCCCATTGATAGGCGCGGGGCAGGGGCGACGCGCAATCGTGCTCGTGAAAGCGGAAGGCCGGGACCGAGCCGTGCTCCAGCTGTTCGGCAAGGTCGCGGAGCTGAGGCTCTACTTTTTCCCAATTGTCCAAGGCTTGCTGAAGCGTCGGAACAATGAAAAAAGCATCCGTCGCGCGGGTCAGGTCTTTCGACACGATGACGAGGCGGCCGTCACGGCCTTGGTTGAGGGAGGAGAGCTTCATTGCCACCGACCGGGTTGTTATGGTCCATTCAACTTGCAACAGAATGCTCTCTGGGGAAACGCCAATGACGACGATGAAGAGAAGAAACTTTCTGAAGGGGGCAGGTTTTGCGGCAGCAGCCGGCACGGTGGCGGCTCCGGCCATCGCTCAGTCCGCTCCCGAGATCCGCTGGCGTCTGACCTCGAGCTTCCCGAAATCCCTGGATACGATCTTCGGCACCGCCCAGACCTTCGCCAAGTACATGGCCGAGGCCACCGACAACAAGTTCCAGATCCAGGTCTTCGCTCCGGGCGAGATCGTGGGCGGCCTGCAGGCCATGGACGCGGTGCAGAACGGATCCGTCGAATGCGCCCATACCCCGCTCTACTACTACATCGGCAAGGAGCCGGCGCTCGGCATGGGAACGGGCCTGCCCTTCAGCCTCAACGCCCGCCAGCTTCATTCCTGGTGGCACTTCGCCGGCGGCAAGGAGATCATCAACGAGGTGATGGGCAAGTATAACTGCACCTCCCTCGTGTGCGGCAATTCCGGCGCCCAGATGGGCGGCTTCTTCCGGAAGGAAATCAACACGGTCGACGACCTGAAGGGCCTCAAGTTCCGCATCGGCGGTCTCGGCGGTCAGGTCCTGGCCAAGCTCGGCGTCGTGCCGCAGCAGATCGCTCCCGGCGACGTCTACCCGGCGCTGGAGCGCGGCACCCTCGATGCTGCGGAGTTCGTCGGCCCCTACGACGACGAGAAGCTCGGCTTCCTGAAAGTGGCGAAATACTACTACGCTCCCGGCTGGTGGGAGGGTGGCGCCATGCTCCACCTGGTGGTCAACCAGGAGAAGTGGAACGAGCTGCCGAAGAACTACCAGGCCATCATGAGCCAGGCGACGGAAGCGGCCAACAACTGGATGCTGGCCAAGTACGACGCGGTCAACGGGCAGGCCCTGCGCCGCATGGTCGGCGCCGGCGCCGAGCTGCGCACCTTCTCCCCGGCCATCATGGAAGCCTCGCTCAAGGCGGCGAACGAGCTTTATGCCGAGCTCTCGGCCAAGAACGCGGATTTCAAGAAGGCCTACGATTCCATGGTGGCCTACCGCAACGACGTCCTGCCCTGGTGGCAGCTCAACGAATACGCGTTCGACACCTTCATGGTCCGCACCCGCGGACGGGCGTGAAAGACGGTAAAGCCTTATATTTAACCTTCTGGCGGCGGCGCGGTCGGGCAATCCGGCCGCGCCGTTCGTTTATGGCGCCGTGCTCTACGGCATAAAATCTGGTTGCGTCTGCAACGAATTATGTTATCGGTTGCTTGTGCAACGAATGGCATGGTGATGGCGACTGGATCTGCAGCGAAGAAGCCGGAATCCGAACCTCTGGTGGTGCTGGAGGAATTCCTGCCGTACCGGCTGAACGTCCTGGCCGGCCTCACATCGAGCGCGCTGGCGCAGATCTACGCGGAGCGTTTCGGCCTCTCGATCCCAGCTTGGCGGATCATCGTCACCCTTGGGCAATACGAACTGCGCACGGCGCGGGACATGGCCCCCGACGGCGTGATGCATAAATCGACGGTGTCGCGAGCTGTCTCGGCGCTCGAGAAGCGTGGCCTCGTCATACGCCGTCCCAATCTCGACGATCGCCGTGAGGAATGGCTGGCCCTGACGCCCGCAGGACGGGCGATCTACGAGGCTGTCGCGCCCGAAGCCCTGGCCGTCGAGGAACGCCTCCTGTCCGCCCTGACGCCGCAGGAACAGCAGGCGCTCGCAGCCCTGATCGACAAGCTGACCCGGCAGGCTCGGTTGCTGGCCCCCCGCAGTGTCGAGGAGGATGACGGGTGAAGCTCTATACCTATTTCCGCTCCTCCGCCGCCTATCGCGTCAGGATCGCCCTCAACTTGAAGGGCGTGACATACGAGTCCGCGCCGATCAACCTTTTGACGGGGGAGCAGCGCGAGGAGAGCTACAAGGCCGTCAATCCTCAGATGCGCGTGCCATCCCTCAATATCGGCGCGACCACGCTGATCCAGTCTCCGGCCATTCTCGAATATCTCGACGAGGTCTATCCGGAGCCGCCCTTGCTGCCGGTCGGTGCAGTCACGCGCGCCAAGGTGAGGGCGATCGCCAGCCTGATCGCCTGCGATATCCATCCGCTCAACAATTCCGGGACGCTGGCCTATCTCAAGAACCGTCTCGGGCACGACAAGGCGGCGGCCGACGAATGGTACGCCCATTGGGTGCGCGAGGGTTTCGACGCCATCGAAGCCCTGCTCGGGCCCGGTCCTTACGCCTTCGGGGCCAGAATCACGCTGGCCGACATCTATCTCGTGCCGCAGGTCGCCAATGCGCGACGCTTCCACATCCCGCTCGATGCCTATCCCAAGATCGTCGCCGTGGATGCGGCCTGCGCCGCGCACAAAGCCTTTCAGGATGCCGCGCCGGCCAAGCAGCCCGACGCGACCTGACGCAATCGCATCCGTCCCCGAATGGATGCGTTGTCTTCACAGCCGATCGCCTCTCGCTCGGCAGAGGCATGACAGGAGGAAAGCCATGGGACCGTTCCCGCACGATGCACCGCCGGCCGCGATTTCCGAAGAGAACCCCATGGGGACGGACGGATTCGAGTTCGTTGAATTCTGCCATCCCGACCCGCAGGCACTGGATCGTCTGTTCAAGACGATGGGTTTCAGCCTCGTCGCCAAGCACCGTTCGAAGAACGTGATGCTCTACCGCCAGGGCGACATCAACTTCGTCGTCAACGCGCAGCCGGGCTCCTTCGCCGAGCGCTTCGCGGCGCAGCACGGCCCCTCGGCTCCGGCCATGGCATTCCGCGTGGCCGATGCGAGATACGCCTATGACCGCGCGCTTTCCATGGGGGCCAAGCCCATCGAGACGCAGATCGGTCCCAACGAGCTCGAGATCCCGGGCATCGAAGGAATCGGCGGATTGCAGATCTATTTCGTCGACCGCTATGGCGCGAAGGGCTCCATCTACGACGTCGATTTCGAATGGCTGGGTGAGCCCGATCCGAAGCCGAAGGGCGTCGGCCTCTATTACATCGATCACCTGACCCACAACGTGTATCGCGGGCGGCTCAACGAATGGGCGGGCTTCTACGAGCGCCTCTTCAACTTCCGTCAGATCCGCTACTTCGACATCGAGGGCAAACTGACGGGCCTGCACTCCCGAGCCATGACGAGCCCGGACGGCAAGATCCGCATCCCGATCAACGAGGACGCGGGCGAGACCGGACAGATCGAAGAGTATCTGCAGGAATACAAGGGAGAGGGCATCCAGCACGTGGCCCTCGGCTCGCACGATCTCTACGAGTCCATCGAAGCGCTCATCGAAGGCGGGCTCGAGTTCATGCCGGCGCCGAACGACATCTACTACTCCCGTGTCGACAAGCGCCTGCCCAGCCATGAGGAGTCTCTCGACCGCCTCATGCGGAACGGGATTCTGATCGACGGGGAGGGCGTCGTCGAAGGCGGCTTCACGAAGGTCCTGCTCCAGCGCTTCGGCAAGACCGCCATCGGGCCGATCTTCTTCGAGTATATCCAACGCAAGGGCGACGACGGATTCGGCGAGGGCAACTTCAAGGCCCTCTTCGAATCGATCGAGGAAGACCAGATCCGCCGGGGCGTCATCGGCCCCAAGGTCGCGTAGCTTAGAATCGCTTTACGATTCGAGAGAGGCCGGGTTCGCCCGGCCTTTTTCATGAAGGGAAGGGAGCGAGCTATCGAAAATGTGACGGGCGTTATTCACAGGGGGAGGCTATCGTGAGTTGTCTCACGGTCTCCGGCGGGGACACGAGGTCGTCCGCATAAGCGCTTCAAACCCTTTGTACTTAAGGATTTATGAATTTCTGCGTGCGGATCTTAACGAAGCGTAAAGAAGCCAGCTTCAAACGTTGCCTTTGTGCAACATGCCCCTGAAAAGCCCCGCCTCTTGCCCATTTTGCGCCTTCATTCGGTTGCCTGCGATCCAGTCATGGATAATGTGGCTCCAGCGACGGGGGCACCCCAGTCGTGATACCGGCGAGTTCGACCGAAAAGGCGGGCCGCCGGGTGCTAGGGGAAAAGGGACGTGTTTAGGGCTTCGTTGAAGCACTCGAAGCACAAAAACCCGGCCCCCCAGGGTCTCGAAACTTTGGAGGTTTAACCATGAAGCTCGCTAAGAGCCTCTTCCTCGGATCGGTCGCGGGTCTCGCGGCTGTCGCCGGGGCTCAAGCTGCCGATCTTCCCGCGAAGAAGGCCGCTGCTGTCGAATACGTGCGCGTCTGCTCCACCTACGGCGCAGGCTTCTTCTACATCCCCGGCACCGAAACCTGCCTCCGCGTCGGCGGCCGTGTTCGCGCCGAGTTCCGCTACCTCGAGCCGCTCGATCGCGCTGATGACGCCATCGGCTTCCGCGCTCGTGGCCGTATCCAGCTCGACGCCCGCACCGCCACCGCCTACGGTCTGCTCCGCACCTTCGTGCGCTTCGACCTGACCCGCGACACCGGCGACTACGGCTTCAGCTCCACGACGGCTAACGTCGACCAGGCCTTCGTGCAGTTCGGCGGCCTCACCGCCGGTCGTACCGTGTCGTTCTACGACAACAGCGACCTGCCCACCGGCCACTTCGGCACGCTCCGCTTCTCGGACGCTCCGACGGTCAACGTGTTCGCCTACACCTTCTCCTTCGGCAACGGCTTCTCGGCCACGCTGTCGGCTGAAGAAGGCCGCTTCACCGGCACCACGATTGCTGGCACCTCGGTGTTCACCGAAGCTGGTCAGACCTATCCTGACCTCGTCGGTAACCTGAAGTACGCCGGCACCTGGGGTACGGCTCAGCTCTCCGGTGCTCTGCACCAGCTGCGCAGCGACAACGTCGTCGCCTTCGCTCCCGGCGTGTTCGACTATCCGGACTCCGAGCTCGGCTGGTCGGTTTCGTTCCAGGGCTCGCTGAACCTGCCGGCTCTCGGCGCTGGCGATGCCGCTTGGCTTGCCGTGTCCTATGCTGACGGCGCTCTCGGCTACCTCGGCTTCGGTTCGACCGCCACGGTCGGCACGCTCCGTCAGTCGGTTGTCGATGCCTACATCGGTACGGATGGCGACATCCACACCGGCCAGGGCTGGTCGATCGCTGGTGGCCTGCGCCACTACTGGACCCCGACCGTCCGCCAGAACGTGTTCGGTTCGTGGGCTCGCGTCGAGTATGACAACGTTGCTCCGCTCGCCTTCCCGGCTGGCCTGGGCGTCGGTGTTGACTTCACCGAGTGGCGCGCTGGCACGAACGTGATCTGGTCGCCGGTTGCCGGCCTGGATCTCGGCGTCGAAGTTCTGTACGCGAACATCGACCCGCGTGGCCCGAACCCGATCAACTCCCAGAACGACATCTGGGAAGGCCGTATCCGCGTTCAGCGCGACTTCTAATCGGCTCGTCCTGATTGGATAGGAGAACCCCGGTGGCAACACCGGGGTTTTTCTTTTGCGGAACAGACGCATCAGACGCGCCCGTGAATCACGTCTCACGTCCGGTTCCTTGGATGCACGAGCAGGGATGCTTCTCAGCCGGCGTCGACTTTGGCGATGAAGTCTTTGATTTCTCGAACGAGATCACCTTCAAGAGCCGGGGCGTGGCCCTGGTCCGGCACCGTGATCGATGTGAGATCCGGATGTCGTTCCTTCATCATCCGCAGGGTCTCTGCGCTCAGCAGATCGGAATTCGCCCCACGGATCGCGAGAACGGGAAACAGCTTGAGGGTCTCGAAGAGGGGCCATAGATCCGGCAGCGCTGCCTCCAGATCGAGCCCTTCGAGTGCCTTCGTCAGCCGGGGATCGTAGGCGAGTACGAGCCCGTCCTCGGTCTCACGCCAGGTCCCTCGCGCCATGCGCTCCCATTGCTCACGCGTGTAATGGGGAAATTGGGTCTCCGATTGCCGGCGCAGAATGTCGGCGGCCTCGTCGATGGTTCGCGGCGTCGGGAGCTTGCCGACATAGCTGCGGATCCGCTTCAGCCCCTCCGCTTCGAGAACCGGACCGACATCGTTCAGGATAGCGCCGGCGACGAGCTCGGGATGGGCTGCTCCGATCGCCATCGCAATCAAGCCGCCACGGGACGTGCCGACGAAGATCGCTTTCGCGATTCCGGCTGCGGCCAGGACCTGCACGGTGTCGTTCAACTCGACCTTGACGTCGTAGCTGCGCCAGTCCGGGTCCCATTCCGAGCGCCCGCGCCCTCGATAGTCGAGGGAGACGAACCGGCGCGGTCGGGCAGGGTCGCGGCTGATGCTTTCCGCAAGCTCGTGAAAATCCGCCGACGTCCTGGCAAGGCCAGGCAGGCCTATGACGGGCAAGAGAGCGCAAGCTCCGGGGGCATAATCGCGGGCGTAGAGACGCAACCCGTCGCCGGCGGTTACGAACAGGTCGCGATAGGAAGAGCTCATCTTGGTCCGGCTGTGACGATTTCGGTGCGGTCCATCCTGCACCATCAATTGATGCTTGTCGCATCCGCCGTGGCTGGAGCAGGAGGGGCGGCCCTGTCGTTCAGGCGCTGCCGGTATACCCGCAGGTTCTCCAGCACGCGCTGGACGTAGTTGCGGGTCTCGTAGAACGGAATCCGCTCCACCCAATCGACCTCGTCGACATCGGGCTTACGGGGATCGCCGTAGGTCCTCACCCACTTGATCACGTTGCCGCCGCCCGCGTTGTAGGACGCGAAGGCGAGGATGTAGGAGCCCTTCCAGTCCTCCATCAGTTCGCCCAGATGGGCCGAGCCGATCTTGGCGTTGTAGGACGGGTCGTCGGTCAGCCGGTTGAGATCGAAGCCGACGCCGAACCGTTGCGCGGTTCTCTTTGCCGTCGCGGGCATGAGCTGCATGAGTCCGCGGGCGCCCGCGCTCGAAACGGCCCGCGGGTTGAAGGCGCTTTCCTGCCGGGCGATGGCATAGACCATCGCCGGCTCCACCTCGTCTCCCACCGGCTGAAAATCAGGAATGGCCGCCAGCGGATAAGCATGCTGATCGAGCGGGAACCCCCGCTGCAGGGCCGTCTTGCCGATGGCGAGAACGGCCCGGGGATTCTGCTGGGCCGTTGCGAGGCCCGCCAGGGCGTCGAGCTGTCCCGGATCGCTCAGGGACTGGGCGAGATCGGTGTAGAGGCTGAGGGCAAGATCCGGCTCGCCGATCTGTTGCAGCAGTTTCACGGCCTGGACGGGGACAAGGGCATCGAACGCCTTGCGCTCGTCCTCCGAGAGCGGATCGACCTTCCGGAGGGCGATGGCCTGTCCCAGTTTGGCCTTGGCCAACTGGCCGTAATAGGTCGTCGGCTGGTCCGACGCGCGTTCGTAGAAGATCCTGGCGTCCTGGCCCTGGCCGGCCGCTTCCGCTGCGCGGCCCTGCCAATAGGCGACACGGGATATGGAGATCGGCGTCGAGGCCGTCTGGGCGACGGTCGCAAAGTGCTTGGAGGCCGTGGCCGGATCGTTCAGGAAGCGGAGCGCGATCCACCCCGCGTGAAACTCAGCCTCGATCTGCTGCACCGGCGATTCCGCGGCGTGATGGCTCGCCACGTCGTAGGCCAGCTTCGGATTGCCCTTGTCGAGCAGGGCACGGGCGATCAGGCGCTGTTCGGCCCACCATTCGTCGCCGTCCACCCGCAGCTCGGGATCCCGAGGCGCCTGCATGATGATCCCGGCGGCTTCCTCCAGATTGTTGCTCCGCCGCTGAAGCAGCGCCCTGGAGAACAGGTAGGACGGGTCGCTTCGCAGCGAGGAAGGTACGGCCGCAAAGGCTTTCTCGGCCTTCTTCTTGCCCTGGAAAACGCTCAGCCGCGCCTTGGCGAGCAGCTCGTAATCCTTGCCCGCATAGGAGGCCACGCGCTGGGCTCCGCCCCAGTTCTCCTTCAGGAGAAGTCTCTCCATGCGGAAGCGGTGATCGGACTTCGCAAGAACATCCGGGAAGCGGTCGAGGATGCGGCGCTCCATGTCGGGGCCGAAATTATCCTCCCGCCAGACGTGCCGGATCCTGTCATTCGCCTCCTGTGCGAAGCCGTCGGCCTGGAGCGCGAAGGCGAGGGCGATCCGGCCCGCAGCCGTTCCGGGCGGCTGCTTGGCGAAGAAGGCGCGGACCTGGGCGGGGGGGCGGCGCTCGGCCAGCAGGGCATCCTCGCTTCGCCGCCGAAACTGGCTGGAAACCGGCCAGTCCGGATAATCCTTCTGGAAAGCGAGGATGCGATCGAGTCCCGTGGTGAACCCACTGCGGATCGCAAACCATTCGACCAAGGCCTGAGCGGCCGGCTGGGAGAGCTTCGTCTTGAGGATCTGGGCCTCGGTCGCATCGTTGTCCCGATAGGCCTTGAAGATCGAGGGCAGGTGATCCAGGTCTCCCGGCACGGGCACGGGCGGTATGAAGCTCTCCAGAGTGGCGGGTTGCGCGGCCGGCGGCGTGATGGGAGGGGCTTCGGTTCCGTGAGCGGTGAGGGCGGCGAACTGAGCGAGCGCGACGGATGTCACAAGACGTATGAGAGGACGCATGTTGAGACTCACCCGCTACCCCCTTTGCTGCCGCCTTTTATTTGATTGTGACGACGTTTCTCTTGAGGAAACACTAAGAGCCGAGCTAGGACAACTCCCCGAACGAATGTTTGCGCGCATGCGCCGCACCCCCTATCTGTAAACCCTTGTGGCCCAAGAGAACGCCCGGCGCCCATTTCGAGGATACCCCATGACCCAATTCAAAGGCTCCATCACGGCTCTGGTGACCCCCTTCAAGGATGGGGCCGTGGATGAGGCGGCGTTCCGGTCCTTCATCAACTGGCAGATCCAGGAGGGCACGAGCGGCCTCGTTCCCGTGGGAACGACGGGCGAGAGCCCCACGCTCAGCCACGCGGAGCACGAGCGGGTGGTCGAGATCTGCGTCCAGGAGACGAAGGGCAGGGTGCCCGTGATCGCCGGGGCGGGCTCCAACAGCACGGCTGAGGCGGTGTCCTTCTCCAAGCATGCGGAAAAGGTCGGCGCCGATGCGGTGCTGATCGTCACGCCCTATTACAACAAGCCGACGCAGGAAGGCCTCTATCAGCACTTCAAGGCCATCAACGACGCCGTCGGGATCCCGATCTTCATCTACAACATCCCCGGCCGCTCGATCATCGACATGTCGGTGGAGACGATGGCGCGGCTCTATGAGTTGAAGAACATCGTCGGCGTGAAGGACGCGACAGCCAACATGGCGCGCGTGAGCCTTCAGCGGCAGGTGCTCGGCACCGACTTCATCCAGCTGTCGGGCGAGGATGCGACCGCTCTCGGCTTCATGGCCCATGGCGGCCATGGCTGCATCTCGGTGACGTCGAACGTCGCGCCCCGGCTTTGCGCGGAGATGCAGAGCGCATGCCTGAAGGGCGACTACGCATCGGCCCTGAAAGTGCAGGATCGCCTCATGCCCCTGCACACGAATCTGTTCATCGAAACGAATCCGACCCCCGTGAAGTACGCCGCGTCCCTCCTCGGCCTCATGGAGGACAATGTGCGCCTGCCGCTGGTGCCAGCCTCCGAGAACGCCAAGCAGGCTGTCCGCTCGGCCATGGTCCATGCGGGGCTGATCAACACTTAAAAGAGCTCATGGCAAAAGATCCAAAGGCTGCCAACCGCGTCGTCGCCGACAACCGGAAGGCGCGGTTCAATTATGAGATCCTCGATACCTACGAGGCGGGGATCGCGCTGACCGGCACGGAAGTGAAATCCCTGCGTCAGGGAAAGGCGACCATCGGCGAGGCTTATGCCGGACCGTCGGGCGAGGAATTCTTCCTCTTCAACGCCTATATCCCGGAGTATCTGCAGGCGAACCGCTTCAACCATGAAACGAAGCGTCCGCGCCGCCTGCTGCTGCACAAGCGCCAGATCGACAAGCTGATCGGCGCCACGCAGCGCGAGGGTTTCACCGTGATCCCGCTCAAGATCTATTTCAACGATCGCGGGCGAGCCAAGGTGGAGCTCGGCCTCGGGCGAGGCAAGAAGCTGCACGACAAGCGCGAGACCGAGAAAGAACGCTCCTGGAACCGGGAGAAGGCGCGTCTCATGCGTGAGAAGGGCTGACGGAAGGCGCGCCTGCGCTACCTTCTCCTCCAGAGTTTGGGAGGAAAAAATGACGTCCGTTGCTCTGGTGTCGGTTCTTGGGCCCGATCGGGTCGGCCTCGTGGCGGCGATCGCCGAGCATTTGTTCGACGTGGGCGTGAACCTGAGGGACACGACCTTCGCGGCCCTGGGCTCGGGCGCCGAATTCGTCGCCCTGTGCGAGCTTCCCACCGATCTGAGGGCCGCCGATATCGAGACCGGACTGAAGCAGCTGCCCGAGCTCGCGGGAGCCGAGGTCCGGGCGGTTCCCTATGCTTTCGATCCGAGCCCCGGTCCCGCCGGCAAGATCACGCACCGCATCACCATCAGCGGGGGCGATCAGCTCGGCCTCGTGGCGCGCCTCTCGGAAGTGTTCAAGCAATACGAGGCCAATATCGTGCGTCTCGAAGCCCGCAAGCTTCCGGATGCCGAAGGCGGGCTCTACGTGACCCGGTTCGCCGTTTCGATTCCCGCCAGCCGGACGGATCTATGCCTGGCGACGGTCAGCAACACCGCCGGGTCGCTCAGCCTGGACTGCGATGTCGAGGAAAGTTCGCTTTAAAAGCGAATTGCCGGGACGAGCCCGGCCATGACGGTATTTCTGCGAGGAGAGCCCGAGGCTCAGACGTCGAATTCGTCGTCCGAGGCCTGCCGGATGCCGTAGCGGCTCTCCAGGGCGCCGTTGCGGGGCTGCTGCGGGCGGGACCGCTCGCCGCCCTCGCTGCCGGCGCGCTGCTGACGGTCGGAAGGATCTCGGCCGATCCGGGAGGCGAGCTGCGACAGGTCGAGGAACTCGTCGGCTTGGCGACGCAGCTCATCGGCCACCATCGGCGGCTGGGTGGTCACCGTGGAGACGACCGAGACCCGGACGCCGCGGCGCTGCATGGCCTCGACCAGCGAGCGGAAATCGCCGTCGCCGGAGAACAGGACCATGTGGTCGATGTAGGGGGACAGCTCGAGCGCGTCGATGGCGAGCTCGATATCCATGTTACCTTTGACCTTTCGGCGACCGGCGGAATCGACGAATTCCTTCGTCGGCTTCGTCACCACCCTGTAGCCGTTGTAATCGAGCCAGTCGATCAGCGGGCGGATGGAGGAGTATTCCTGATCTTCCACAAGCGCCGTGTAGTAAAAGGCCCGAACCAGAATGCCCCGTCCTTGAAACTCCTTCAGCAGGCGCTTGTAATCGATATCGAACCCAAGTGTTTTCGTAGTCGCGTAGAGGTTGGCGCCGTCAATGAAGAGCGCAATCCGCTGCTGGCCTGACATAAGTATTCTCTATTCGTGTCTGCCGGAGCGGCATAACAGCCTTCATTATTCAAGCAGCATCAATTATTTACGCTAGCAATAAAATTGCGCGATATAATCACGACGCGCCCTAGATCAGGCTGATATGAACCCTTCGGACGAGTAAAAACGACAAAGTAAAATACTTAATGGCGTCCAAATTCCAAGAGTCAAGTTGGCAGAACCAAGGCAGTCAAGCCTTTGTGTGACAATTAAACAGCTTTTATGACTTGAGGCTGCGGCTGCCCGGTTTAATGGCGGGGAGAGCGGCCATTTCGGCAGGAATCTGGTCCGGAGCATAGGCCGGAATGTCTAGCTGAACGAGGGACACCAGGGGGACGCCGAGATCCGCCTTGCCGCCGGAGCGGTCGATGAGGCAGGCAGCGCCGAGAATCGTGCCGGGATGCTCCCGCAGGGCTGTCAGGCATTCCCGGGAGGAGAGGCCGGTCGTGACGATGTCCTCCACCATGACGACCCGAGCCCCTTCGGGAATCGTGAAGCCGCGGCGCAGGACGAAGACCCCGTTCTCGCGCTCGACGAAGATCGCCTTGCATCCCAGATGCCGGGCCGTCTCGTAGCCCGGCACGATGCCGCCGACCGCGGGGGAGACCACGTAGTCGACGGATCCGAAGGCCTCACGGATCTTCTCGGCCAGAGCACGGCAGACCCGCTCGGTGCGCGCGGGGTCCTGAAACACGAACATTTTCTGCAGGAAGACAGGGCTGTGCAGGCCCGACGAGAGAATGAAGTGGCCCTCCAGCAGCGCGCCTGCGGAGCGGAATTCGTCGAGAACTTCATTCTGGGTCATGGCGCGGCCTTTCTTCTCGTGGACAGGCGCTCTTTGGCAGGCGCCCCATTCGGACGCAAGGGCAATCGTTCATACGCCCGGGACTTCCTGCGCGCTGCTGCGCCTCAACGGCGTCGTGTCGGCACAAGGCATGCAGCGCCTTGTCGAAGCGTAGCCACTGGGGCTGCGATCTCTGCTCCGGCCTCGGCCGGTCAGCGGGCTGCCTCGACGAAGGCGGCGAACAGCAGACGGGATGGGTTGTCATGCGCGGCGAGGAGCTCGGGGTGCCATTGAACGCCGACAGCGAAGCGGCGGGAAGGAATCTCGACGGCTTCGATGACCCCGTCGTCGGCCCGGGCGGAGATCACGGCTTGGTCCGATACCTCGACCACGGCCTCCTGGTGGCGGCTGTTCACGTCGAGACGCGACGTACCCACGATCCGCGACAGCATCGTCCCCGGCATCACCTCGACCGCGTGCATCACGCCCCGGCTGTCGTGGTCGAGAATATGCGCGCCGGTTTTCCGGATCTCGTGCACCATGCGCCCGCCATGGAGGCAGGCGAGCATCTGCATGCCGTTGCAAATGCCCAGGACCGGCTTGTCGCGCTCCAGGAAGCCACGCATGAGCGCCTGCTCCACGGCGAGCCGCTCCGAGGACGGATACCGCGATCCCTCGCCCGGGGGATACCACTCGCCGGGAAACCTGATGCGCCCGCCGACGCTGATGAAGCCGTCGAACTCCGCCACGACGGTTTCGACCATGTCGGCGAGATAGGGGATCCCGAACGGCATTCCGCCCGCGCGATGCACGGCCTCGAAATAGGCCTTGGACACGTCGTATGCGTTGCCGCCTGCGGAGCTGTTCTCATCCATGATGACGGCGATGCGGGGCTTTGCTGGCATGGAGATGTCCTGAAACTGAGATTTCACCTTGGCCTTAACCCCGATCAATCGGCAAAGCCAACCTTGATGCGGCGGTTCTGCCGTCCCTTGTTGTCGACCTTCAGAATTTTGACCGGGCGGGCCTGTCCTGTCGACGTCAGATGGGTGCCGCCGCAGCCCTGGCGGTCGAGCCCGGCGATTTCGACGATGCGCACGAGCCCATCCTCGCCACGCGGCGGCGAGACGGCCTTGCTCCGGAAGAGGCCGGGCGTTGCCGCCGCTTCGTCCCAGTGCATGAAGAAGGCCCCGACGGAGAGATCCTGGCGGATCACGTCGTTGATGGGTGCGTCAAGCGCGCGGAGACGGTCATTGTCGATCTCGGGCAGGTCGAAGTCCACGCGGAACGTGCCATCGGCGGAGAGCTGCGCGCCCGTCAGCAACGCCCCGCCGAATTCGCGAAAGACGATGCTGTTGGCGATGTGGGCGAGGGTGTGCAGCTCGCACATCAGGCGTCGGAAAGCTGCGTCAACGCCGATGCGCACCGTCCCGGTAATCGCCTCGGTGGAATCGAATTCGTGCCAGAGGCCGCACTCGTCGACGCGAACGGACGTGACGGCGGCTTCTCCATGGGACCAGGCGAGGATCGCCCGATCCGAGAGCTGCCCGCCTCCACCCGGAAAGACAGGCGATTGCGCCAGGAGGACCGCTCCCGGTCGTGCATCGAGCGCGGGAGCCTCGTATTCGAGTATGTCGGCACGTTCCTGGCAAAGAAGGCGCATCGCTGCTCAATCCACTTGTCGATGTACCATCCCGTCCTCAGCCGGTCACCCGGTCGACGCGGCTCACGACCCGCTTGGCGCGCAGCTCTGCGATGATGGCGTTGAGGTGCTTCAGGTCCCACACCGTCAGGTCGATGGTCACGTCGGTGAAATCCTGCGTGCGCCGCTTCATGGAGACGTTGTCGATGTTGCCGTCATGGTCGGCGATGACCTGCGTGATCTGCGCGAGCGAACCGGGCTCGTTGATGGATTGCAGCTTGATGCGCGCCGGGAAACGCTGCGCGGAGCCTGATTCCAGATCCCAGCGAACGTCGATCCAGCGATCCGGCTCGTTGTCGAAGGCCGCCAGGGACGGCGACTGGATCGGGTAGATCGTGACCCCTTCGCCGGGGGTGAGGATTCCGACGATGCGGTCTCCCGGCACGGCGCCGCCCTCCGGAGCGAATCGGATCGGCATGTCCTTGTTGAGGCCGCGGATCGGAATGCCGCCCGGATGCTCGCTCGCGGCCTTTCTACCGGCGCCGTCGGGTTGCCCGCCGCCCTTGCCGTCGGGGCCGGCACGGCGCTCATCCAGGTAGTCGGGATAGACGGCCCGCACCACGTCGCCGGAGAACATTTCGCCCCGGCCAACGGCTGCCAGCACGTCTTCGACCGAGACTCGGGCCAGACGGGGCAGGGCCCCCTTCAGTTTCTCGTCCGAGAAGGCACGGCCGGCCCGCTCGAAGGCGCGCTCGAGGATCTGATGACCCAGGCCCGTATATTGCCGGCGCACGGCGGCCCGGGTGGCGCGGCGGATCGAGGCCCGGGCCTTGCCGGTGACCACGAGCGATTCCCAGGCGGCCGGAGGCGTCTGCCCCTCGGCGCGGACGATTTCCACCTCGTCGCCGTTCTGCAGCTCCGTCAGGAGCGGCGACATGCGGCCGTTGATCTTGCAGCCGACGGCGGTGTTGCCCACGTCGGTGTGGACCGCGTAGGCAAAGTCGATGGGCGTCGCCCCGCGCGGCAGGGCGATGAGGCGCCCCTTGGGCGTGAAGCAGAAAACCTGGTCGTGGAAGAGTTCGAGCTTCGTGTGCTCGAGAAACTCCTCCGGATTGTCGCCCTCGGCGAGGAGGTCGATGGTCCGGCGCAGCCATTGATAGGCGCGGCTTTCCGTGGCGAGGCGCGAATTGTCGTTGACGCCCTCCTTGTAGAGGGCGTGGGCGGCGATGCCGTACTCCGCCACCTCGTCCATGTCTTCCGTGCGGATCTGGAGTTCGACGCGCTGGCTGCCGGGGCCGATCACCGTCGTGTGGATCGACCTGTAGTCGTTCTGCTTGGGCGTCGAGATGTAGTCCTTGTAGCGGCCCGGGACCATCGGCCAGCTGGTATGGACGACGCCCAGCGCCCGGTAGCACTCGTCGATGGTGTTCACGATGATCCGGAACGCGAAGATATCGGACAATTGCTCGAAGGAGACGGATTTCCGCTCCATCTTGCGCCAGATGGAATAGGGCCGCTTCTGACGTCCCGTCACCATCGCCTCGATGCCTTGAGCGCGCAGCTTGGTCGTCAGCGTGCGCTCGATTTCCTCGACGAGCTTCTCGCTTCGGGCGGAAAGCTCGTGCAGGTGGCGCTTGATGGCCTCGTAGGCCTCGGGATCGAGGTTCTGGAAGGCGAGCTCCTCCAGCTCCTCGCGCATTTCCTGGATACCCATGCGTCCGGCGAGCGGAGCGTAGATGTCGAGGGTCTCTTCCGCGATGCGCTTGCGCTTCTCCGCCGGCATGAACTGGAGGGTGCGCATGTTGTGCAGGCGGTCGGCGAGCTTGACCAGCAGCACGCGCACGTCGTCCGCGATGGCCAGCAGGAGCTTGCGGAAGTTCTCGCCCTGGGCCGCCCGCTTCGAGACGAGGTCCAGCCGCTTGATCTTGGTCAGGCCGTCGACGAGAGCGCCGATCTGCGGCCCGAAGGTCTTGTTGATCTCTTCCAGGGTCGCCTGCGTGTCCTCCACCGTGTCGTGGAGGACCGCCGCCGCGATGGTGGCATCGTCGAGCTTCAGATCCGTGAGAATCGCCGCCACTTCGAGGGGATGGCCGAAGAACAGGTCGCCGGATGCGCGCTTCTGGTTGCCATGGGCCATCATGGCATACACGTAAGCGCGGTTGAGAAGCGCCTCGTTGGTCGAGGGGTTGTAACGCTTGACCCGCTCGACAAGTTCGTACTGGCGCATCATGCGGCCGTGATCCCCTTTGGTCCTGTTATCTGGCTGAAATGACGAAGCTATCGAAGATATTGTACAACGTCTTCCAACCGCAAGCTGAATAGCTTGCCGCAGGCCGCCTATGCGGAGGCGTGGTTAAGCCAGCCAACAAAAAAGCCCGGCATCGAGCCGGGCTTTTGAAATCGTCGCGAAGCTTATTCGCGGTCGTCGTCGTCCGCGCTGCTGCTCGGGGGCACGAGGCCCTCCAGGCCGCGAAGCAGGTCTTCTTCGCTCATGCGGTCGAACTGGACGTCCGCATCGTTGTCGCCGCCGGTCGAGGGTGCGGCGGCCGTATTGCTGAGCATGGGGACGGCCTCGGCCTCCGGCTCATCCACCTCGACGTATTTCTGCATCGAGTGGATCAGCTGCTCCTTCAGGTCATCGGGAGCGATCGTCTCGTCGGCGATCTCGCGCAGCGCCACGACGGGGTTCTTGTCGCGGTCGCGGTCGATCGTCAGCGGGGAACCCGACGAAATGAGGCGGGCCCGGTGGCTTGCCAGCAGAACGAGCTCAAACCGGTTGTCGACCTTGTCGATGCAGTCTTCGACGGTCACGCGAGCCATGCGGGGCTCCTTCTTCAGTCATGAGAATAGCGGAAGGGGGACCGGATACACCGGTTGGACCGAGAAAACAAGAGGAAGCGTTCTCCGGCAGGGACTTAACCGCAGGTGCGCTCGCACACGCCCGCTCCGGGCCCCTGCCGTTACAAGCGGGGCCGTTGTCATGTCAGTTCAGGTGTGCGTTGACAGGTTTACGCAAGGGACGGCTTGGGCCGGGGCATTCCATCGCTTGGCTTATGATCATGCTCGGCGTCCGGCGAGGCGGCATCGATAAAAGTCTTCTGACCGGCTGGCGCCGCCTTATCTGATAAACAGGTCAAGTGCCGGCCGGCGTGTTCTCTGCCTTGACTCCTCAGCGTCCCGGTGCGAGTCCCGCGCGGATTCTATCAAGGAAGGGGTCCGCTCCCGATGAAGCGCGCATTCATTTTTCCCGGCCAGGGAAGCCAGGCCGTCGGCATGGGCAAGGCCCTGGCCGACGCCTTTCCGGTGGCCAAGGCCGTTTTCGACGAGGTGGACGAGGCTCTCTCCCAGAGGCTTTCCACCATCATGTGGGAAGGCCCGGCCGAGGAGCTGACCCTCACGGCCAACACCCAGCCGGCTCTGATGGCCGTGAGCCTGGCGGCGATCCGGGTGCTGGAGGCCGAGGCCGGTCTCGACCTCAAGAAGCATGCCGCCTTCGTGGCCGGGCACTCGCTGGGCGAATATTCGGCGCTCGCCGCCGCCGGCAGCCTTTCGATCTCCGATACGGCCCGCCTGCTGCGGATTCGCGGCAATGCCATGCAGGGCGCCGTCGCCGTAGGGCAGGGCGCCATGGCGGCGCTTCTCGGCCTGGAATACGACGCTGCCCTTGAGGTCGCCGGCGAGGCGGCTCAGGGCGAGGTCTGCGACGCGGCCAACGACAATGGCGGCGCCCAGGTGGTCGTTTCCGGCCATAAGGCCGCCGTGGAACGGGCCGTGGCGATCGCCCAGACCAAGGGCGCGAAACGCGCCGTGATGCTCGCCGTGTCCGCCCCCTTCCATTGCGCTCTCATGCAGCCCGCCGCCGACGCCATGCGCGAGGCCCTGGCCGGCGTGACCGTGAATGCTCCCGTGGTTCCGGTCGTGGCGAACGTGGAAGCCGGGCCCATCACCGACCCGGCGGCGATCCGGGATGCGCTCGTCCGCCAGGTCACCGGGACGGTCCGCTGGCGCGAGAGCGTGGCCTATATCGCCGCCCAGGGTGTCGAAGCATTTTATGAAGTCGGGTCGGGCAAAGTCCTGACCGGGCTCGTGAAGCGCATCGCCGCCGGGACCACGGCTACGGCCATCGGCACCCCTGAGGATGTCGCCGCCTTCAAAGCCTCTCTGACCGCATAAGGAGCCCTGCATGTTCGATCTCACCGGCCGCAAGGCTCTCGTCACCGGCGCCACAGGCGGTATCGGCGGCGCCATCGCCCGCTCCCTCCACGCCCAGGGCGCGATCGTGACCCTGTCGGGCACCCGACGCTCGGCCCTCGACGAGCTGGCCTCGTCCTTGGGCGAGCGGGTCCACGTCGTCGAGGCGAACTTGGCGGACAAGGATTCGGTCGAGGCCCTCGTCCCGGCGGCAGAGGCCGCCATGGACGGCCTCGACATCCTGGTCAACAACGCGGGCGTGACCAAGGACAACCTGTTCATGCGCATGAAGGACGAGGAATGGGACACGGTCATCGCCGTGAACCTGACCGCCTCCTTCCGCCTGTCGCGGGCGGCCGTGAAGGGCATGATGCGCCGGCGCTACGGTCGGATCGTCAATATCGGCTCGGTCGTGGGTTCGACGGGCAATCCGGGACAGGGCAATTACGCGGCCTCGAAAGCGGGCCTGATCGGGATGACCAAGGCGCTCGCCGCCGAGGTGGCGAGCCGCAACATCACGGTCAACTGCGTCGCCCCGGGCTTCATCGCGTCGCCCATGACCGACGTGCTGAACGAGAAGCAGCGCGAGGGCATCCTCGGCACCATCCCTATGGGAAGGCTCGGCCAGGGGGATGAGATCGCCTCGTCGGTTGTTTATCTCGCCTCCGCCGAGGCCGCCTACGTGACGGGTCAAACCCTGCACGTCAACGGCGGAATGGCTATGTTCTAAAGGAACTTATCGCCTGTTCCGGAATCTGTTTGCAGGTGCCGTTCACCCCTCGCCAGAGAGGATAAGCTTGTGTTAAGCATGATCCCGATCAGGTCAAAGGGGTTGACCGGCGCTTAAAAATGCGGCTTTGCACGGCGCAGGGTAGCCGTTTCAGCGTTGTCAGCTGAACAGCTGATCTAATTTGATTTCTTAATCCGCCCAATTCCTGAGGCGGCAGCCACTGAGGAAAAAACGATGAGTGACGTCGCTGATCGCGTGAAGAAGATTGTTGTCGAGCACCTCGGCGTCGAAGCCGACAAGGTGACCGACAACGCCAACTTCATCGACGACCTGGGCGCCGACAGCCTGGATACGGTCGAGCTGGTGATGGCGTTCGAGGAAGAGTTCAACGTCGAGATCCCGGACGACGCGGCTGAGACCATCGTGACGGTCGGCGACGCCATCCGCTTCCTCGAGAAGAACGCAGCCTAACAGGGCTGGAAAGGGCGTCGGGTGACTCATCCGACGCCCGAATTATATTGATCGATAGGGCAGGAATTCATGCGCCGGGTAGTTGTCACAGGTCTTGGCATGGTCACTCCGCTTGGAAGCGGTGTCGACGCCACATGGTCCCGCCTCGTCGAGGGGCAGAGCGGGGCCGGCAAGGTCACGGATTTTCAGGTCGATGATCTCGCGTGCCAGATCGCCTGCCAGATCCCGCGCGGCGACGGTTCCAACGGCACCTTCAACGCCGACGAATGGATGGAGCCCAAGGAGCAGCGCAAGGTCGATCCCTTCATCGTCTATGCGATGGCTGCCTCCACCATGGCCCTGCGGGATTCCGGCTGGGAGCCCAAGACTTACGAGGATCAATGCGCGACCGGCGTGCTGATCGGCTCCGGCATCGGCGGCATCGGCGGCATCTACGAGGCCTCGGCCACCCTGATCGAGCGCGGTCCCCGGCGCATCTCGCCCTTCTTCATCCCCGGACGCCTCATCAATCTGGCCGGCGGCTACGTGTCCATCGAGCATGGCCTGAAGGGGCCGAACCATGCGGTCGTGACGGCCTGCTCCACCGGCGCCCACGCCATCGGCGACGCGGCCCGCCTCATCGCCCTCGGCGATGCGGATGTGATGGTGGCCGGCGGCACGGAATCCCCGATCAACCGCCTTTCCATCGCGGGTTTCGCCGCCTGCCGCGCCCTGTCGACGAATTTCAACGACGATCCGACCCGCGGCTCGCGCCCCTACGACAAGGACCGTGACGGCTTCGTCATGGGCGAGGGCGCAGGCGTCGTCGTTCTGGAAGAATACGAGCATGCCAAGGCGCGCGGCGCCAAGATCTATGCCGAGGTCATCGGCTACGGCCTGTCCGGCGATGCCTATCACATCACCTCGCCGTCCGAGGACGGCGACGGGGCCTATCGCTGCATGTCCGCCGCCATCAAGCGCGCCGGCATCCAGGTGTCCGAAATCGACTATGTGAACGCGCACGGCACCTCGACGCCGCTGGGTGACGAGATCGAGCTGAAAGCCATCGAACGGATCGTCGGCAATGCGGCGGACAAGCTGACCATGTCCTCCACGAAGTCCGCCATCGGCCATCTCCTGGGGGCCGCGGGCGCCGTGGAAGCGATCTTCTCGGTGCTGGCGATCCGGGACGGGATCGCTCCGCCGACCATCAACCTGGACAACCCCTCCGTCGAGACGGCGATCGATCTCGTGCCTAAAAAGGCCAAGCGGAAGGAGATCAACACCGCCTTGTCGAACTCCTTCGGGTTCGGCGGGACTAACGCTTCGCTCATTCTTCGTCGCGTAGCATAGCGCATCGTGCGGACCCGAAGGGCCACGTCAGCGACAGTGGACCGGTTGTCCACGCGAGCGATGCGCCGATTTCGGGTCCGATGCGAGGGCGGGGAGGTCTGTTACGGCTTTTCGCCATAATCCCTGTTAGGGTGTCGGCGGACCGGCAGGACCGCCGGCCGATACGAGAAAAGCGGCGTGATGTTCGGACGAAAGAAAAAGATCCTTCTCCCTCCGGTCGACGAACCCGATCACGGATCGGCGCAGCCCCGTCTCGCCCCCCGGTCTCCCAATGAAGCCATCAAGCCGTCGATGGCTCCGCCCCCGCCACCGAAACTCCGCCGCCGCCGCAGGGGAATGCTGTCGCTCCTGAGCGGCCTGTTGACCCTGTTCGTGGCTCTGGCGATCGCCGGGATCTTCGGCTTCTCCGTGCTGCAGCACGAGGTGACGGTCCAGGGCCCCCTGCAGAGCGACAAGGTCGTCGTGATTCCCCGCAACACCGGCACGGGCGAGATCGCCAACATCCTCAAGGACGAGGGCGTCATCAACCAGCCGCTGCTGTTCCAGATCTATGCCCATATGAACCGGCAGCGCGGTCAGCTGAAGGCCGGCGAGTTCCAGTTCAAGGCCGGCACCAGCATCGAGGATGCCATCGATACCCTCATCCAGGGCAAGGCGATCCTGCATGCAGTGACGATTCCCGAGGGGCTGACCAGCGAGCAGATCGTCGGCCGGCTCTACGAGCACGAGATCCTCACCGGCGACGTGGCCGAAACCCCGCGCGAAGGCTCGCTCCTGCCCGATACCTACAAGTTCGAGCGCGGCACGACCCGCCAGCAGATCATCGCCACCATGCAGGCGGCCCAGCGCCAGGCCATCGAGCAGATCTGGCAGCGCCGCTCGAACGAGCTGCCGATCAAGTCCCCGCAAGAACTCGTGATCCTGGCCTCCATCGTCGAGAAGGAGACGGGCCGGGCGGACGAGCGCACCCGTGTGGCCGGCGTCTTCATCAACCGCCTGCAGAGGCGAATGAAGCTCCAGTCCGATCCGACCATCGTCTACGGATTGGTCGGCGGCAAAGGCACGCTGGGACGCGGCATCCTGCGCAGCGAGATCGAGGCTGCGACGCCCTACAACACCTATGTGGTCGAAGGCCTTCCGCCCGGGCCGATCGCCAATCCGGGCCGCGCCGCCCTCGAAGCCGTAGCCAACCCCTCGCGCACCAAGGATCTGTACTTCGTGGCCGACGGCTCGGGAGGCCATGCCTTCGCCGAATCGTACGAGCAGCATCAGCGCAACGTGGCGCGCTGGCGGCAGATCGAGAAGACCCGCCCGGCGCCTGGAGCCGACGACGTCGACCGGGTGGTGCCGGATGGCGAGCAGACGAACCTGCCTGCCGGTGCGCCGCCCGCCCTGCGTGGTTCCGCCAATGCACAGCCCACGGCCGGCGGGCGTCTGGGACGCGGCTTCGACGCCAGTGAGGGAACCGAAAAGGATCCGCTCAAGAACAAGAGCTTCGATCTGAACAGTCCGAAGAACGTTCCGGCCCTCCGGCAGCCGTGAACCGCCTAGGCTGGATCGAGATCGCTCGTCGACACTTGCACCGGCGCGCATTATGGTCGCGCCGGTTTTTTCATTCCGTTCGAGGTTAGCGTATGTCCATTGCGAGCATGACCGGCTTCGCCCGTGAGGCCGGCGTCACCGGATCCTATCAATGGGCCTGGGAGCTCAAGACGGTGAACGGACGTGGCCTCGAGGTCCGCGTCCGAACTCCCTCGGGTCTCGACACCATCGGCGAGGAAGCGCGGGGCCTGATCCTCAAGGCCCTGACCCGCGGCCAGGGCCAGCTCAATCTGGCGCTCGGCAAGGCGACGTCCGCACCCAAGCTGCGCGTGAACCAGGACGTGCTGCAATCGCTGCTCTCGGCCATCGGCGGCCTGTCGCTCCCGGACAACGTGCAGCCTGCTTCCCTCGACGGTCTCCTGTCGGTGCGCGGCGTGGTCGAGCTCGACGACGATGCCGCCGATCCATTGCAGGACGAGGACCTCGTGGCGGCCTTGCGGGCAGGGATCGGCGCGCTGATCGAATCGCTCAAGGCGGTGCGACTGAAGGAGGGGCAGGCGCTCGCTGCCGTCCTCGGCCAGCAGCTCGACATCATCTCGCGCCTCGTCGACGAAGCCGAAGCGGCGCCGGCCCGTCAGCCCGACGCCATTCGCGCCCGCCTGGAGGCGCAGATCGCCGAGTTGCTCGACGGCAAGACCAGCCTCGATCCGGCGCGGCTGCATCAGGAGGCCGTGCTCATCGCCGCGCGGGCCGACATCCGCGAGGAGCTCGACCGTTTGCGCGCCCATGTGGATGCCGCGAGGGGACTGCTGCAGGAGGGCGGATCGGTCGGCCGACGGCTCGATTTTCTGGCGCAGGAGTTCGGCCGCGAGGCGAATACCCTGTGTGCGAAGGCCAACGACGTATCCCTCTCGCGGATCGGGCTTGAATTGAAGGCCGTGATCGAGCAATTCCGCGAGCAGGTTCAGAATGTGGAGTGATGCGGTGAACCAAGATTCGAAGCCTCCGGTCGGCCGTCGCGGCCTCATCCTCATCCTGTCCTCGCCGTCCGGCGCCGGTAAGACCACGCTCACTCGCAGCCTCGTGGAAGAGCGGGCCGGTGTCCTATCCGTTTCCGTGACGACCCGCCCCAAGCGTCCCTCCGAGATCGAGGGACGGCACTATCATTTCATCGACGTGGAAGAGTTCCTGGCGATGCGGGATCGCGACGAGCTCCTGGAATGGGCCGAGGTGCACGGCAACTTCTACGGCACGCCGCGCAAGCCCGTGGAGAGGACCCTGGCATCCGGCCAGGACATGGTCTTCGATATCGACTACCAGGGGACCCGTCAGGTCCGGCAGAAGCTGCCGGACGACGTGGTGACCGTCTTCGTCCTGCCGCCGAGCTTCAAGGAACTGAAGGCGAGGCTCGAACGTCGCGCGGAAGATGCGCCCGACGTCATCGCCAAGCGTCTCGCCAATGCCCGCATCGAGATGGAGCGCTGGGTCGAGTACGATTACGTGATCGTCAACGAGGATCTCGGCAAGTCCTTCGAGAGCCTGAAAGCCATTCAGGCGGCCGAGCGCCTCAAGCGCGAACGCCTCGTCGGCCTCTCCGAGTTCGTCGAAGGCTTGCTCGCCGAGACGATCGACTGAGCCTGCTCACACCAGCGCGAGCGCGTTCCGGCGTTCGTGGCGGGCGATGGCGTGTCCCAGCAGCACTTCCATCAGCTCGCTCTGCGGCAGGCCGCCCGCTTCCCAGAGCTTGGGGTACATGCTGATCGCCGTGAAACCGGGCAGGGTATTCACCTCGTTGATGTAGAGGCCGTCGTCGTTCCTGGGATCCAGGAAGAAGTCGACACGGGCCAGCCCCTCGCAGGCGAGCGTCTTGAAGGTTGCGACGGCAAGATCCTGGATGCGACCAGCCGCGAAGGATGAGAGTTCCGCCGGGATGCGCAGGAGCGCACCATCCGCATCGATATACTTGGCGTCGTAGCTGTAGAACCCGTGGCTGTCGGCCGGCACGATCTCGCCCAGCGGAGAGGCGCGGACGTCGCCCGAGGCATCCTCGAGCACGGAGCACTCGATCTCCCGGGCGCCCGTGACGCTGCGCTCCACGAGCACCTTGCCGTCGTACCTGAACGCACGCTCGCAGGCCCTGTCGAATTCCTCCGCGGACGACGCGCGGGACACGCCGACGGACGAGCCCATATTGGCCGGCTTGACGAAGAGATCGGCCGTTCCGAGCGCGTCCTTTGCGGCCTTGTAATCGACGTGGCTGCGCGCGGTCAGCGTCAGGAACGGCACCACCGGGAGGCCGCTGTCGCGCAGGAGACGCTTGGCGATGTCCTTATCCATGCCGGCGGCGGAGCCCATGACGCCAGAGCCCACATAGGCAACATTGGCCAGTTCGAGAAAGCCCTGGACCGTTCCGTCCTCGCCGTTGGGACCGTGTAGCACGGGCACGACCGCATCGAGGTTGAGGGAGCGCGCGGGCCCGGCGCCGTTCAGCACGATCATCTCGCCCGCGCCACCGGGGAGGAGGGCTACCTGCGGGGCGCCGTCCGGGATCTCCAGGGATTTCGCACCCCTTCCGCCACCATTGCCATTGTCGCAGAGAAGCCAACGTCCGTCCCGGCCGATGCCGATGGGGACGATGTCGTAGCGGTCGGGATCGAGAGCCCGCAGGACATTGGCCGCCGACAGTTTCGAGACTTCATGCTCCGCCGAGCGTCCCCCGAACAGAAGCCCGATCGTCTTGCGCGGCTGCGACATTCCCGCCTTCTCCTTTCGCGGCCGGTTGAGCCGCTCACGATGATCCCATCATGGAAGGGCGCGGTTAAGGTCTCATGAAGAGGAGCCCCCGCGCCGGTCCAGCGGCTTCATATAGGCGGGAATGGCGGGATGGCGAGGGACGACGAGCGTCTCAGCTCTGCCGATGCCTCAAGGCATCATAGGCATTCGCCAGGGCAACATAGCCCTCTACCGGGATGTTCTCCGCGCGGATCGTCTCCTCCAGCCCGGCCGCTGCGATCATCGCGGCCGGGTCGGGAGCGATGGATTTCAGGCTCTGGCGCAGCATCTTGCGGCGCTGCCCGAAGGCGGCGCGGGTGACAGCTTCGAGGGCGCCGATGCGGCAGGGCAGCGGGTTGGCCCGCGGGGTCAGGTGCACGATGCTCGACGTGATCTTCGGCGGCGGCACGAAGGCGGAGGGCGGTACGTCGAAGAGGATGCGCGCCTCCGTCCGCCAGCCGCAGAGGACGCCGAGCCTGCCATAGTTCTTCGGATCATCTTCGTCCGCGACGATGCGCTCGGCCACCTCGCGCTGGAACATGAGGGTGAGCGCGGCCCACCAGGGCGGCCAGGCCTCGCCGGTGAGCCAGCCGGTCAGAAGGGCCGTGCCGACATTGTAGGGCAGGTTGGCGATGATCCGCACGAGCCCGTCGCCGACCAACGGGCGCGGATCGAACGCGAGCGCGTCGGCTTCGACGACCTCCAGCCGTCCCGGATAATGCTCGGCGATCTCGGCAAGGGCGGGCAGGCAGCGGCTGTCGCGCTCGATGGCGATGACCTTCTTCGCGCCCGCCGCCAGGATGGCGCGGGTGAGGCCTCCGGGGCCGGGGCCGACTTCGATGACGGTGGCATCCTCCAGCGGGCCCGCCGAGCGGGCGATGCGGCTGGTGAGGTTGAGGTCGAACAGGAAATTCTGGCCGAGCGATTTCTTGGCCATCAGACCGTGCGTGCGCACGACCTCGCGCAACGGGGGAAGATCGTCGATCTGGCTCATGGGCTTGTCAGGCGGGCGGCCAGCTTCAGGGCCGCCATGAGGCTGTCGGGGCGGGCGATCCCCTTGCCGGCAATGTCGAAAGCCGTGCCGTGGTCGGGCGAAGTCCGCACGAAGGGCAGCCCGAGGGTCACGTTGACGGCTTCGTCGAAGGCGATGGTCTTGATGGGGATCAGCGCCTGATCGTGGTACATGGCAAGGGCTGCATCGTACCGGCTGCGCGCTCGGGCATGGAACATGGTGTCCGCCGACAGGGGGCCCGTCACGTCGATGCCCTCCGACCGCAGGATGTCGGCCGCCGGGACGATGACGGACTCGTCCTCCGTGCCCATCGCGCCGCTTTCGCCCGCATGGGGGTTGAGCCCCGCGAGGGCGAGCCTCGGGTTCTCGACGCCGAACCGCTGCCGCAGCTCCCGGGCGACGATCCGGCCTGTGAGGACGATCAGGTCCGTGGTCAGGGCCGCGGGCACATCCGCCAGGGGAATATGCACCGTGACGGGGACGACGGCGAGCGGCTCGCTCCAGAGCATCATGACGGGGTGGTATGTCTCCGGTCCGCCTTCCGCTGCGAGAGCCGCAAGAAACTCCGTATGGCCCGGATGCCGGAAGCCGGCCTCGTAGAGAACGTGCTTGGCGATGGGGTTCGTCACGACGGCGGCCGCCGAGCCCGCTCGCACGAGGCGAACGGCCGTCCCGATGGATTCGATGACGGATGCAGCATGGGCCGGGTCGGGTTTTCCCGGCTCCGCGGAAACCGGCGCGCTCAACGGAACGACAGGGAGCGCGTGCGAAAAGGCGGCTCGAATCTGGTCCGGTTCGACGGCCACGATGGGGACGTCCCAGCCATAGCGCTTCGCGACGCGATCGAGATGCCCGGGATCGCCGACGACCCCGAAGGCCGGAAGAGACGCGGCGTCCCGTTCCAGCCAGGCCCTCAGGCTCAATTCGGGTCCGATCCCGGCCGGATCACCCTGTGTCAGGAGGAGAGAAGGGCGCTGTTGGAGCCCCATCACTGGGTCGATACACCTTCTTCCGAGGAAAGGCCGCTGAGGTTCTGAGTATAGCCCACTTCGCCGAGAGAGCGGAATTCGAGAGTGAACGCGATGGTTTGATTCTGGCTTCTCTCACCCGAATTCCGCACCACTTCGCGCGGGGTCACGCTGTAGCTGAGGGAGAATGTGGTGCATTCGTCCATATAGCCGATTCCGAGCGACATGCCGCTCACATAGGCGACGTTCTGCCGGTTGTAGACGGCCGTCTCGGGGTTGAGGGCGAATTGGGTCAGATAGGTTTCACGCGCCAGGAGATAGCGGTCGAGATCGAGGAGGACCGAGCCGGACACGTACCAGTTCGGCGTGATATCCCACCGGGCCGTGCCGAGCAGGCCTTCGCGCCGCAGCGGGAAGCCGATGGCCGGCTGGGCCGCGTAATTGGCATAGGTCACCGAGGTCGACACCGGCAGGTACGGATTGAAGTTCGCCCTGAATCCGGCTTCGAACCGGTTGAGGCCGAAATCTTCCTGGTCGAAGCGCGCGCGGGTCACGAAAGCGAAGTTCGCATTCGGTGAGATCTGGAAGCGGCCGACATAATCCGAGGCCCGGGAATCCAGCCCCGAATCCAGCCCGACATTGGCGAGGTCGGGATGGGTGAACGAGTTGAGCCCCGCAATCTGATAGGACTGCCCGAAGAGCACGTTGGCGTAGAAGTCGTCGGCGCCCGTGATGGTGTACTGGATGCCGACATTGGCGCGAACGCCTCCTTCGACCCGGTCGTAGCCGGAGAACTTGTCCCAATCGAACAGGGACGTGTCGTCGAACACGAGGCTCTGGGCGTCCTCGTTGGGGAGGCTGCCGATCCGGGTCTCGCTCGGACGTGCGATCACCTGCGCGATCGGCTCGAGGACCTGCTTGCCGGAGGTGCCCAGGCTGGCGATGAACGGATAGCGATACTCGACGCCCACGGCCGGCATGGCCCGGAAGAGATAATCGTCGCCCGGATCGAGATAGTTCGCGAGCTGCGGGTTCTGGTAGCCGCTGAAGTTCGGGGAAATCCAGAAGCTGTCGGCCCGGAGATAGGCGAACGGCGTCCAGACCTGACCGGCCGGATCGACGAACTCACGGCGCCAAGAGGCGGTGACGGACGCGCGGGAAGTCGAGCCGCTGATGCCCCGGACAAGGCACTGAGCAGGGTCGAAGATGATGCAGGTCTGAGCAACGCCGAAACGGGTCGTGTTCGCAATCGACAATGGATCGAACTGCGCGGCATCGCGGGAAAGGTGCGTCACGTTCACGTCGAGCGCGAACTCGCCGCCGATGGTCGAGGGCGTAAAGCGCTTGTTGTAGTCGAGAACGGGAGCGACGACCGGCTGCTGCTTCTGCCAATCGGAGCTCGACAGGGTCTGGAAGTAGTAGCCCCGCATGTCGAAGAAGGAGCGGTCGCCCGCGCCCTGCAGATACAGGGTCGAGATCGACTCCTTGACGTAGTACGAGCTGAGGCTCTCGCTGCGGATCTTGTAGTTCGACAGGAACCACTTGTCGGACAGCAGGGCGATATCCCAGCCCCAGCGCCAGTTCTGGTTGATGTAGAACAGGCCGTTCGTCTCCAGCGAGCCGCGGAAGTCGCGATCACCTGCTCCGTTCGGAGAGGGAAGGAAGGCTTCGGGATCCTGCTGCGAGATACCGGCGGCGCGGATGGTGTAGGTGCCGTTGTCGAGCCGGTGACGCCATTCGGCTTGGGCGAGAAGACCCTGCCGGCTCAGATAGGTCGGGCTGAGGGTCAGGTCGTAGTTCGGCGCGATCGCCCAGAAGAACGGCACGGAGCCGCCGTAGCCGAGGGAGCTGGAATAGACATAACGCGGCGACAGGAAGCCCGTCTTGCGCTTGACCGTCGGATCCGGCGTCCAGAAATAGGGCATGTAGGCGACCGGAATGCCGAGGAGCTCGAGGGTAGCGTCCTCGTAATAGATGGTCCGTTCGCTGTTGTTGTGAATGATCTTGGCGGCCTTGACCTGCCAGAGAGGCGGCCGCTCCGGGTTGTCCTTACAGGGTTCGCAGGCCGTGTAGGTGCCGCGCTCGAAAACCGTCGTCTCGCCCTCGGCGCGTTCGGCCCGGGGGGCGGAGAAGCGGGTCGTGAGCGGGCGGCCCTGCTCGACGGTGGTCTGGACCACTCTCAGGGAATCGATGAAGCCGTTCTTGAAGTCGTCCGTCAGCTCGAATCGGTCGCCCGTGGCGACGGTGCCGCTGGCATCGGTGAGGCGGGCATTGCCTTCGGCGAAGACGCGGCCGGTGTTCCGGTCGTAGGTGACCCGATCGGCCTGGAGCGTCCGGCCCTGGTAGTTCATCTGTACGTCGCCGGAAGCGGCGATCGTGTTCTTGTCGTTGTCGTAAACGATTTCCTTAGCGTCAACGAGAAGGCGATCCTGGCCCGATCCGGATTTAGCGCGCCCGGCGATGGCGTCGTTCAGGGTCGCCTGGGCGAGCGCAGGCACAGACCCAGCAGCTAACAGAGCCGCTGCGATCGCAGACGTTGCGATCGTTGTCTTAAGCCGCTGCCGCATCCCCACTCCTTAACAAACCTTTTTATCGAGGCCGGTCAGCCGTCCTCTTGATGCAATAACGCCAGGGTCCCTAACAGACTGCCTACTACAGCTGGGAACCAGGCTGCAACAAGGGAACTGATGATTCCGGCGGCGCCAAGCTCCGCCATAAGCTCCGTGGCGACATAAAGCATGAAGCCGGCCGCGACGCCACCCAGAACCATCATCGCTACACCGCCAAATCGAAAGAATCTTAACGATACGGATGCGGCCACGAAAACCATGGCGATGAACAGCAGAGGGCGGGCCAGGAGGAGATCGTAATGGAGCTGGTAGGCGGTGACGTTGATGTCCGCCTGGGCCATGCGGTTAATCGTCTCCTTGAGGTCCCAGAACGGAACCGCATCGGGTTCGATGAAGCTCTGTCGAACCTGCGAGGGCTGGAGGTTCGAGGCGATCAGGTAACGATCATGGGACTGGGGCTCCTCGGTGGCCGAGAGGATTCGGGCATCCTTCAGCTCCCAGAAGCCTTCGTGCAGCGTCGCTTCCTTGGCTTCGATCCGGTGGGTGAAGACCCCCGCCTGGTCGAAGGCATAGACCGTGACCCCGTAAAGGGTCGGGCTGTCGGTGGCCGAACCGTCGCCTCGAAGGATGGCCTGCCCGTCCTGGCTCCTCTGGCGAATCCAGATCGGCTTCTCCCGGTTCTGGGTCGGTCGGGAGAAGGTCTGCGTCTCCAGGGCCGAGGCGCGCTGCTTGAGGATGGCGGAGACCGGGTTGTAGACGGTCACGGACAGGACGCCGATCAGCAGGGCGATCAGAAGGCCCGGCTGCAGGAACTGCCAGGCGGAAATTCCGGCCGCCCGGGCCACCACCAGCTCGAGCTTGCGGCTGAGCTGGAGCAGGGCCGCCATGCTGCCGAACAGCACCGCGAAGGGCATGACCTGCTCGGCGATGGCCGGTGTCCGGAACAGGGCGAGCTGAGCGATCACCGCGGGCGTCGCCGCCGGCGCATCGCCCGCCCGGCGCATGAGTTCCACGAAGTCGAGCGTGTAGACGAGGGTGAAGACAGTCGCGAAGACAAGGAAGATCGTCTTCATGAACTGTCGCGAGAAATAGGCCCCGAGGGTGCGGCCGATCAGCATGGTCAGGCCTTCTGAGCTGCGGGAGCGCGCGACGGCAGCAGGTTGCGGAAGGTCGTATAGAGCTTCGCCTGTGCGGAGCGCATGGCCGGTCCCTTGAAGATGAACAGCAGGCTGATGAAGATGCCCGCCAGGGGAACGCCGTAGACGGCGATCACCGCCGTCGCCGTCCTCGCGACGGCGCTCGACGCGGCGAAGCCGAGAATTCTCAGCAGCACGATGGCGACGACCGCGCCGGCGATGGCGAGACCGCGCCCTTGGCGAGTCGTTCTCGCTTCGCCCAAGGCCGCGAAGGCGATGACCATCATGGCGAGCGGGTAGAGCCAGGACGACAGGCGGTCGTGCAGCTCGGCCCGGAAGCGCCCGCGCTGCTCCTGGTAGATGAACTCGCCCTTGTCGGGGAAGAGGAGCTGGGTCGTGCTTCGCTCGCGCGGCTTGTAGACGACCTCGCCACCCTCCTTGCTGAAGGCGGACAGGTCGACCGCATAGCGCTCGAAGGCGACGATCGACGTATCGCGGCTGTTCGGCTCCTTGCGCTGGACGCTGCCCTTCTGGAGCACGAGATAGGCAGTGCCGTTCTGTTCGACGGTTTGTCCGCGCTCGGCCAGGTAGACGATGGCTTTGTCCTTGTCCCGCAGATCTTCCATGAAGATCCCGAGAAGGGCGTCCCCCGAGCGCTCCCGGTAATGGAACGTGAAGCCGCTCTCCAGGGTGATGAACTGCCCTTCCTTGGCCATGGTGCCTACGAAATCGGCCCTGATCTTCGTGAACAGCTGGCGCAATTCCTGGAAGCTTGCGGGCATGAGATAGACCGAGATGACGGCCACGACCGCGCATACGAAGGTGGCCAGGGCGAGGAAGGGCCGCAGGAGGCGCTGCGGCGGCATGCCGCCGGCGCTCATGACGATCAGCTCGGAATCGCCGTTCAGCTTGTTCAGGGTGTAGATCGTGGCCAGGAACAGGGCCACGGGTGCGATGACGTTGATCAGGGCGGGCAGGGACAGCCCCGTGACCGTGAGGAAGATCACGATGGTCTGGCCCTTGCCGGTCAGCAGGTCGAGCTCGCGCAGCGCCTGCGTGATCCAGATCACGCCCGTCAGGGCGACGAGGCACGCCAGGAAGGCATTGAAGGTGTTCTTCAGAATATAGCGTTCGAGAAGTGTCATAAGGCCCTTCGCCCCCGGGCGGCGGTGCCCTGGGTATCGTGTCGCATCATCTCAGGCAAGATGGCCGCTTTCAACAACCCGGGATTGCGCCGATTTCACGGCAGCTTCCCCGTGCCTTCGCCGGCCATATGCTATATGTCCCCATCGTCAGCGTCGCAGCCGGCCTCAAGACCGGTGATGTGCATCAGAACAACGAGGATTTCATGGCCGACAGCTTCACGATCGACTTTCAGGCCCACGGCAAGGTTGAAACCGGCGATCTCGTCGTTTTCGTCGGGGACGATCTCAAGCCCTCCGGCGCCGTCGCGGCGCAGCTGGGCCCGAAGGCCGTCGACCTCATTGCCAAGGCTGCTGCTGCCGAGACTTTCAAGGGCAAGGCGAAATCCTCCATGTCGATCGTCGTGCCGGCCGACCTGCCGGTCGACCGACTGGTCGTGATCGGCCTCGGCGGCGAGAAGGACCGGGCCGGCCTCGATTTCGTCCAGCTGGGCGGCCTGATCGCCGGCAAGGTGAACGGGAAGCTCGCGACGGTGGTGCTGGACCTGCCCGGAATCGAGGTCTCCCCGGAGGCGGTCGCCGATATCGCGCTCGGCGCCCAGCTGCGCCGCTACAGCTTCGACCGCTACAAGACCAAGAAGGACGACGGCGACGCCAAGAAGGGCGGCAGCCTCGTTCTCAGCGTGGCCGATCCCGCCGCGGCCAAGAAGGCTTATAAGTCCCGCGAGGGCATCGAGCAGGGCGTCGCCATCGCCCGCGACCTCGTCAACGAGCCGCCGAACGTCCTCGGTCCCCAGGAATTCGCCGCCCGCGCCCAGGAACTGAGCAAGCTCGGGGTCGAGGTCGAGATTCTCGACGACAAGGCTATGAAGAAGCTCGGCATGAATGCGCTTCTCGGCGTCGCTCAGGGTTCCGTGCGCGGCGGCCGGGTCGCTATCATGCGCTGGAACGGCGGCAAGGCCGACGACAGTCCCATCGCCTTCATCGGCAAGGGCGTGGTGTTCGATTCGGGCGGCATCTCGATCAAGCCGGGCGCCGGCATGGAGGACATGAAGGGCGATATGGCGGGCGCGGCCTGCGTCGTCGGCCTGATGCATGCGCTCGCGAGCCGAAAGGCGAAGGCCAATGTGGTCGGCGCCATCGGCCTCGTCGAGAACATGCCGGACGGCAATGCCCAGCGTCCCGGCGACATCGTCACCACCATGTCGGGCCAGACCATCGAGATCATCAACACGGATGCCGAAGGCCGCCTCGTGCTGGCGGACGTGCTCTGGTACGTGCAGGACCGCTTCAAGCCGAAGTTCATGATCGATCTCGCGACCCTGACCGGCGCGATCCTCGTGGCCCTGGCGCAGGAATATGCGGGCCTCTTCTCGAACAACGACGAATTGTCCGAGCGCCTGACGGCAGCCGGCAAGGCGACCGGCGAGCGGGTTTGGCGCATGCCGCTCGGGCCGGAATTCGACAAGATGATCGAATCCAAGTTCGCCGACATGAAGAACTCCGCCGGCCGTTTCGGCGGGTCGAGCACGGCCGCGGCCCTGCTCCAGCGCTTCGTCAACGACGTGCCCTGGGCTCATCTCGACATCGCCGGCACGGCCATGGGCTCGCCCGCGACCGAGATCAACAAGGGCTGGAGTTCCGGCTGGGGCGTGCGTCTCCTCGACCGTCTCGTTCGCGACCATTACGAGGCCTGATGACTATGGCGGAAAGGGACCTCTGGCGCGCTGCCACCGTTGCGGCCGCAAGAAATTGTGATCAGCGATGACCGAGGTCCTTTTCTACCACCTCCAGCATCAGCCGCTCGAGGCCGTGCTGCCCACGCTCCTGCAGAAGACCCTGGAGCGGGGGTGGCGCGCCGTCGTGCAGGCGGTGACCGAGGAGCGCATGTCCGCGCTCGACGACCATCTCTGGACCTTCGCCGACGAAAGCTTCCTGCCGCACGGCACCGACCGCGAGGCCCATGCGGCGGACCAGCCGATCCTCATCACCCTGTCGGGAGAAAACCCCAACGGCGCCTCCATCCGCTTTCTCGTGGAGGGCGCAGATCTGCCGAACGACATCGCGGCTTACGAGCGGCTGGCGATCCTGTTCGACGGCAACGACGTCCAGGCCCTTGCCGTCGCCCGCGACCAATGGCGCGCGGTGAAGGAGGGCGGCCATGCCGCGACCTATTGGCAGCAGGACGAGAGCGGACGCTGGCAGCGGAAGGCGTGAGGCAAGCGGCCGATCCGCATGTCATCACCGACCTCGTGCCGGTGATCCCGGTTGCATGAAGCCCGAGCCCTTCAGGATCGAAATGGCCGGCACAAGGCCGGCCATGACAGTCGGGGCGCGCGAACGAGCCGCCCAAACACAAACTCGTCATCGGTTCCGTGCTTGCAACGGGAGGGTTTCTCTCCAGTTTCACGCAGGCCAAACAAGGATCTTCCGATGACCCGAGCGACGCGTCTTCCTGTCTATGCCGCCCTCGTCCTCTCCCTGGCGATGCCCCTGGCCGCGGGCGCGCAGGAGCAGTCGGGCAATCGGGAGCAGCAGGCCCAGCAGACCCAGGGCCAGCAGCAGGAGGCGCGCCGGCCCCAGGCCCCGGCGAGGAACGCGCAGGCCCTGCCGCCGGAATCGGTGACCCGTCACAGCCTGCAGCTCCCGGGCCGGACCCTGTCCTTCACCGCCACGGCGGGACATCTGACCCTGACGGATCAGCAGGGCTCGCCCCAGGCCGAGATCGGGTTCGTGGCCTATACGCGGGACGATGCCGATCCGGCGACGCGGCCGGTGACGTTCGCCGTGAACGGAGGGCCGGGCGCATCATCGGCTTATCTGCATCTTCTCGCCATCGGCCCCTGGCTGCTGCCGATGGACGGGACGACGATCAGCCCCTCGGCCCCGACGGCCCTCGTGCCCAACGCCGAAACCTGGCTCGACTTCACGGATCTCGTGTTCATCGATCCGCCCGGCACCGGCTACAGCCGCGTGGTCGGTGGCGATCAGGTGCGGGATCGGATGTATTCCGTGCAGGGCGATATCGATGCTCTCGCCGCCGTGGTGATGCGCTGGCTGAAGGAGAAGAACCGTCTCACCTCGCCGAAATTCTTCGTCGGCGAGAGCTATGGCGGTTTCCGTGGACCGCTCCTGGCCCAGAAGCTGCAGAGCGACCAGGGGATCGGCTTCAGCGGGCTCGTCCTCGTCTCGCCGGTCTTCGATTTCAACTGGCTCGAGCGGGGAACCGCGGGGTCTCCCTGGACCAGCGCGGTTCTCCTGCCGTCTCTCGCCGCCGCAAGGCTCTCGCGCAACGGGACCGTGTCCCGGGACGCGTTGAAAGACGCGGAGGCTTATGCGTCGGGTGAGTATCTCGTCGATCTCATGCGCGGCTTGCAGGACAAGGAAGCCGTGGACCGGATCAGCCGCCGCGTGGCGGAAATCAGCGGGCTCGATCCCGAGCTGACCCGCCGCCTCGCCGGTCGCATCGACATGAGGACGATTCAGCGGGAACTCCGGCGCGGTTCGGCCGAAGTGGTCAGCGCCTACGACACCAATGTGGCCGCAGCCGATCCCAATCCGACGTCGCTGTCGTCGCGTTTCCAGGATCCCGTGCTCGACGCGATGACGGCGCCTCTGACGAGCGCGATCATCCATCATCTGACGGATACGCTGAACTACAAGGCCGAAGGTCGCTACAACCTGCTGAACGGATCGGTCACGGGCGCATGGCGTTGGGGCGGCGGTCGCAACGGGCCCGAAAACCTCGATGAACTGCGCCAGGTCCTGTCCCTCGACGGCAAGCTGCGCGTCCTCGTCGCCCACGGCTTCACCGATCTCGTGACGCCGTATTACGCCTCCCAGCTTCTCCTCAACCAGCTTCCCGATCTCGGTCCCGAGAAGCGTGTGGCTTTGAGTGTTTACGACGGCGGGCACATGTTCTATTCGCGAGAGGCGTCGCGACAGGCCTTCAGGAGCGATGTGCAGCGGCTGTTCGAACAGGCCTTGCAGGCGAGGGCGGCCGGTAACGGGGATTGATGGTGATGCGTGTAAAGGTTCTCTCGGGTGCCGCTTTCGCGGCGTTGGTCCTGGCTGGCTGCACCAGCACGGCCAGCGCGCCGCCGGCTCCGGCCGTGACGATGGCTCCCGCGCCTTCGGCGTCCCGAGGCCCCGTGATCGACGGGCCGACGCTCGGGCCGGACGGCCAGTGCACGGTCAGGGCCTTCGGAACGGCGACGGCCATCGAGCCCGGCATCATGGAATGCGATCTCGTGCGCCTGAAGGGCAAGCCGCCGACCGATGTGCTCGTCGGCGAGAGCGGCAAGGGACAGCGCGAAGTGCAGGTGCTCTATTCCGAGCCCGGCGGCCGCGAGCTGTATTTCTTCGTGAACAACAGGCTCGACCGGGTGGTGAAGCCGTAAGGTCGGAGCATCGTCCGGCGCAGCTGCTCCGCCATTGCGGAGCAGCATGGAAGGCCGTCGAGGGTTGCGGCGCCACCCATGAGATTCGCGTGATCTATCCGATTGCCCTCAAGCGGGTCTACGATCCGTCGATCGGGCGTTTGGCGCGCTTGCTCCGGTGTCTGCCGTAGAGATCGGGAGTCGGATCGCCTTCCGGGTCATTGGAGGAGGACGGCCGTCCATCCGAGCATCGCGAGGCCGCAGACAAGGCCGACCCAGCGGAAGGCTCGGGCCCAATTGTCGTTGGCCGGGTTATCGCGGACCGGTTCTGAGAAGTCGTCTTCGTCCTCATCCATGGCGGATCTTCGTTCCCTCCGATTTTGCCGGGAAGGAAATCCCAAGCCCGAGGAAGAGTCGAGTGTTATTCAGCGCATGGCCCGGATAATCCGATGCATAACTCGCACGGAGAAGCGCGCGACCACGCAGAATGCCCACCGGGCTATCACAGATCGGTCGGGCTTCCTCGCCTGCCATGGGAAGCGGTGCCCGAAACGGCGCAATCGTAGAGATGCCGGATGTCGTCGAGGCTGCGGATTGCGGGGCCCGTTTGCCTTTGGATCACGGCGCTCAACTGCCTGAACTTGTCGTCGGACCAGTCCTCGATCACCACAGCAACCGCCTTCCTGAGAGGAAGGGTCGCGACCTTCACCGGCATGAGTCCAGCGTTCCGCATCGGTCGGCCGATGGCGAACAGATCGACGATCTCTTCAAGATCATGGGCGGTCAATATCCTCTCCATTCGGGCCGAGTCACGTGATCGCCGGCAGAGGAATGTCGCAGCCGACGGCACAGGGCTTCAAATGTCCAAAGGAGTTAAGCAGCAGCCATCATGGACGAGCCGGAAGGGCTGCGATCGGCCCGAAGCGCGGCGGCGCTCGTCATCGCCACAGGGATGGGAATGCGACCGGCGGATCGTTGTCGTTGCCCGGCTCGATCTCGCGGGTCCGGAGCAGGGCGAGAGGCACGAGGGCACGCGAGAAAAGCCGCGCCGTGCAGTAGGACATGACCTGGTTCATCGCAGCCTCCATCAAAGGCAGCCGAACGCTAACTCATGGGTGATCGAACGGATGTGCTGTGCCGCACTCTTACTTACCTAGCGGCATGCTGCCCGAGGCAAGCCGAGCGCCTCAAATGAAGGCGGATTTTCGGTCTTGTTTGCGAGCGGAGCGCATTGTCGTTGACGGCAAGCGCGGAACTCTCCGTCAGATGCGCCATCGGCAAGAGGCCTTCGGCGAACACCCTGTCGGTGCAGGCGGAAATGTGGATTCTCATGTGTCAGCCTCCCCCATAAGGCTACGCAAGAATACCTTCCTGGCTCGATTCTCAGTGGGCCCCGAGTAGGTAACACGGGCCCCCCGGGGGAGTAGACACGAGGGAGTACGGGTCTGCAGCGGCGCGTTCGCTCTCCTGGTTTACTCGTCCGCCGCCCGGGGCCGTCCGCTTGTCGTACGGCTATCCGGAGCTGCTCCGAAGGATGCTCTCGTCAGTAGACGTAATGCCGGACAGGGCGGTCGTAACCTTCGTCGTATCGCCTGAAGTCGCGATCATAGCCGCGCGGCGGCATGCGATATCCGTCGCCAACCCAACGGTCGTTCCTGTCGTATCGGCGGGCGACATAGGCGCAGCGCTTGGGCGTGCCCGGCGCCGGATCGCCGAAGATGCTGTTCGAGCAGGCGATGCCGCCGCCTCTGACGAAGACCTCGGCTCTTCGCCCCGGAACGCCGTAGATGACGCGAGTCGGGTAGGGGACGCGGCAATATCCTCCTTCCCGTGAGCAGGGCACCAGCCCTTGCGCCTGCGCGTCCGCGGACGCTCCGAAAGCTACACCGGTGGCAATCAATGCCGTGGCCAAGACCGCACGAAGCATATGTCGTTCTCCCTATGACAACGCCAGGCTACGATTCATATCGTTAAATATGACATAACGTATCATTTTGAGGGCGCTCACCGTCTGCACGATCCTGCGGCAGCGAGCCGGCTATCTCTCCGCCCTCATCCTGAGGAGCAGCGCCGCTGCGGCTCGAAGGATCGTCCTAACAAGCGCGGGGATGACCTCTCCCACGTCATCACCGGCCTTGTGCCGGTGATCCCGATCTCTTGAAGCGCCGCGTCTTTCCGACCGGGACGGCCGGGACAGGCCCGGCCATGACGGGTGAGGGCGTGAGCAGCGTGATGTTATGTTCTCACTTTGTTCTTGACAGGGGGATGAGCCTTGGCTATATCGTTGCACAGCCTGATCCGACGAGGGGCGCGCTTCGCGAGGCGTCGCACGGTGTGGGAGCAGGCACGGTCCTGTCCGACGGTCACGCAGCCGGCGGCAGGAGGCCCTTGGCAGCCCTGTGCTGGTCCAAGTCGAAACGCCTAAAAGAACCGTGCGCGAAGCGGCCTTCCGGCTCTTCTAGCTAACTTAACACAGCGAGCCGGACGGCCCGTCGCGCCACCCTCGATCTCCTGTAAAGGCTCGCAGCGCAAGCTGCGGGCCCACAGGTGCTGGCTCTTTGACAGACATAACCACCACCCGCCCGTCATGGCCGGGCCTGTCCCGGCCATCCCGGTCCGGTGAGGCTCGGCACTTCAATCCTTCGAGATCGCCGGGACTGATCCCCGGATCGAGTCCGGGGACCTCCGTGACGTGGAAAGGGGGATATTTCGAGCGACCGCGGGCCGCAAACCGGATCCGTTTTGCCGATAAGGGCTCTAGGCCCCAGCTTCCTCGATCTCGCCGCTGAGGTTCAGCCATTCCTCTTCGAGGGTGCTCAAGGTCGCGGCCGCCTCGGCGCGCATCTTCGACAGTTCGGTGGCCTTGGCCGGGTCCTTCTGGAAGGCGGTGCCGTCGGCCAGGGCCGTGTCCACCTTGCCGATGACCTCGGTGAGCTTGGCCATCCTGCCTTCGAGCGCCTCCAGCTTCTTGCGAAGCGGGGCCAGGGCGGCCCGGCGTTCGGCGGCGGCGCGGCGCTCGTCCGTCTTGGAGGCGGCCGGCGCCTGCGGCTTGTCGGAGCGCTTCTGCGGATCGAGATCGCCGGAGAGCACCAGCTGGCGGTAATCGTCCATGTCGCCGTCGAAGGACTTCACGCCGCCGTTGCCGACGATCCAGAGCCTGTCGGCGCAGGCTTCGATCAGGAAGCGGTCGTGGCTCACCAGGATCACGGCCCCGGTGTAATCGTTGATCGCCTCCATCAGGGCCGTGCGGCTGTCGATGTCGAGGTGGTTCGTCGGCTCGTCGAGGATGAGCAGGTGAGGACCGTCGAAGGCCGCCAGCCCCATCAGCAGGCGCGCCTTCTCGCCTCCGGAAAGAGCGGAGACCGGGGTATCCGCTTTGGCGCCCGGAAAGCCGATCTGTGCCGTGCGGGCCCGGATCTTGGCGATGGGCGTGTCGGGCATGCGCTCGGCCACGTGGTCATAGGCGGTGGCCTTGGGGTTCAGCTCGTCGAGCTGGTGCTGGGCGAAGTAGGCGACATCCATGCGCGAAGGCGTGCGCATCTCGCCCTTCATGGGCGCGAGCCTGCCGCCGATGAGCTTGCAGAAGGTGGACTTGCCGTTGCCGTTCGAGCCCAGGAGCGCGATCCGGTCGTCCGGTGCGATCGTCAGGTTGAGGCGGTCGAGCACGATCCGCTCGCCATAGCCAACGGCCCCGCCCTCGACGGTGATCAGCGGCGGCGCGGCGGGACGCTCCGGCCCCGGCAGGTTGAAGGGCAGCACGTCGTCTTCCACGATGGTCGCGATGGGCTCCAGCTTGGCGAGGCGCTTCACGCGGGACTGCGCCTGCCGGGCCTTCGAGGCCTTGGCCTTGAATCGGTCGACGAAAGCCTGGAGGTGCTTGCGCTCGGCCTCCTGCTTGGCCGCCATCTTGGCGGTGAGCTCGCGCTTCTCCGCGTATTGCTTGGCGAACGAGGTGTAGCCGCCGCGATAGATCGTGAGCTTGCCCCGGTCGAGATGGAGGATGTGGTTGACGCAGGCGTCGAGCAGCTCCCGGTCGTGGCTGATCACGAGGACCGTATGCGGGTAGCGCCCGAGGTAATCGTACAGCCAGAGCGTGCCTTCCAGGTCGAGATAGTTGGTCGGTTCGTCGAGGAGCAGCAGATCGGGCTCGGTGAAGAGCACGGCGGCGAGCGCCACGCGCATGCGCCAGCCGCCCGAGAAATCCGCGCAGGGCCGGTTCTGCGCCTCGGCGTCGAAACCGAGGCCGTGCAGGATCGCGGCCGCGCGGGCAGGAGCCGAGTGGGCCCCGATATCGGTGAGCCGCGTCTCGATCTCGGCCCGGCGGATGCCGTCCGCGTGCTCCGCCTCGACTATCAGAGCGCTGCGCTCCTTGTCGGCCGCGAGCACCACGTCGATCAGGGATTCGGGGCCGCCCGGCGCCTCCTGGGCCACAGCGCCGATCTTCATGCCGCGGGGCAGGGTGACGCTGCCGCTCTCGGTGGCGAGCTCTCCCTGGATGATCTTGAACAGGGTCGTCTTGCCCGCGCCGTTGCGCCCGACGAGCCCCACCTTCGCACCATCAGGCAGGTTGAAGGATGCGCGGTCGAGGATCAGCCGGTCGCCGATGCGGTAGGTCAGGTCGTTGACGTGAAGCATGGGGTCTTTTGGCGTGGGACGGTGCAGCTGGCAAGGTCTTAAGTCGGGAGCGGGCTAGCCGGAATCGCCAATGACAAAGTCCTTAAGTCCTGAGAGAGGGAGGGGCCACAAGGTCATATTGGCCATGTAAAATCTGTGCTATAGCCAAGGATCGAATTCAGGGGGAGTAAACCGATGGCGCGGCTTGCAGGGATCAAGCTGTTCAAGGGGCTGGACATCGACCTTGCGCCGATCGAGGCGCGGGCCAACTGGCGCCGCTTCGATCCGGAGGAGGTCCTGGTCGACTTCGATGAGCCGTCCACGGACGTCTATTTCCTTCTCACCGGCGAGGTCCGGGTCCTCATGCGCACGGCTTCCGGCAAAGAGGTCATCCTGCACGAGATGAGACCGGGCGATCTGTTCGGGGAACTGGCCGCGCTCGACGGGGTCCCGCGTTCCGCCAACGTCACGGCGCTGACCCGCGGGGAGGCCTGCGTGATGCCGGCTGCCGTCTTCAAGGAGCTTCTCTTCTCGCACCAGCCCGTGGCCGAGCGGCTTTTCTGCCTCATGGCGTCGCGCATCCGCGAGCTGAACGCCCGTTTCATGGAGCAGACCGTCCTCGATCTCCGGCACCGGCTCTATTCGGAACTCCTGCGCCTGTCATCGCCCCGCCAGGACCGGTCCGGGGAGCGTGTCATCACGCCGCCGCCGTTCCATCACATCGTGGCGGCGCGCATCGGCTGCCGCCGCGAGCAGATCACGCGGGAATTCACGATGCTGACCCAGGAGGGGCTGATCGAGCGGACGCGCGGCGCCCTGATCCTGCGTCAGCCGGACGTGCTCAAAGCGCGCGTAGCCGAGGCGATGCGGACGGATCACTAGGCCGGTCCTGCGGCCCATAGGCGGCGAAGAACACCCGGAGCGCGTTCTCCACGTTCCTCTGGATCTCGGCCTCCGTCGGCGGTTCGCCGACCGAGAAGAGAAGGCGGCGCAGCATACCGGACACGCAGAGGTCGAGGAAATGCTGGGCGGCCACGCCGGAATCCTCCATGGAGAGCCGCCCCGCCGCAACCTGGCTGTCGAAATAGGCGCTGAGGCGGGCAAGCCCCTGGCACGGACCGGCCTCGTAGAAGGCCTGTCCCAGATGGGGAAACTTCTCCGCCGCGCCCATGACCATGCGGATCGACGAGATATGCTCCGGCTTTCCCATGCGGCGCAGATAGCTGAGTCCCAGCGCCCTCAGAACTCCGCGAACGTCCGGATCGCCGGGGTCGAGCTTGAACAGGACCTCGGCCAGACTGCGCTTCTCCTCCGTCGTCAGGGCGGTGAAAAGGCTCTCCTTGCTGTCGAAATAGACGTAGAGCGTGCCCTTGGAGACACCGGCGACCTTGGCGATCTCGCCCATGCTCGCGCCATCGAAGCCCTGCGCGAGGAAAACCTTGCGGGCGCCGTCCAGGATCTGGCGGCGTTTGGCGTTCTCGGGGCTCTCGTCGACAGCCGGGGCCATTTCCTGATCCCGGAGGCGGTCATGCGCGGCGCTCATAGCTTCTATTGGTTCCTTTTGGGTCTTGCCTATTGACCGAACGGTTCGGTCAACTCATATATGGCGGACGATCGATAGAGATCAAGACTGCAACGATAAGCCCGAACCTTTTCGACTCAAGGGCTTTAAGTTGGCTTGCAGAGGTTCACATGGCTTATCGGGAAGAGTTTGAGCAGGGTGCCAAGGAGCGCCCGGAGACGGCGAGGGAAGGGCAGCCCGTTCAGGCTCCCCAGCCGGAGACGGCTGCCCCCGTCGCGGAACCGCCCAAGGCCAAGAAGAAGGGTTTCGGCAAGAAACCGATCATCCTGGCCGTTCTGGCGGCCGCCCTGGGCTTCGGCGGGTACGAGGGCTACCATTGGTGGACCGACGGGCGCTTCATGGTTTCGACCGATGACGCCTATGTTCAGGCCGACATCACGATCCTGTCGGCCAAGATCTCCGGTTACGTCGCGTCCGTCGCGGTCACGAACAACCAGAACGTCAAGGCGGGCGACCTGATCGCCAAGATCGACGACGGCGACTATCGCCTCGCCCTGCAATCCGCCAAGGACAAGTTCGCCACCCAGCAGAGCGCCATCGCGCGCATCGGCCGCCAGATCGAGGCCGGCCGCGCCTCCGTGGCGCAGGCCGAGGCCCAGGTGGTCAGCGCGCAGGCCGAGGCCGAGCGCGCCGAGAGCGATTATGCCCGCCAGCAGCAGCTCGCCCGCTCGGACTTCACCAGCCGCGCCTCGCTCGAGAATGCCAAGGCCGCGCGTGATCGCGCCAATGCCGACGTGAAGAGCGCCCAGGCCGCGGTGGCGGCCGCCCAAGCGAATGTCGAGGTCCTGGCGGCCCAGCGGACCGAGGGCGAGCGCCTTGCCGCCGAGTACCAGACCGCTGTCGACAAGGCGGAGCGGGACCTGTCCTTCACCGAGATCCGCGCGCCGGTCGACGGCGTCATCGGCAACAAGGCCGTCGAGGTCGGCACCTATGTGCAGCCCGGCGCCCGTCTGGCGGCCCTCGTGCCTCTGACCAGCGTCCACGTGGATGCCAACTTCAAGGAGACGCAGCTCGCCTCGCTGAAGCCCGGCCAGACCGTACATGTGAAGGTCGATGCGTTCCCCGATTCCGACATCGTCGGCAAGGTCGAGAGCGTGTCGCCCGCATCCGGTGCGGTGTTCAGCCTGCTGCCGCCGGAAAACGCCACTGGCAACTTCACCAAGATCGTTCAGCGCGTCCCCGTCCGCGTGACCGTCAGCCCCGAGGTCGCCCAGCAGGGCCTGCTGCGTCCCGGCCTCTCGGTGGTGGTCGACGTCGACACGCGCACCGCGGCCCAGTCTGAAAAGACGGCCAGCATCAAAGAGTAAGAGAAAGATCGACCCATCATGGCCGCTTCAGCTGCCATTCCGAGCGCATCCAAGGCGATCATGCCGGCTGCAAAGCCTGCGCAGGTGAGCCGGCGCAGGACCTTTGCATTCTTCTGCATGGTCTTCGGCATGTTCATGGCGATCCTGGACATCCAGATCGTGTCGGCCTCGCTCGCCGAGATCCAGGCGGGCCTCTCCGCGTCGTCGGATGAGATCTCCTGGGTGCAGACGAGCTATCTGATCGCCGAAGTGATCATGATCCCGCTCTCGGGAACGCTCTCGCGCGTGCTTTCCACCCGCTGGATGTTCGTCATTTCCGCAGGGGGCTTCACGATCATGAGCTTCCTGTGCGCGACGGCCTCCAACATCGATCAGATGATCGTCTATCGCGCGCTGCAGGGCTTCATCGGCGGCGGCATGATTCCGACCGTGTTCGCGTCGGCCTTCACCGTCTTCCCGCCGGAAAAGCGGCCCGTGATCTCGCCGATCATCGGCCTCGTAGCCACGCTCGCGCCGACCATCGGCCCGACGCTCGGCGGCTACCTCACGGACCTGTTCTCCTGGCACTGGCTGTTCCTCGTGAACATCGTGCCCGGCATCTTCGTGACGATCTCCACCTACCTCCTGGTCGATTTCGACGAGCCTAATCTCGGCCTGTTCAAATCATTCGACTGGGCGGGTCTCGGCTTCATGGCGGCTTTCCTCGGCAGCCTCGAATATGTGCTGGAGGAGGGGCCGAACAACGAGTGGTTCCAGGACGAGGCGGTTCTGATCCTCGCCATCGTCGGCACCATCGGAGCCATCGGGTTCTTCTATCGCGCCTTCACGGCCAAGCAGCCCATCGTGGACCTGCGCGCCTTCGCCGACCGCAACTTCCTGGCGGGCTCGTCCTTCAGCTTCGTCATGGGCATCGGCCTCTACGGGCTGACCTATCTCTATCCGGTCTATCTCGGCCGCGTGCGCGGTTATTCGTCCCTGCAGATCGGCGAGACGATGTTCGTGTCGGGCGCGACCATGTTCTTCATGGCGCCGGTGGCGGGCTTCCTGTCGCGCAAGATGGATCCACGAATCATGATGGGCATCGGCTTCGCGGCCTTCGCCTTCGGCACGTGGATGATGAGCGGGCTGACCAAGGACTGGGATTTCTGGGAGCTCTTCGTGCCCCAGATCTTCCGTGGCGTCGGTCTCATGATCTGCATGGTCCCGATCAACAACATCGCGCTCGGCACCTTGCCGCCGGAGCGCATCAAGAACGCATCGGGTCTCTACAACCTCACCCGCAATCTGGGTGGTGCCGTGGGGCTGGCGCTCATCAACACGATCCTCAACAACCGCCTGGATCTGCATCTCCAGCGGCTGCACGAGAGCGTGAACTGGGGACGTTCGACGGCGGTTGAGACGCTGAACTCCATGACCATGAAGTTCCAGTCTTACGGCATCGACGCGGAAGCGGCTGCGATCAAGAACCTGTCCAACATGGTTCGCCGCGAGGCGATGGTCATGTCCTTCTCGGACGTGTTCCTTCTGCTGACGGTGCTGTTCCTCGGACTGATCTTCGCACTGCCCTTCATCAAGAAACCCCGAGCCGCTCCCGCAGGTGGCGGCGGCGGTCACTGAGCTAACCTCCAAAACTTCAGCCCGGCCTCGTGCCGGGCTTTTTTCTTGCTTGCCACTTCAAGCTGCACTTGCGCAGCAGATCATAGATGGCCTTCTTAAGGATCGGCAGGCGTGGCGCAGGATAACGGGCGGGTGCAGCGACACATGGGTGTGGCTCGGTCCATGCATGCGGATGGTGCCGGTCGGCCTGAACGGCAAGCAACGGATCCATGATGCAGAGCGTGTGGATGAATTCCGCAGTCTCGGTGTCGTCACCGGCCTTGTTCCGGTGATCCCGATTGGAAAGGCGCGAGGCTGCACGGAAATGAGATGGCCGGCACAAAGGCCAGCCATGACGGGAAGGGGAGCCTTCCTGAGCCACGCACTGCGAGGGAGAGATCGGCCCAGCGATCTTGCGGCTGGCCTGCCTTGGCCGCGCTTCATGCCACGGCGCTACCGCCGGTCCGCCTCCGACGCCACGTTCGAGCTCTGAGGTTGCGCGCCTGGTCCCGTGGCCGGGAGATCCGACGGGCGGGAGGCAGTGTCCACGCTGACCACCACGGACATGCCGGGTGCGAGACGCTCCGCCAGCGATTGTCCCGGCGCGATGGCGATGCGGACCGGCACCCGCTGCGCCACTTTGGTGAAGTTGCCGGTGGCGTTGTCCGTCCTGATCACGCTGAACTCGGAACCCGCGGCCGGTGAGAAACGCTCGATCTGGCCTTTCAGCGTGGCATGCTCGAGCGCGTCGACCGTAAAGGTTACCGGTTGGCCGACTTTCATCCCCGGCAGCTGGGTTTCCTTGAAGTTGGCGATCACCCAGATCCGCTCCGGAACGATTGTCAGCAGTTGGGTGCCAGCAGCCACGTACTGACCGAGGCGCGCGCCGACTTCGCCGAGCTGTCCTTCCTCGGGCGCGACGATCCGGGTGTTCTGCAGATCGATCTCCGCGAGGCGCACAGCCGCTTCGGCGCCCTGCACGGCAGCTTCGAGGGATTGCCGATTGACGAGCGTGGAAGCGAGATCCTGCTGGGAGACGGTGAGGGCGGCCTCCGCCTGATGCAGAGAGGCGGTCGCTTGGTCGAGCGAGGCGCGTGCCTGATCAGCCTGGCTCTGCGTTGCGACGCCCCGCTCCAGAAGCGGCGCGATCCTGTTCCAGCTCGCTTCCGCCGCGCTCAGAACGGCTTTGGCGCTGTCGACCTGTGCTTGGCTCGATTCGATGCGCGCGCGGTCCGAGCGCTCCTTCTGCTCGGAATTGGTCAGGGCCGCCTGCTGGCTTGCCAAGGTGGCCTTCGCCTGCTTGAGCTTCTGGGCGAAGATGCGGTCGTCGATCTTCACGAGAAGCTGCCCCGGTTTCACATGCTGAAAGTCCTGAACGGCGACCTCGGCCACATAGCCTGCGAGCTGGGGCGCGATGATCGTGATCTGACCGCGAACATAGGCATTGTCGGTGGTCTGAACCGAACTGGTAAAGGGCGGAAGCCGCCATGCATAGAGCACGAGGGCGGCACCGGCGATCCCGATGATCGCGGCGAGGATGGTGGTCGTATAACGGGGGAGCTTGCTCATGAGAGTGCTAACTGGCGGCCGGTTGCGGTTCAGGTGAAATGCTTTTGCGGATCGCACGGAGGGCGAGGTGCAGAATCATCGCCGCGAGGGCGAAGGCGGCGAAGAGGGAGATGGCCAGGAAGGCGTCGTTATAGGCGAGCACCGTGGCCTCGCGAGTCACCTGCTGGCCGAGGAGCACCACACCTTCCGCATTGAGCAGGGACCGGTCCGTGAGCACACGGCCATAGGCTCCCGCGAGCTGCGCGATGCGCTGCGTGACGAGCGGATCGGTCGAGACAAGATGATCGACGATGTCCTGAAGATGGAAACGCGTCCGCCAGGTAATGAACGTGCCGACGAGGGCCGAGCCGATCACGCCGCCGAGACTCTGCGTCGTCAGGAAGATGACGATGAAGTTCAGGATGAAGGTCGGTCCTCGCTTCAGGGCCAGCGCCAGCCCGGTCGCCATGGCAGGCGGCAGGAACAGAACTCCGGCCACGGCGATGAGCGCTTGGCTGACATACATCTGCTCGGGCCTGGTCAGGTTCGTCGCGTTGCTGTCCATGAAGGCGCCGACCATGAGGAGGCCGAGCGCGACCATCTGCGCAGCGTTCTCCCGTCCGGGCTTGACCAGGAGGATATAGGCCAAGCCTCCGGCGATGGATGCGCCGATGACCACCAACGAGAGGGTCGTCATCTGGTCGTTCTGCAGGCCCAGGGCCTGGAAGAACGCGAAGGCGCCGGCGGTCTGCTCCGACATGAGGAGACGGAAGACCAGGAGCGTGCCGGCGAGATGAAGGATCTCCTTGCTGGTGAGCCAGCGGATGTCGAGAAACGGGTTTTCCCGGTTGAGCTCGATCAGGATCGTGCAGGTGAGCGAGGCGAGGCCGACGGCGAGCATCACTCCGAGCCACGGCGCCTCGAACCACCAATAGACACGCCCCAAGGCGAACACCATGGCGATGAGCCCGAAGCCGACGGCGATGAAGAGATAGCTGACCACGTCGAGCCAATGGATGACCTTGGCCCGCGGCGGCGGCGTGAGGGGCAGAAGATACACGGCCGCGAAGGCCATCATGGCCAGTGCGATCTCGAAGAGATACAGGCCGTGCCAATCGCCCATCATGAGAAGATCGGGCGAAATCAGGCGGGCCAGGGGAGCGCCGAGCGCGATGTTGGTGAGAACGAGGGGCTGACCGACAGTGAGCTTCTTCTCCGGCGGGAGGGGTTCCAGCATGTAGAGAAAGGCGAGAGTCGAGATCGGGGAGGCCGCGATGCCGCTGAAGAAGCGTACGATCATCGCCGATTGCAGATCCCGCACGAAGATGTGCAGCAGCATCACGAGCACGAACAGGAGAATGCTCAGCTCCGCGAAATTGCGAAGGCCGTACTGGGCCCTGACCTTCACCAGGATCAGCGAGAGGCTGACGTTCGGTGCCATATACGCGGCTATCAGCCAGGTTACTTCATTGGTGGTGGCGCCGAGCGGACCCTGAAGCTGGGGCAGGTTCGCGGCGGCGAGGTTCATCCCCAGTCCCTGGGTGAGAGACAGGAGCAGGGAGGCCAGCATGTACAGGGCCGCCCTGGGCCAGGGCATGGGAACAGGCGCCGCCGGAGGGGGCGGCGGCGCCTGCTGCACCGGCGGCTCGGAAGGGGTCTCGATCTCGGAGCCGGTGACATCGGAGCGCTCGTTCACGGACGAGCGGATGTGAGATTCTGCGGTCATGGAAGGAACGTCAATCAGCTTGAGGCTTCGATGTTCCGGCCCATGGCCTCGCAGACGCGAATGGCGACCCTGAGATCATCCTCGCTTATATCCTTGAGCACGTCGCTGCGGAATTCCTTCACGAGCAGGTCCATATGGGTCGCCTGCTCCTGTCCCGCTGCGGTCAGGGCGATCTGCTTCGCCCGCCGGTCGCCGTCGACCGGCCGCCGTTCGATCAGTCCCTGCTTTTCCAGGCTGTCGAGAAGCGGGACCAGGGTCGGCCCCTCGATCTCGAGCGCATCTGCCAGCTCGGTCTGCGTCATGCCCTCCTTCTTGCCGAGGAAGATCAGAGCGCGGGCCCGCGGCAGGGTCAGCCCCTGGGCCCGGACACGGGCATCGAACAGAGTGCGCATCTTGCGGCTGATCTTCCAGAGTTCCTCGGAGAATGCCGCCTTGGCAGGAGTCATGACTTTGGAGCCTAGTGGGTGTATTGTTAGGGTGCTAATAATATGAGGGCTTGCTACTCCTTTCCCGAATTGGATGCAAGGCGACGGGCCGCATCGGTCCGGCAGGGCAGGGTTGCGGCAAACGCCGCCCTGGATGCGGTGATTAACGCCGTTTAAATTGTTGTTCTTGCGAGACGAACATCATAGCTTGCCCGCTCGTTTCCTCGTTCAAGGTCGAAGTCGCACCATCTTGCCTCCTCCGTCTCGCCAATCCACCTCCGTCGGCGCAGTGCGCCGCGCCTTTGCGCCCTGGTCCAATCCCGATGCCAAGCCGCTCATCCGCTTCGACAACGTCACGAAGCGGTTCGGAGATGCGGTGGCGGTGGACCATCTCTCCCTGAACATCTTCGAAGGCGAGTTCTTCTGCCTGCTCGGTCCGTCCGGCTGCGGCAAGACCACCCTCATGCGCATGCTCGCGGGCTTCGAGACGCCGAGCGAGGGCACGATCACCCTGGGCCATCAGAGCCTCGCCGGGGTGCCGCCCTATCGCCGGCCCGTGAACATGATGTTCCAGTCCTATGCGCTCTTTCCCCACATGAGCGTGGAGAAGAACATCGCCTTCGGCCTGAAGCAGGACGGCATGCCGAAGAACCAGATCGCCGAGCGCGTCGGAGAGATGCTGCGCCTCGTCCAGCTGGAAAAGCTCGCCCGGCGCTATCCGAGCCAGCTCTCCGGCGGCCAGCGCCAGCGCGTGGCGCTCGCTCGGGCGCTGGCCAAGAAGCCGAAGGTGCTGCTCCTCGACGAGCCCCTCGGGGCCCTGGACAAGAAGCTGCGCGAAGAGACCCAGTTCGAGCTGATGGATATCCAGCATGAGCTCGGCATGACCTTCGTGGTGGTCACGCACGACCAGGAAGAGGCCATGACCATGGCCGACCGGATCGCCGTGATGGATCATGGCCGGATCGCCCAGGTGGCGACGCCGGGCGAGATCTACGAACAGCCCAAGACCCGCTTCATCGCCGAATTCGTCGGCGACGTGAACATCCTGGAAGGCCATGTGCAGGGGCAGGAAAACGGCCTCTGGCGCGTGCAGACCGCCTCGGCCCAGGTGCCGCTCACCATCGACGACCCGGACGAAGTTCTGCATTCAGGCCAGGCGGTGGCGATTGCCGTGCGGCCCGAGAAGATGGTGATCCAGCGCGATCCGCCGCGCTCCGATGCGCTCAACGTCCTCACCGGGGAGGTATGGGACATCGGCTATCTCGGCGACTGGACAGTCTATCGCGTCAAGCTCGCCACCGGCGAGATCCTGCGGGTCAGCCGCGCCAACGCGTCCCGCTTCGTCGAGAACCCGATCGACTGGGACGAGCAGGTCTATGTCACCTTCGCGCCGGATGCGGCCGTGATCCTGGCGGAATAGAGCCATGACGGAGCGCCCCTTCGCACGACGCCTGATGACCGGTCTCGTGCCGGCCGTGCCGTATCTCTGGCTCGGCGTGTTCTTCCTCGTGCCGTTCCTGATCGTTCTTAAGATCAGCCTGTCGGATCCGGCCGTAGCCCAGCCGCCCTACAAGCCGGTCTTCGACTGGAGTGACATTGCCGGCTTCTTCAGCGGACTGGATTTCGAGAATTTCGAGCTCCTGACGCAGGACGACCTCTACCTCCGCGCGACCCTCTCGTCCGTGCGCATCGCGGCGATCTCGACGGTGCTGCTCCTGCTCGTTGGATTCCCTATCGCCTACGGCATGGCCCGCGCGCCCGAGCGCTACCGGTCCCTGCTGGTGGCGCTCGTCATCCTGCCGTTCTGGACGAGCTTTCTCATCCGCATCTATGCCTGGGTGGCGATCCTGAAGCCTGAAGGGCTGCTCACGCAGGCGCTCATGGGCCTTGGCCTGATCACCGAGCCTCTCGACATCCTCAATACGGAAACGGCGGTCTATATCGGCATCGTTTATGCCTATCTGCCCTTCATGGTGCTGCCGCTCTACGCGACCCTGGAGAAGATGGACGACACGCTGCTCGAGGCGGCTCTCGATCTCGGCTCGCCGCCCTGGCGGTCGTTCTGGACCATCACCGTGCCGCTCGCTATGCCGGGCATCGTCGCGGGTTCGCTCCTGTGCTTCATCCCGGCGGTCGGCGAGTTCGTCATTCCCGATCTGCTCGGCGGCTCGGAGACCCTGATGATCGGCCGGCAGCTCTGGAGCGAGTTCTTCTCCAACCGCGACTGGCCGCTGGCTTCGGCGGTGGCGATCCTGCTCCTCATCATTCTCGTGGTGCCCATCGTGATCTACCGCGATGTCGAGGCAAGGCGCGTGGAGGCAAGGCCATGAACCGGCGTCTGAGCCTCTTCAACGTCACCTCCCTCGTGATCGGCTTCGCCTTCCTGTATCTGCCGATCCTGCTGCTGGTGATCTATTCCTTCAACGCATCCCGCCTCGTGACCGTCTGGGGAGGCTTCTCGACCCAATGGTACGGCGCGCTCTTCCGCAACCAGGCTCTCATGGAGGCGGCCTGGGTCACCCTGCGGATCGCGCTTCTCTCGGCGACGCTGGCGACGATCCTCGGGACCCTCGCGGCGCTCGCCCTGACCCGCTACGGACGCTTTCCCGGCCGGACGCTGTTCACCGGCATGGTCTATGCCCCGATGGTCATGCCGGAGGTCATCACCGGCCTGTCGCTGCTCCTGTTCTTCGTCGCCGTCGACCTGGATCGCGGCTTCTGGACGATCACGCTCGCCCACACCACGCTCACCATGTGCTTCGTCACGGTAGTGGTGCAGTCACGTCTCATGACCTTTGATCGTTCGCTCGAGGAGGCGGCCATGGATCTCGGCGCGCCGCCCTTGCGGACGTTCTTCTCCGTGACCCTGCCGCTCATCGCCCCGTCCATCGTAGCGGGCTTCCTCCTCGCCCTCACCCTGTCCATGGACGACCTAGTGATCGCGAGCTTCAACGCCGGACCCGGCGCGACGACCCTTCCGATCAAGATCTACAGTCAGGTGCGGCTCGGGCTCTCGCCGGAGGTGAACGCGGCCTCCACGATCCTGATCGGCATCGTGACGCTGGGCGTGATCGCCGCGACCCTGCTCAGCAAGCGCTCAGCCATGCGCAAGGCTCATTGAGCGATCGCCTGAGGACGCTGTTCGTTGGCGGGAACGCGGTCCGAGGGGAAGAGGGGCTTGGCTGCGCCGGAGCGTTCGATGAGGGAACGGACCTGCGGGGAGACGGCCACGTTGTCCCAGTCGCCGACGACGTTGAACACGAGAGCGGGCGATTGGCCCGGAGGGGCGCCTGCCGGCGAGACATTCGCCGTCATGCTGAGGGTGCGATCCACCAGCAGCACCTGGCCTTGAAGGTCCGCCTGGACGGTGGGGCCTTTCAGATGGGCTTCAGCGATTTCACCGACGCCGCTCTTGATCAGGATCTGCGCCTGCGCCTTGTCGAAGGGCGTCCGGCCGCCTTTCCAGTTGAGGGACGCGAGAAGCGGGCGCTTGTCCACCCGGCGTAGGGCGTCATCGAGGGCGATGCCGACGATCTCCCCGTCCGTGACCTCGATGGAGGAGCGGCCCTGGGCCTCGCGGATCACGTCCGCGGGGTTCTTGCCCGTTCCCTCGAAGCTGAATTGCCCGGAGGCCAGGCCGGTGATCCAGCGCGGCTCTCCCATGGCGACCAGGAAGGGGGCGATCTTCACACCGGAAAAGGTCCCCTGGCTCCTCAATTCGACCTGACCGTCCTGCTTCACCAGCGACAGACGGCCTTTCAGGCTGCCGTCCTGGAACCCGGCCCGGCCGATCGAGGCCTCGATCCGACCGGGCTGCACGAGAACGCTCGCCGCCATGTCGTCGAGGCTGAGGCGGCCGAGATTGGCGCTCGCGGCCGAGAGGCGCAGGTCGAGATCGGTGCCGGTGGTCCGGGTCAGGTCGATGCTCTCCTCGCTCCAGGCGCCGGAGGAGGTCCGGGCCTGGGAGAACGGCGCGAACAGGTCGGACAGATTGAGCGTGTCGGCCGCAAGGGTACCGGTGATCACCGGGCGCTCCGTGTCGAAGCGCACGCCGATGGTCCCCTCCAGCTTGTCCTCGCCCAGCGTCACCGAGACGGCCGGCCAGGACAGGCGACGGCGGTCCATCGAGAAGTCGCCGGCGAGGGTAACGCCGCGCAGCAGCGGCCCGAAGGGCAGTTCCACGCCGCTCCAGCGGGTGAAATCGCGCACGGACTTGGCCTTGACGGTGCTTTGTCCCGTGATCCGAGGAGACACGCCGAGCTGCGCCTCGCCCTCGGCCGTGACCCGGGCGGAATGTGTCGAAAGATTCAGGGCGAAGGGACTGATCCGGTCCGAGACCAGGAGGTCGGGGAAGACGGAGGCACTCTCGAGAGAGACCACCTCGTCTCGCCAGAGGGCGGACCCGGACAGGGTCATGGGTTCGGCCGCGTCCGCCCAACGGACGACGAGGTTGAGCCGGTCGAGGTTGGCTTCCGTCAGGTCGGTCCAGCGCAGGGTGGATTTGCTCACGATCAGGCGCCGGGCATAGGTCTCGCTCGACCGGTCCTTGAAGGCCTCGGCCCATTTGACCGATTGGAGCGCCTGAAGCGATGCGGTGATGCGACTCTCGGTCAGGTCGAAATCCGAGAGCTCGATCCGTCCAAGGAGAAGGGGCAGAAGACGAAGCTCTCCCCTCAGGATCCCACCTTCGGCCTTGAGAGCTTGGTCTGGGAACTGCAGCGTCACATCCTCGAACTTGACTCTCGGAATGGGGAGCACGGCGAAGGTGCTGCGGCCCCTGACCGTCAGGTCGAGGCCGTATTTCTCCTTCACGTGCTGCGTCAGCTCAGCCGACAGGCCGCCGCCGGGCAATGTCCAGGGGGAGGCGGCCGTCCCGAGAACGGCAAGCGAAATCAGCGCAATGAGTAGGACTATGCGGCGGGACATGGGACGAGTGTTGTAAACCTTGAGCCCTGCCTAGCAAGCGACCATGAGGAGATGTCCTCAGGCAAGGCTGATATCTTGGATCGTTTCCATATATCCATAGGAAGGGATTGTCTAAATTGAGGCCAAGTTGCAGGGTGCCGCCATTCGCAGCCGAGCGGCCTGCGGCAAAAGCGCCGCAGGCCGCTCCCGAGGTTTATTGTTCGGGCGCTTCTAACGAGCATGAACATGCCCATGGGGAGAGGTTTTGATGGACAAGGTTTACAGCGACGCGCGGGCAGCGCTGGCCGGGGCGGTCAAGGATGGCATGACCATCATGGCCGGCGGCTTCGGCCTGTGCGGCATTCCGGAGACTCTGATCGAGGCGATCCGTGATTCGGGGGCGAAGGGCCTGACTTTCATCTCCAACAACGCGGGCGTGGACGGCATCGGCCTCGGCCGCCTGCTCGAAACCCGCCAGATCCGCAAGATGATCTCCTCCTACGTGGGCGAGAACAAGCTCTTTGCCCAGCAGTACCTCTCCGGTGAGCTGGAGCTGGAATTCAACCCTCAAGGAACGCTTGCCGAGCGCATCCGCGCCGGCGGCGCGGGCATCCCGGCCTTCTATACCAAGACGGGCGTGGGCACCCTGATCGCCGAGGGCAAGGAGGTGCGCGAGTTCAACGGCGAGAAATACGTCATGGAGACGGGACTGTTCGCCGACATCTCCATCGTGCACGCCTTCAAGGGGGATACGGAGGGCAACCTCGTCTACCGCAAGACCGCCCGCAACTTCAATCCGATGATGGCCACGGCCTCGCGCCTGACCATCGCCGAGGTCGAGCATCTGGTGCCGGCCGGCGAGATCGATCCGGACTGCATCCATACCCCGGGCATCTTCGTGAAGCGCATGGTGCATGTGCCCAACCCGGTCAAACATATCGAGCAACGCACCACCCGCAAGCGTGAGGAGACCGTTTGATGGCCTGGACCCGTGAACAGATGGCCGCCCGTGCGGCTAAGGAGCTGCGCGACGGCTTCTACGTGAATCTCGGCATCGGCATCCCGACGCTGGTGTCGAACTTCATCCCCAAGGGCATGCGCGTGCAGCTCCAGTCGGAGAACGGCATGCTCGGCATGGGCCCGTTCCCATTCGAGGGCGAGGAGGACGCGGACCTCATCAACGCCGGCAAGCAGACGATCACCGAGCTGCCGACGACGAGCTATTTTTCGTCGGCCGACAGCTTCGGAATGATCCGCGGCGGCCATATCGACCTGTCGATCCTGGGCGCCATGCAGGTGGCCGAGAACGGCGATCTCGCCAACTGGATGATCCCCGGCAAGATGGTGAAGGGCATGGGGGGCGCCATGGACTTGGTGGCAGGCGTCAAGCGCGTCGTGGTGGTCATGGAGCACGTGGCGAAGGCCAAAGACGGCTCGGAGGACCCGAAGCTCCTGACGGCGTGCAACTTGCCGCTGACGGGCCAAGGGGTGGTGGATCTGGTGATCACCGATCTCGGCGTCTTCTCCATCGACAAGAAGGGTGGCACCGGCATGACCCTGATCGAGCTCGCCGACGGCGTGACGGTGGACGAGATCAAGGCCAAGACTCAGGCCGACTTCAAGGTCGCTCTCAACGGCGGTCAGTCCAACGCGGCCTGATCGTCGCGTTCGACGGACGTTTCATACGGGCCCCGAGGCATCCTCGGGGCCCGTATGCTTTTCGAGGGAACCGGAGCCAACGCGGGCCCGTTGGCCCGGCATCGTCCACTTGCACTCTAAGGTTATGACGCCTCTCGGTCCTGCCACGCTCCACCTGTGCATCGACATGCAGCGCCTCTTCTCATCGGACGGGCCATGGCCGACCCCGTGGATGGAACGCGTCCTGCCAACGGTCACACGGATTGCCGAGCGGGCTCCGGATCGAACGGTTTTCACCCGTTTCATTCCCCCGTTCCGACCCGAGGACATGCCTGGGACATGGCGCGGCTACTACGAGCAATGGCGCGAGGTCACCCGGGAGCACCTCGAACCGCGAATGCTGGACCTGATGCCCTCGCTGCAGAGGCTTGTGCCGCCTGCTGTGGTCCTCGACAAGCCGGTCTATTCCGCCTTCGCCGGGCACAAGCTGCGCGACCTCGTGCATGAGCGCGGCATCGATACCCTGCTGATCACCGGCTCCGAGACCGACATGTGCGTTCTCGCCACCGTGCTCGGCGCCGTCGATTTGGGGCTGCGCGTCGTAATCGTCACCGACGGCGTGTGCAGCTCGTCCGACGAGGGGCACGATTCCCTCCTGACGCTCTACACGAAGCGCTTCAGCTACCAGGTCGAGACGGTCAGCAGCGAGGTGCTGCTCGATCAATGGCCCTCGTGACGGGCGGGCCAAGTCGGGTGCCTCAGCGTCTGTATTCGAGCTGCATGGCCACGAGATCGGCCGTTGGGTTCCCGTAACGAGCCGCAATGCCCTGGAGCGCCTGATCCAAGGCATGAGCCGGTCGCTGACTTCCGATCGCCGGCAGGAGATGCTCTGCCGACCAGCTCGTGGCAACCTTGTCGGGAATGATGCGGATGCGGTTGCGGCTTTCCAGCGCGCCTTCCGTCCGGGCGAAGGTCACGGCTTGGGACCGGTAGGTCCTCGACCAGGCATCCGCCACAAGGGCCAGCGACACCTCGTCGGCGCCGGGGCGAAGGTCGATGCCGAGCTGCTCGCGGTTCCAGAAGGCGAGGGCATTGGCGATGAGCGTCAGGGCGAAAGGTTGCGTGAACGAGAAAGCATCACTCCGGTGACTTGCGTCCCATCCGGCAAGGCCGATATCGCGGGCGACCGCCTCGGCCTTGTTTCGGCCCGCAATCGCCTCGATCAAGGTGAGAGCCATCGGCATGGAGGCGCTGATCCCCGTCGTCGTCGCAACGCCCTTGTCGACGACCATCCGCCGGTCTGCGACGTAGTGGATGGCGGGATGCGCCCTGCGCAGTTCGTCGACGTAGTACCAGTGCGTCGTCGCCTTCTTGCCATCGAGCAGCCCGGCCTCGCCGACGATCTTGGCGCCGGCGCAGATGCCGACGATCATCGCGCCCTTGTCGGCTTGTCTCTTGAGCCACTGCAGGACGGCGGGATCATCGTCGCGGCTCATGGCGGGAACGATGACGTAGTCGGCACCGTCCGGATGCTCGGCATCGAAATCCGCCACCGTCATGTCGGGCACGATCTTGAAGGCCGGATACAGCGTCACCGGGCCGGACTCCGTCGCCAGCGCCACCACATCGGCCACGTCGGCGCGCCTGAGGATGCCATAAGGCATGAGATAATCGGTGGTTTCGGTCGCGTCGTTGAGGCCGAGGATGGCGACAAGGGGACGCTGGCGCTTCGGCGGCTTCAGGGCTGCCAGCAGGGCATCGGATTCTTCCTTCCCAATCGGCGGCGCCGCGCCGATATCCGGTGCAGGAGGCAGGGAGAAAAGCCAGGTCGCGCCAATCGTTACGAGAAGTGCGGCGACGCCGAAACTGCTCCACCAGAATAGGCGCTTCCTCATGCTACTCGCACTCCGATGAGCGCATCCTGCGGCCCTGTGGGTCGCTCGAGCGGTTCTCCCGGTCCGCGCCTGACGATGTGCTCTACAAGGACCGAGGCATCGGACGGGATCCCAAAGGTGCAAGCTCACTTTTGGGTCCAATGCTCTGATCTGCCGCACCGCATCCTAAGTCGCGCCCCTGCGGCGGTCCACCTGACCGAAAGGCGATAGCTCCTTAGAGGCAGATTCCTAATGACGTCGTTTCATCGCAAGGGGCATAGAAGCGGGGTGCCGAAGGCGGATTCGACGTGCGCTAGTGATGCTTTTGCCCTTCGAGATGGATTGCCGACGCAATCCCCACAGGATGAGGGCTTAGGTCATGGCTTATCAACGGCCGGCAAAGCCGACGCGGAGCTGCCTGCGCTCTCAGCCACTCGCGGCCGCGCCTCGGCGGTGCGCACGAGCTGGATAACCGGAAGAAGGCCGACGAGGACGATGACCAGGGCTGCGAGAGACCCATCCTCGAAGCGGCCCCGCGAGGCATAGGTGTAGACGAGCGTCGAGAGCGTTTCCGTATTGAGGGGCCGCAGCAGGAGGGTCGCCGGCAGTTCCTTGATGCAGTCCACGAAGATGAGCAGGGCGGCGCTGGCCAGGGCCGGTCGCATGAGCGGGATCTGAATCGCCCAGACCATTTCCCGGCGCGAGGCACCCAGCGTCCGCGCGGCGTCTTCGAGGCTCGGCGATACCCGGTCCAGCCCGGCCGACAGGGAGCCGGTGGCGATCGACAGGAAACGGATCACGTAAGCGATGACGATACCGCCGGCGGCACCCATGAGAAGGAGACCGATGCGCTCGCCGGTGAGGCTGCGCCAGAGGGTTCCGATCAGGTTGTCGATTCCCACGAGGGGCACCATCAGCCCGAGCGCCAGGACGGTGCCGGGCAGGGCATAGCCCAGGCCCGCGATGAAGAGCGAGCCCTTGGTCAGAGAATTCTTCGACAGGCGGGCGGCCGAGACGAGCACGACGGCGAGGATCAGGACCGTCGAGGTCGCCACGACCGACAGGCCGATGGTCGTCATGAAGTGGGCGAGGAACTCCGCGTCGAGCTGATTGAACAGGCCGCCGCGCAGGGTCTCACGCAGCAGAAAGGCCGTCGGGATAATGAAGCCCAGGAGGACCGGAACGGTGCAGAGAACGGTCGCGATCCAGCCGCGGATCCCGAAGAGCGGAACCGGATGCACCGTGCGGTGTCGCTTGGGCGACGCGGCATAGCGCCGGTCCCGGCGGCCATAGCGCTCGATCAGGATCAGGCCGATCACGAAGGCCAGCATCACGCAGGCGATCTGCGCCGCGCCCGGCAGGCTGCCACGGTTGAGCCAGGTGTTGTAAACGGAGACGGTGAGCGTCCGCACGCCGAGATATTCGCTCGCGCCGATGTCGTTCAGGGCTTCGAGGAGAGCGAGCGAGACGCCTACGGCGAGGGCCGGGCGGGCGAGGGGAAGGGCGATGATGCGGAACAGCTTGATGCGGCTTGCGCCGAGGGTCCGTGCCACCTCCAGCATGCTGGCGCTCTGCGTCAGGAACATCGCCCGCGCGGCGATGTAGATGTAGGGATAGAGCACCGCCGACATCACCAGGATGCAGCCGGGAAGCGAGCGTATTTCAGGAAACCAGTAATCGCCTCGCGACTTCCAGCCCATGATGCCGCGAAGGGCCATCTGGACGAGGCCGGCGGAATCGAAGACTTCGACGTAGATATAAGCCGTGATGTAGGTCGGAACGGCGAGCGGCAGCGGCAGCAGCCACACCAGGATGCTTCGGCCCGGGAAGCGGTGCGCCGTGACGAGCCAGGCCGCCGTGATGCCCATCGAGCCCGCCACGAGGCCGATCCCCGCGAGCAGCGCCAGAGTGTCGAATGTGCTTGCCGGCAGAACATTCGCGATGAGATGAGGCCAGATCTCCGCATCGCCTTCGGCGGCGATCTCGATCAGCGCCGCAAGCGGCAGAAGGACGACGAGGGCGATGGCCGCCACGGCGGCCGAAAGCCACCATGGAAGGCGCCTTGCCTTTCGCCGGGACGAAAATCCGAATGCCGTCTGGGTTTCTGCAATCACGGTTGAATGGAAATGGCGCCGCCGTTACCGGCAGCGCCTCTTGGGGGCAGGAGAGGGCGGCTGAACATGCTGCCCCGTGTCTTATTGGTCGAAACCGACCTTGTCGACCAACTCGCTGGCCTTCTTGCGCAGCTTCGCGATCTCGGCGATCGGGATGTTGTCGGCCTTGAGCTCGCCGAAGGACGCGATGGTCGGGTGGACCTTGATCCCGGCCTTGATCGGATATTCGGAATTGGCCTCCGCATGGATCTCCTGGGATGCGTCGGAGACCATGTATTCCATGAACTTCACCGCGTTCGCCTTGTTCGGCGCGTTCTTCGTCAGCGCCAGACCCGAGACGTTCACATGCGTGCCGCCGCCCTCGAAGGTCGGGAGGATCACGTTGATCGCCTCGCCCCACTTCTTCTGCTCGGGATCGGTGCCGTTGAGCATGAGCGAGACGTAGTAGGTGTTGCCGATGGCGACGTCGCAGACTCCGGCGAGGATGTCCTTGGCCTGTTCGCGGTCGCCTCCCGAAGGCTTCTTGGCGAGGTTGGCCTTCACGCCCTTGAGCCATTCCTCGGCCTTCGCCTCGCCCTTGTGGGCGATCATGGCGGCGATCAGGCTGATGTTGTAGAGATGCTGGCCCGAGCGGATGCAGACCTTGCCCTTCCACTTGGGGTCTGCAAGCTCCTCGTAGGTGATCTTATCCTGCTTCACACGCTCCTTGGACGCATAGACGACGCGGCCGCGCAGGGCGATGCCGAACCAGTGGCCTTCCGGATCCCGATAAGCCGCCGGGATGACCTTTTCGAGCGCTTCCGACTTCACCGGCTGCGTCACGCCGTAATCCTTGGCGGCCGCGAGGCGGCCGATATCGACGGTGATGATCAGGTCGGCCGGGCTGTTCTGGCCCTCGGCGCGAATGCGCTCTTCGAGGCCGTTGGCGATGAAGATCGTGTTGACCCGGATGCCGGTCTCCTTAGTGAACTCGTCGAGAACGGGCTTGATGAGGCCGGGTTCGCGGGTGGTGTAGATGTTCAGCACCTCCTCGGCGGAGGCCGCGAGGCTCGATCCTGCCAGCATGCCGAGAGCCGCGGTGCCGAAAAGCAGCCCGCGCGCAAACGAAACGTTCACCTTCATGAATTCCTCCAGCAACCATGCCAGGGCCGGCACTCAGCCGGCCGTGTTGGCGTTGCAAGAACCATGATAGAGGGGTCAGGTCAACTGAAAATCAAGTGATTTCAATAACTTATAAGAATTCTAAACTGCCGCTTCCTTATAGGCATTCTAAGCTGATGCAGCCTTCTGGACCGATCCCACACCCGGCAGCTCGGCCCGCAGGCGGGTGATCTCCTCTTCCATCTTCTCCATGTTCGAGAACAGGCGCTCGCTCGCAAGCCGCAGGAAGTAGAAGCCGAATTCCGGGTTCTGGAAATAAAGCTGGCGCACCTCGTCATAGGAGATGCTCAGCACTTCGCCCGCCTCTATACATTCGAGCGTCTGGGAGCGCGTGTTGCGCGGCGACATGAAGCCCATCTCGCCGACGACCTGCCCCTGAAGAAGCTCGATGTCGATTTCCTTCAGGCGGTAGCGACCGGAAATCGTGAAGTACATGCAGTTGGCGCTATCGCCCTTGGCGAAAAGCACTTCGCCGGACGTGGTCTTGCGGCGGGTCATGAAGGGCTTGAGCCATTCCATGGACAGGTCGCTTTTGGAAGCCTGCTTCACGCGCTTGATCAGACCAAGCATCTGGTAGAGCCGGACGCTGTTCAGCGGCAGCAGGATCAAGTTGACGACGATGCTCGGATAGTTCCCGGTGAACGACGAGAAGATCAGGGAGCAGATATTGGCGCCGATCCCGATGCAGCGCAGCGGGATGATGGTCTTCATCGCGCTGCCCGTGACAGCGAGGACTGCGCCGAACCAGCCGATTGCCTCAAACCAAGTCATGAACCCTCATCCCGCCTTCCGATTCATCGTAACGGCATATACCATCAGGATAGGAATTCGCGCCAGCTACGCATTGGCGCAGGAGCGAGGGCTCTTAAGGAGAATGCGATCCTTCAGCGGAAGCATCGGCCGGGTCCGGCTGATGCTGCGCCTCATGGAGGATCAGGGGCGGGGAGTCGAGGCTTGGCCGGGCACACTCAAGGCGCGGCGCTGGGAGGTCGGGCCGGATTGCGGAGCTGCGGCGGACGGGCGCAAGGCGCCGCCGGAGACGGACGGCGGCGGAGGAACGGGATCACGCGGCAGGACCCCCATCGGAGCCGCGGAGCCAGCGCAACCACTCAAGACGAAACCAGCAAGCAAGATGGCGGAAACTGATACGAAATAACGCATAGCTTTACTCCACTAGGATTGCTGCAAAAGCTAGACCATAAGAAAGAGATGTCGAGTCTCGGAGTGCTGCTCCGGTTTCCGACCGATCCATTCCTAGTCACCGAATGACGAAGCTCGTCTTCCGTGCTTAGCACTAGGATAGTTTCGCTCGAAGGGCTCCTCCGTAAGGCTGCAATGCCTAATTAGTAGAAGAGAAACGAGAGAGGATTGCATGGAGGGTCGTTTCCTCGTGAAGACAGCAGTTACCGTCATCGCCCTCGTCGTCTGTGCCGCTCCTGCCTGGGCCAAGTGTCAGGACGGACCCGGGCCGGGTGTGGATTGGTCCGGTTGCTCGAAGGCCCGGTTGATGCTGACTAATGAAGACTTGACGGGAACCAACTTCCAGCGATCCCTACTGACATTGAGCGATTTCGCCTCTTCGAAAATGGCTGGGGCCAACTTGAGCGAAACGGAGGTCAGCCGCACCCGCTTCGAAGGGGCGGATCTGTCCAAGGCGAATTTCACCAAGGCTCTGGGCTGGCGCGCCAATTTCGGCCAGGCCAATCTCACGGGCGCCGATTTCGGCTCCGCCGACATGAACCGCTCGAACTTCGCCCAGGTCAAAGCCGCGGGAGCAAACTTCAGCAAATCCGAATTGAACCGGTCCGATTTCAGCGGGGCGGATCTCTCGGGCGCCAACATCTCGAAGGCCGAACTCGCACGGGTGCTCTTCCAGAGCGCGAAGATCGCCGGTGTGGACTTCAGCTATTCCAATCTCTCTCGATCCCGCCTGGACGGCCTGAATCTGCAGGGTGTGAATTTTACGGGATCCTACCTGTATCTCACGCAGATCGGCGGTGCGGACCTGAGCGGGGCTACGGGTCTTACGCAGGAGCAGATCGATATCGCCTGCGGCTCGGCGCAGACGAAGCTCCCCCCCAGCATCAACCCGCCGAAGACCTGGCCCTGCAAGGAAGAGGATGAGTGAGGCGCGACCTGATCCGGTGAAACCAAGCCGCAGGGGGCCTTTGCGTCTGCGCGAGCATAGGCTCGTGAGGTCGGCGCGCGCTCGTTCGATCCCGCCAGATCGAACGGAAGCATGCCATCGCCGATCAGGATGGCGGGCAGGGCCAGCCGTGTGAGGGCGTCGGGATCGGACGGTTCAGGGGCATCCCTCGTGGATGCCGTCCCGAGATCGGTGTTGCTCTTACAGTTCGACGGCGTCGCGTATGATCGGGCAGGTCATGCAGTGCCCGCCGCCTCGTCCGCGCCCCAGCTCCGCACCCGATATGGTGATGACCTCGATGCCGGCCTTGCGCAGCAAGGTGTTCGCGTAAGCGTTACGGTCATAAGCGAAGACGACGCCGGGTGCGGCGCAGACGAGATTCGCACCGCTGTCCCACTGCGTACGCTCGCGCATATAGGCGGTGCCGCCGGTCTCGACGATACGCATCTTCTTGATGCCGAGCGCCTCGCCTACCACCTCGACGAACGATCCCTTATCCTTGTGCAGCTCGATGCCGCTCGCATTGTCGGCCGGCCTGTAGGAATAGGCGTGGATCGTATCGACGATGTCCGGATAGACCAGCACACAGTCGCGATCGGCGAAGGTGAAGACTGTATCGAGGTGCATCGCTGCGCGCAATTTCGGCATGGCAGCCACGATCACCCGCTCGGCCGCGCCCTTCTGGAACAGGGCGGCGGCAAGCTGGCTGATCGCTTGTCGCGATGTGCGCTCGCTCATGCCGATCAGCACATTGCCCTTGCCGATCGGCATCACGTCTCCACCCTCAAGGGTCGCAAGGCCATGATCGTGCAGCGGATCGCCCCACCAGACATGGACCTTATCGGCGAAGTCCGGATGAAATTTGTAGATTGCGGCGGTCAGGATCGTTTCTTCGTGGCGGGCGGGCCAGAAGAGCGGGTTCAGCGTGCAGCCGCCGTAGATCCAGCAGGTCGTGTCACGGGTGTAGAGAGTGTTCGGCAACGGCGGCAGAAGATACTCGGTGACGCCGGCGGCGTCGCGGATCAGAGTGAGTTGCTCGCCGCCGATCTCATCGGGAAACTCTTCCGTCGACAAGCCGCCGATCAGAGTTTCCGCGAGTTCGCGATCCGACAGTCCGTCGAGATATCCGCGGATCTCGTCGAGCAGTCCGAGCCCGACCTGGTTGGGCACGACCTGATTGTCGAGGATCCACTTTCGCGCCTCGGGAATTGCAACGGTCTGCGTGAGCAGATTGTGCATCTCCACAACTTCGATGTCGCGGTCGCGCATCTTCTGCATGAAGTCGAAATGGTCACGCTTGGCAACATCGACCCACAGGACGTCATCGAAGAGAAGCGCATCGCAGTTCGAAGGCGTGAGGCGCTGGTGCGCGCGCCCAGGTGCGCAAACCAGCACTTTCCGGAGGGTACCGACCTCCGAGTGAACGCCAAACGCGGATTGCGATGCTGGCGTCGCAGATTCCATTGTTGCCGTTGTTGCGCTCATGGTCGTACTCCCGGGTTGCGCCGAATGTCCCGTCAGATTGTGATGTAGCCTGTTGCAAGTCCGTGGATGCCTATGACGCAACCGACGACAGCAGCCGCGAATATGGCCCATTCGATTGCCGTGAAGAGCGTCTTGCCCTGCTCGCGGCGGGCCCAGAAATACAGAATCGTCCCTGGCCCGTAGAGAATGGCCGCCAGCAGGACGAACTTCATGCCGCCGGCATAGATCAGGAAGAGAGTGTAGATCGTCGCGATCCCGGCCAGGAGCAGGTCACGCCGCCGCTCCTGGGGCCGAATTTCATAAGTCTCGCCACGCCTGGCCAGAAGGACGCCGTAAGCCGCAACGAGCAGAAATGGGATCAACGACATTGCGCTGGTGAGACTGAGCATTAACGAGAATGCGTCCCGGGACCAGTATGTGCTGATGACGAAAAGCTGCACGACGATGTTGGTCAGCCACAGCGCGGCGGCCGGAACGTTGTTTTCGTTCTCCGTTGCGAAGAGGCGTGGCATGTCGTCCGTTTTGGCTGCCGTGAACAGGACTTCGGCGCAGATCAGCGACCAGGCGAGATAGGCACCGAGTACGGATACGATCAGGCCGAGGCTGACGAATATTGCGCCCCAGTGACCGACGACGGCTTCCAGGGCAGTTGCCATTGAGGGTTGGCGCAGTTCTGCGATGTCTGAGCGAGCGAGCACGGCGTAGGGCAGGAGCGTGACCAGGACCAGAAGGGCCGTGACGCCGACGAATCCGAAAATGGTCGCCTGGCCGACATCGGAGCGTGTCCTGGCATAGCGCGAATAGACGCTGGCTCCCTCGATGCCGAGGAAGACGAAGACCGTGACGAGCATCGTTGCGCGCACCTGCTCGAACAGTCCGGTGGCCGGCATGCCTTCGCCGCCCCACAGGTTCGCGCGGAAGAGATCCCCACGGAAAGCGCCGATCAGGATCGCGATGAAGACGAGGATCGGCACGATCTTGGCGACTGTCACAACGGAGTTGATGAAGGCAGCCTGCTTGATGCCGCGCAGAATCATGAAGTGGAACAGCCAAATGCCGATCGAGGCGACCACGATGGCCACGACGGTGTTTCCGTCGCCGAAGACCGGGAAGAATGCCCCCAGAGTCGACTTGATCAGGACCCAGTACGACACGTTGCCGATGCAACTTCCGATCCAGTAGCCGAATGCCGACAAGAAGCCGGGATAGTCGCCGAAGCCAGCCCTGGCATAAGCATAGACACCGGCATCCAGATGAGGTTTGCGTTCGGCGAGCGACTGGAACACGCGAGCGAGCGTATACATGCCGCCAGCCGCGATGCACCAAGCGATGATGGCACCGACCGGACCGGTTGCGATGGCGAAAGTGCGTGGCAGCGAGAAGATGCCGGCGCCGACCATAGAGCCGACGACCATCGCGGTAAGGACCGGAAGCGACAATCCCTGGTCCGTTGTACTGGCCACCGAACCCCCATGGGGCTGATCCGTCCCGACGCCTACGGGTGGAAGTGGGTGGACCTGAGCCATCGCCGTCCCTCCTGTCCATGGTATCCTGGCGGGAGCTGGCAACGATTGAGGGTCTCTGTAAGGTGATGGCTACGTCTTCAGCTATCAGGGCAGAGAGTATCGTCGGCGAATGATAGTCCCTCAGGTCAAAATCCTTACGACCGGTCGAGTTTCATCCGCTCTTGCCTGATCCCTTAACTCTGCATTCTACGCCGGAACGAAACGTTTTACTGTTGATATGAACACCAATGCCTCGTTCGAGGTCCAACATACTCCTTTTCCGTCAAACGCCAAACACCCAGATCGTGCCGATACCTTCGAATATCCATTCCCTCGCGATCATATGCGCCGGGGTAGCGTCCGGTTGTAAAAATACACCCCTTAAGTCGCTGGTGCTGGCGGCCGTGGGGCAATCCGGGGAGCGAGGCGTCCCGGTGAGGTGAGGGGCAATCACCCCGGCCTGCACCGCGTGCTCGTCCAGGCCCCTGGCCCTGCGGCGGCTGCACGAGTCCCGCTTTGACTGGACGCGGCGAACAACTGCCGTGCCTCGCTAAGGCCAGTCCGTGATGGCGCGGGTCCCAGAACTGCTCCATCGGGGTTCCGGTGAACCCAGCACATTCCTGTCCGATACCGTGACGATGCCGCTGAAGCAGATATTGCCTTTTCGTGACGATGTGAGCGGGCGCAACCTCTCTGAGAGACTCTGGATCGCGGAGCATGTCCCGGAAAGCCTCAAGCCTGCTGAACAGGCTGGCTTAGGCGCCAAGCTTTCTATCAGATCCTTGGTTAAATCGTATGTTGCCGTAAAGTAACATAAGTTAATAAAGCGGGCGCTTAGAGTGATTTGGCTCGACAGTTAGAGGATTATCCTCCTTAGTGCTGCGCCGAAGGCGGCAAGCTTTAACGCACCGCCAGAGTACTCAACGATAACGACACTATTGCCGCAGGACGGCACGTCGATCTGGGCCTCAGGCCTAGGGGGCAGGGGGCATGACATGGCAGGCAGTCTCGAAGGAATCCAGGTTAAGATCACCTTCTCCTTGCAGGGATGGTTTGAATACGAGGCCCCATATCAATTCACTTCGGTCGTCGTAGGTGCCGGCGCCGAGCTCGTTGTGCCCCTATCGGCCAGGATCCTGTCAGACACAGACGGCGATGGCGATATAGAACCGGTGCAGGGGCCGAATGGCCTCTTGAACGGGGTGATGACCATCGACATCTCCGGCAACCAGGTCTTCGCCCAGTTCGAAGGAACCGCGCAGCCCGCGGGATTCACCATTAAGATCGAAGGCCTGGCTCCCACAGGTGTCGCTCCGGGGACCATCGCCGATCAAGGGTCTATGAACGGGGTCAATGCGGTTTACGCCCCAACCTACGATGCTTCGACCAAGACGCTGACGTACAATTGGTTCTTCATGGGCTTCCAACCCGGGACCAAGGTCGATCAGACAGTCTTCTACGACAATCTTCTCGAAGACGCTCCCAATGCCGCCGATGATGTCTTCAATGCCAAGGCGGGCGTTCTTCTGACGGGCAAGAGTGTTCTCACGAACGACACGGACCTGGACAACGGCGGCCCGCTCGGTGTCGTGGACGTACAGACCATCACGGCGATCAACGGAGCCGCGGCCGGTATCGGCCAATGGGTCGATCTGGCGGGTGGCGGACGCGCTCTGCTCAATGCGAATGGTACCTTGCAGTTCTCCGACGACGGCGACTTCGCGGATCTGCGCGCGGGGCAAACACGCACTACATCGTTCCAGTATACGGTCACAGATTCTGCCGGGCTCTCCGACACGGCCACGACGACCTTCATCGTCGAGGGTGTCAATGATGCTCCGGCGGCCATTAGGCTGACGCAGATCAAGAGTGCCTTGGAGGACAGTGGTGTGGTCGCTCTGGACGACATCGTCGTCACAGACGCCGATACAGGCGATATCATCACCGCGACGCTCACGCTCAACCAGCCCCAGGCGGGCGCGTTATCGACCGGTACGTTCGGCGGCGCCACGTCGGTCTACAGCGCTGCAACCGGTGTGTGGACGGTGACGGGATCCGTGGCTGAGGTGAATGCGGCCTTGGCTGCGGTCACCTTCACGCCGGCGCCAAATTGGGATCAATCGGTTTCGATCGCGACTCAGATCAGGGATGCGGCCGGAGCGGGACCTGCCAACGGAACGATCACCGTCAACATCTCAGCCGTCAACGACGCCCCAACGGCCCTGAACCTGACGGGGAGCAAGACCTTCGTCGAGGATCCCGGGACGAGCATCGCGCTCGACGATATCGTTATCGCCGATCCGGATATAGGCGACACTGTCAGGGCTACCTTGACCCTGAGCGATCCAGCCGCAGGCCTCCTCACCGTAGGAACCTACGGTTCCGCGACCGCCACCTACGACCCGATGACCGGGGTTTGGACCGTGGCCGGATCCGTGGCCGATGTGAACGCCGCGTTGGCTGCCGTCTCGTTCACGCCATCTGCCAACTGGGATAAGACGGTCACGATCAGCACCCAAATCAGAGATTCCGCCAACACCGGACCGGCAAACGGCCTCATCACCCTCAATGCTGTGCCCGTCAACGACGCTCCGAACGCAAGCAACGACACACTGGCAAGCATAGCCGAGGACAGCACTCCCATCGTAATCGACTTTGCGACCCTTCTCGCGAATGATACGCCAGGGCCTCTCGAGACAGACCAAACTCTAACGATCACTACTGTCTCCGATGCGATCGGCGGAACGATTCAAATAGTCGGTACCACAATCGTCTTCACTCCTTCGCCGAACTATTACGGCCCGGCATCTTTCAAGTACACGGTGCAGGATAACGGCACCACGAACGGGCAGCTCGATCCCAAGACTGCAACGGGCAACGTTTCCTTCGCAGTGACCGCGATCGCCGACACTCCCACGGTGGCGAGCATAACGACGAGCGAGGACACACAAAGCAATTTCATCGTGATCGCGCGCAACGCTGCGGACGGCGCCGAAGTGACGCACTTCAAAATCACGGGTATAACCGCGGGCGTGCTCTATCTCGGCGATGGCACTACCCCGATAGCCGACGGCGCCTTCATTACATACGCCGAGGCCCAGGCCGGTCTGAAGTTCACTCCGTTCCCGAATTTCAACGGACAGGGGACGTTCCAGGTACAGGCGAGTACCAGCGCCTCGGACGCAGGCCTTGGCGGCGCGCGTGCCATGGCGACGATCAATGTGGCTTCCGTGAGTGACGCCCCGACATCCGCCGACGGCTCCGTGTTCCTGCTCGAAGACGGTCAGTACACGTTCAAAGCCGCAGACTTCGCATTCGCCGATCCTAGCGATTTGCCCCAAAATTCCTTCTTGTCCATCGTAATCGAGACTCTGCCGAACCAGGGCGTGCTGACGTTCGACGGAGTCGTCGTGGCCACGGGAACGGAGGTTTCCATTGCTGACATCGGCAAGCTGGTCTTCACGCCGGGCCTGAACGGCGCGGGCCTTCATTACAGTAGCTTCACCTTCCGAGTGAAGGATGACGGCGGGATCGACAATGGTGGCCGTGACACGTCGGTGCCGCAGACGATGCACATCGGCGTTACAGCGGTCAACGACGCTCCATCGGCCTCCGATCGCAGTGCCGTGCTTGCCGAGGATACGGCATACACATTCCAATCGACCCAATTCGGCTTCTCCGACGTACTGGATCCAGCAGACGCGCTTAAGGCGATCATTATCACCGGTTTGCCGACCGCCGGGCTCCTGACGCTCGACGGCATCGGCGTCACGCGTGATCAGGTTATCGAGGCAGCCGACATCGGCAAGCTGGTCTTCACCCCTGCGGCGGACGCCTTTGGATTGGGATACGCCACCTTCACGTTCAAGGTGCAGGATAACGGTGGCACTGCGAACGGTGGCAAGGACATCTCGGAGGTCGAGTATTCCTTCCGCCTGGATGTGACCGCGGTCAACGACCAGCCATCCGGGATCAGCGACGGTCCCGTGGTCCTCATGGAAGGTGGATCAGCATCCGCAACCGCTATCGATGGTGTGCTTGCGAACGACTCGGATATCGATCAGGACGGGCTTCAGGTCGTAGGGATCTCCCACAACAACACCGTGGGCTCAGTCGGCAGCGCCATCGCCGGGGACTGGGGGACGCTGACTCTCAATGCGGACGGAAGCTATACCTATCTGGCCGATCCTGCGACGCAGACGATGCGAGTAGGGGATGCGGTCACCGATGTCTTCGAATACACGGTCTCCGATGGGAACGGCGGAACCGCAACAGCGTCGATCACGTTCCGGATCGACGGCGAGAACGACGCAGCCGAGTTCAGCGGGACCGATGTCGGATCCGTGACGGAGGATGGCTCGTTGACTGCCGTTGGTGTCCTGACGGTCTCCGATACTGATTATGGCGAGGCTGGCTTCCAAGCGCTGGCCGACGTCGTCGGCGTCTACGGCACGTTCTCCTTCGATGATCTCACGGGGAGATGGACCTATGTTCTCGACAACGGGAGCAGGTCCGTACAGGCCCTCGGCGACGGCGAGGTGAAGTACGACTCCTTCAGCGTGAAGTCCACGGACGGCACGCAGCACGCCGTCACGATTGCTGTCACGGGCACGAAGGATGCCGACGTGATCGACGGCCTGGACGTCGACCGGACCGATATCGTCAACGGCGACGGCACAATCTCGCAGGTGACCACCATACCAGTCGTTCCTTCCGGTCGTGTTGACACGGACGGGACCGCGGGCCTTGCCGACATTCCGCTGGTGACGTCCGGCGGGCAAACCGTGCTCCTGGCGCAGCTGCCGGTGGGCTACGGCCTGCAGGTCAGCGGCCCGGCCGCGCCGAAGACCGCGGGCACCTCGCTCTCCGACCTGATCCGCGAGATCCAGGCCCATACCCCAGCCGGGTCGCCCGATCAGGGGCAGCTTGCCGGGGGCGGGGCCGGCTTCCTCGGCCTGCTGCCGGGCGACCGCCCGCTGATCGTGCAGACGATCACGCCCACGATGCTGCCCGGCAGCCTTTCGGCCCCGGGCCAGCCGTTGCTGATCTCCGGCACCCCGGCCGCGCCCGGCCTGCCCCAGACCGCCCTGGTGATCGACACCAGCGGGCTGCCGCCGGGCACCCACCTCCAGCTCGACAACGTCGACTTCGCCGCGGTGATCGGCGCGGTGACGATCACCGGCGGCGCGGGCGCGCAGGTGGTGTTCGGCGACAGCGCCAACCAGCACATCGTGCTCGGCGCCGACGACGACACGCTGCATGGCGGCGGCGGCGACGACTACATCGGCTCGCATGGCGGCAACGACTGGCTCTATGGCGACGCCGGCAACGACACCGTCTCGGGCGGGGAGGGCAACGACTGGCTCTTCGGCGGCAGCGGCCATGACTGGCTTTACGGCGGCACCGGCCATGACCGGCTCGAGGGCGGCGCCGGCAACGACCATCTGCTGGGGGAATCCGGCAACGACACTTTGCTCGGCGGCGAGGGCAACGACCGCCTCGCCGGCGGGCTCGGCCGCGACACGATGTGGGGCGGCGCCGGCAAGGACGTGTTCGTCTTCAGCGCGGTCAAGGACAGCAAGGTCGGATCGCAGCGCGACGTCATCGCCGACTTCCAGTCCGGACGGGACAGGATCGACCTGCGCGACATCGATGCCAACACGCTGCGCAAGGGCAATCAGAAGTTCGTCTGGGCCGGCGCCGACGGTCCCTTCCTGCTCGCGCAGGAAAGCGCGCATGTCCTGAAGGCCGGCTTCACCGGCAAGGCCGGCGAGCTGCGCTTCGACCGCGGCATCCTGATGGGCGACGTCAACGGCGACGGCCGGGCCGACTTCGAGATCAAGATCGTCGGCAAGTTCGCCTTCGGCGACGTGATCCTCTGACCGTGATCCTCTGACGGGGATCCTCTGACGGGGATCCTCTGCCACTGGGCCGGGCGGGACATGAACCGCCCGGCCTTCTCCCGCCCCGACGGCTTTGCCCCGAACCGTCTCTCGTCCGCTGCTCTGTCCGGAGATCCTCATGAAGCGCCTCGTGTTGTCCCTGTCCGCCCTGCTCGCCGGCCCGGCCCTGGCGGCCGACCTGCCGGCCCGTTCGGCCCCCGTGCCGCCGGCGGCGCCGCTCGCGGTCGATTGGAGCGGGTTCTATGCCGGCGTGCACGGCGCCTGGATCGGCGACAGCGGCGAGGCGGAGCGCACCGGCGTGGTCGGGGTGGCGCCGGCGGCGCTGCCGACCCGGGCGGGCCTGAGCGGCTCCGGCCTCGGCGGCGGGGCGCAGCTCGGCTATCTGTGGCAGGTCGGCCGCGTGGTGGCGGGCCTGGAGGCGGACCTGACGGCGATGGACGTGGGCCGCAGCCGCAGCGGCTTCGGCAGCGATGGCGGGTTCGGGCTGCGCACGGAGCTGAGCTCGCAGATGAACTGGTTCGGCACGGTGAAGGGCCGGGTCGGCGTGACGCTGCCGAGCCTGCTGCCGATGGTGCAGGAGACGCTGGTGTATGTGACGGGCGGCCTGGCGCTGGCGCAGGTGGAGCGGGCGGCGCGGATCACGGTGGTGCCGCTGGGCGTGGGCCCGCAGGCGAGCGGCGACGACTGGACGGCCGGGTTCGTGGTCGGCGGCGGCTCGGAGCACCGGCTGACGCCGGCGCTCTCGCTCAAGAGCGAGACGCTGTACTACCGGCTTCAGGACGAGACGCTGACGCTCGCGCGCGGCGGCGATCAGGCAAGCTACCGCTTCAGGAACGACGGCTGGATCAGCCGCCTCGGCCTCAACGTCCGGTTCTGAACTCAGGTCTCTCACCGTGATCCGGATCGACACCAAGTCTCGCGGCCTCAGCGATCGACGCAATGCAAGATCGCCCGGCAGAGGCCGAATTTGTGCGCCAATGCCATGATGAGTGATCTGCCGCTGCTATTCGGGGAGGCCGGCCTGCCGCAGGCCCTCGCATAGGCGATCGATCACCTCTTTCGCGAAGGGAGGACCTGTTCGCACGGCTGTGACCGTCAGGTCCGGATAGATCGGAAGAAGCCTTTGGACGCAGCGCTCCGCCTCCTGCCGCTGGCCAATCAGGGCATAGGATGCGGCGAGGAAACGGTTGATCCAGGTCGCTTTGGGATGAGCGACACGGGCTTTCTCAAGCCATTTGACAGCGTCGGCATAGCGGCCGGCCACGAAGTGAGCATCACCGATCCCGGCATAGGAATTGAAGATCGTCGGATCGCGCGGGCTCAAGCGGATGGCTCGCTCGAAGTGCTCAATCCCGGTCTCTGGATCATCCTGGAAGGTACGAAGCCAGCCACTGCGGTTCCATGCCCAAGCCGAGTTCGGATCGAGCGCGAGGGCCTGCTCAAGGAGAAACAACGCGGTGTTGAACTCGCGGGTAATCGTGTGGGCGGCTCCCAACACGGTCAGAACGAACGGGTCGTCGGAATCAAGATCTGCGGCGGCTCGTGCCTTTTCCAGGGCGTCGAGCCTGTCGCGCTCCGGCTCCTGCGACCAGTTGTAAATGACCCTTTGCCCGCTGCACCAGGAGGCGAGGGACAGCGCGAGAGGATAGGTCGGGTCCAGTTGCATCGCCGCGTCCAGCAGATTCGAGGCCGCCTGATTGGAAGCGGCGTCCAGGGACCAGACATAGGGCAGGGCCTGCATCACCAGATCGTATGCATTGAGGCTGTCCGGCCGCTTGCGGCGTGCGCGCTCGATCTCAGCTGCCCGGATCGAGGGTTGAATCGCACCCACGACATTCGTGGTGATCCGATCCTGCAAGTCGAAGATGTCCTCGACGGTGCCGTCGTAGCGGTCCGCCCAAAGGTGCGCTCCGGTTGCCGCATCGATCAGCTGCGCAGTGATGCGCACCTTGTCACGGCTCCGCCGGACACTGCCTTCGAGAACATAGCGGATGCCGAGTTCGCGGCTCACCTGCTGTACGTTCACAGCTCGTCCCTTGTAGGTGAAGGTCGAATTGCGGGCGATGACGAAGAAGGAGCGGATACGCGACAGCGCCGCGATGATATCCTCTGAAAGGCCGTCCGCCAGAAACTCGCCATCGGGATTCTCGCTCATGTAGTCGAACGGAAGGACCGCGATGGAGGGTCGATCCGGTACGGTCAGGCTCCTGTGCCGGGTCGCCAGATTGTCGTCAAAGAGGCTGTAGACCCGGACCGGCTTGGCGATGTTCTTGACCAGTTGCTCGCCCTGATCCTGGAAGCGATAGGGCAGCTTGTCCCGGATCTCCTCGTAAACCTTGGCGGAAAGGCAGATCGCTCCTGGCTGAGCCAATTGTTCCAAGCGTGCGGCAATGTTCACGCTGTCGCCGAAGATGTCCCCGTCGTCCTCGACGAGAACGTCGCCAAGATTGATCCCGACGCGCAACTGGAGCGAACGATCTGGGATGTCCGAGATCCTGGAGGCCAGGACTTCCCGCACTTCCACGGCGAACTGGACAGCCTCGAGAGGGCTGGAGAATTCCAGCAGAAAGCCGTCGCCGGTCGTCTTCACCACTCGTCCGTGGTGCTCCATGGCTTTGGGTTCGATCATGTCCTGACGCAGGCTTCTAATCCTGGAAAGGGTGCCTTCCTCATTCTCACCCATGAGCATGGAGAACCCGACCACGTCAGCCGCGACGATCGCCGCAAGCCGTCTCTGGACCCTGGACTTATCGGAACCGCTCATGTCCGTTATTCCCGGTGTGGGTTCGGATGGTGCGTCCTTGCTGGCGTTTCGTCCAGAAGTGAAGACGCATTCTTTCAGGCGCGAAATCATGACGCTCGGAGGCAGCGCGCAGTTGGCGGCAGGCCACAACGTAACATCCTCAGCAGCTTAGCTTGCGCTCCGTGAGGAAAGTGGATGCCTCAGCCGTGGAGCAACTATTGTCTGCGGTAATGCTTACTAGCCGCCATCCCATCTGCGTGCTGATCAGCGGCCGTAAACAACGCGCCACAGCGTGCGCAGACATAGTGCAGGTGACCTAAGCGACAAGCTTCAGGCACTCGATACCTGCCCTGTCAGGAATGCAATTGCCTGTCGCCCGATATTTCCTTGAGCATCGGGTTCATTCGATTCCCGCACGCCACTCCGATCCTGGAGAATAATGGGAACGATTGTTTTCGCTCAGGGAGGGAAACCCGATGAAAGCTCTGCTCAGAACCGCACGTCTGATGCCCTATGCGAGCGCTCTGCTCGCCAGCACGACTCTTTCTGCCTCCGCCGACATGTCGAGCGCCGTTCGAACCACGTCGCAGCAGGTGAAGGGGCTGCAGGCCCCAGCGGAACTGATCGTCGACCATTGGGGCATTCCGCACATCTATACGGCCAACCAGCACGACGCATTTTTCATGCAGGGATATAACGCTGCACGTGATCGGCTCTGGCAGATCGATCTCTGGCGCAAGCGCGGACTGGGTCTTCTCGCGAAGGACTTCGGTCCCGCTTACGCGGACCAGGATCGCGCCGCGCGCATGTTTCTCTACCGCGGCGATATGGACAAGGAATGGGCATCTTACGGGCCCAATGCCAAAACCTATACGGAGGCTTTCGTCGAAGGTGTCAACGCCTTCGTGCAGGAGGTCCGTGACGGAAACCGGCCTGCGCCGGCGGAGTTCAAGATCGCCGGAACGCAACCCGATCTGTGGAAGCCGGAGGATGTGGTTCGCATCCGCAGCCACGGGCTCACGCGCAACGTGGTCTCGGAGGTCAGGCGTGCGCAGGTTGCCTGTGCGGCCGGTCTCGATGCGGACCGCCTGCGCACCAAGTTCGAACCCGACTGGCAAACCTCGATCCCCGCTGGCCTCGACCCATGCTCGATCCCGAAGGATGTCCTGAAGGATTACGAGCTCGGCACCCAGGATGTCACGTTCTCAGCCTCGCAGAAAAGGGCGTCCCTGGACAGGCACGAGGAGTTTCTCAAGGAGTCTATGGCCAATGTCGACCGGATCGGCTCGAACAACTGGGTCGTCTCCGGCTCGCGGACGGCGACGGGACGTCCGATCCTGGCGAACGATCCCCACCGTGCGCATGGCGTGCCGTCCCTGCGCTATATCGTGCACCTGAATGCCCCCGGCATGTCGGTGATCGGCGCGGGCGAGCCGGCTCTGCCGGGCATCTCCATCGGTCACAACGGCAAGATCGCCTTCGGCCTGACGATCTTCGCGATCGATCAGGAGGATCTCTACGTCTACGAACTCAATCCCGGTAATCCCAATCAGTACAAGTTCCGCGACGGCTGGGAGGACATGAAGGTCGTGCGGGAGACGATCGAGGTCAAAGGCGAGCAGCCGCGCACCGTCGAGCTGCTCTTTACCCGCCACGGGCCCATACTGGCGAAGGACGACGCGAAGCAGCGGGCCTTCGCCATGCGCTCGGTCTGGTTTGACCCCGGCACCTCGGCCTATTTCGGCTCGTCGGACTATATGACGGCCCAGAACTGGAATGGCTTCCTCGAGGCGATGAATCGATGGGGCGCTCCGTCGGAAAATCAGGTCTACGCGGATACCGACGGAAATATCGGCTGGATTCCCGGCGGCCTGACCCCGAGGCGCGTGAACTACGATGGCCTGATGCCCGTGCCCGGTGACGGACGCTACGAATGGGAGGGTTTCATCCCCATGGCCGACCTGCCGAAGGAGTTCAATCCGACGCAGGGCTTCTTCGCCACCGCCAACCAGAACAACCTTCCTCCCGACTATCCTGTCAACGAACGCAGGATCGGCTTCGATCAATGGGCTGACCCCGCGCGGTTCCAGCGCATCACCGAAGTGCTGCAGGCAAAACCGAAATTCACCCTGGCCGACGCCATGAACCTGCAGAACGACGATGCCAGCATGCTCGGACGCAGGCTGATCGCCCTGCTCAAGCCGTTGCGCTCGGAGGATCCGAAACAGAGGTCCGTCCTGGAGCTGATGCAGAACTGGGATGCGATGGAGACGGCGGACAGCGCCGGGGCCGCGCTCTTCGAAGTCTGGACCAGCAAGCATCTCGGCCGCGCGACCATCGCCGCGACGACGCCCGAGCCCGCCCGCGCCATCATCGGCAATGGCAGCCTCTCGGCCGTTGTCGATTATCTGGAAAAACCCGACCAGGCTCTCGGTGCCGATCAGGCGACCGCGCGGGACAAGGTCCTGCTCCAGAGCCTCTCGGCTGCGGCCGACGAAGTCGGCAAGCTGCTGGGCGAGGACATGACACAGTGGAAATGGGGCAACCTGCATCAGGCCGAGTTCAGCCACGCCTTGAAGCCGCTCGCGGATAAAGCCACCCAGGCTCAGATGACCGTCGGTCCGCTGGTGATGGGCGGCGGCAACAACGTGCCTCATGCGGCAGGCTACAGCACATCCACTTTCAAGGTGACGTCCGGGGCGTCGTTCCGGATGGTGCTGGACGTCGGCAACTGGGATGACAGCCGCGCGATCAACACGCCCGGCCAATCCGGCAATCCCTACAGCCCGCACTACCGCGATCTCGCGCCTCTCTGGGCAACGGGAGATTACGTCCCACTCCTTTATTCCCGGGAGGCCGTAGAAAAGGCGGCAAGCGAGCGCTTTCAGCTCTCGCCGAAGGGGTGACGCGGCCCCGCCGATCGTATGATGCCAGAGGGGACCGGCCGCTTGGCCGGTTCCTTCAACATGTACTTCTCCAGCAGGAGCCGAGCACCATGAACGGCTTGGCTACGCATGCTCCCGTGGCCGATGAGCAGGCAGTTCCTGCTTCTGAGATTTCATTCCCGTAGGAGAGAACGGGTGAAGGGACTATCATCGCGCGAACCCAAGGGGTTCAGCTGTGTACCAATCCGGGGACGGCGCTACTGTCTTCGATATCAGGATCGACGCTGCCGCGGCTGCGAGCAGTCGTGCTGACACCGCTCCCGAGATCCTTTTTCCCGACAGGGATGTTCTTTTCTCCGCCGATTTCAGGAGATCCGGCGCCGATCTCCTGCTCGTAGGGCACGAGGCAAGCGCGGTTATCCTGGACTATTTCCGGGACGGGCGGCGCCTGGGCATCACGACGCCTGAAGGTGCGAGCATCACGGGTGACACCGTCGAGATTCTGGCGGGCCCCGACGCCGCGGGGCAATACGCGCAGGCGGGCAATGCGGCGCCCCTTCCGAAATCTGTCGGCCGTGTCGAGAAAGTGTCAGGCTTCGCGACCGTGCTGCGCAACGGCGTTTCCGTCGAACTGCGTCTCGGCGATACGGTCGCGAAGGGCGACGTCCTGCTGACAGGAGCTGATTCATCACTGACGATTAAGTTCGAAGACGGTACGGTCTTCAGCCTGTCTTCCAGCGCCCGCATGGTGGTAAACGACATGGTGTACGCCGCAGATTCGACTGCGAACTCGGCGCTGCTCACCCTCGTCCAGGGCGTCATCGGCTTCGTCGCCGGACGAATAGCCAAGTCCGGCGATCTCAAGGTCGACACCCCCGTCGCCACCATGGCGATCAGGGGCACGGCCGTTCAGACCGAGATCGCCGCGTTCAGCGGAACCACGAAATTCTCGCTTCTGACCGAGCCTGATGGACGGGTGGGCTCGTTCGTCCTCCTGGACAAGAGCAACCCGTCCCGTGTGATCACGTCGTTGTCGGATGCCCGCACTGCGACGCTTCTGACGCCGGTCCCCGGCCCTGACCTGCGCATTACGCAGATCACGAAGACGGCCGATGACGTCCGCAACGAGAATGATTTCACGCGATACATGTTTCAGTTTTATTCCACGGAGCTCCATCAACCCAGGGGCAGCCCTGGTTTCGACGATGTGCCGATCATACCCGTGCACCTGCATCAGCAGATCGATCCTCCCGACCCATCCCAGTTCGATATCAAACCTGAAGTCCAGCAGCGTTTCGTCGAACGTGACAGCGCTCCTCCATTCATCACCCTGGCTCCGCTGCCGATCCATGGCACGGCTGTCGAAGACGGTCCGCAGGCACGGCTCAGCACCCCCATGGAGGTGGCTCTCTCGACTGGGGCGGCGCTGCCGCTCGTATTCGTGCCCGCCCTTTTGCCCCCCGGTGTTCGGTATCTCGACGGACCACGCAGCTTCTCTCTGGATCCATCCAATCCGGCCTATCAGCACCTGGGGGAGGGAGAGAGCGAGACCGTCAGGGTTGACTTCGCCCTGGTGGTCAATGGCAGCACACGAGTTCCCGCGACGATTTCGTGGACCATCACTGGCCGCAACGACGCTCCCATTGCCGCGAGCGACCACATCGACGGTGTGAACGAGACGGGAGCCATGGTCCTGTCCGTGCGTGCGAACGACCGTGACGTCGACGGCAATTCCCTCCACATCGTCAGCTGGACGAACCCGCTCGAGGGTTCGATCTTCCGCAACTCCTCCGGAGACCTGGTATTCGACCCTGGCAACGATTTCCGTGCTCTCAGCGCAGGCGAAACTGCGACGGTCTCCTTCGCCTACACGGTATCCGACGGCAAGGGTGGAACCGATATGGCAGACGTCACCTTGAAAGTTCGCGGTGCCGGAACGTTCTCATCTCCTCACCAGGTGGCATCAGCCAGCGGCGTTCTCGACTATAACCATCAGCCGGTCTCCCTCTCCGTGGAAGCACCGTCCGCCACAACAGCTGCCAGTGCCGATCTCAACCTCGTTATCAAATTCGGCACCTTCCTGCAGCCGCAGTTGAATATCGTCTATCTCGTCGATGTCTCAGGCAGCACCTCGGAACATTTCGAGGGAGTGTCGGTCGGCGATCTCAACGGTGACGGACGGGCCGATACCGTCCTGGATGCCGAGATCGCCAGTCTCGTCGCATTGACGGAGCGCGTGAGAGGGATCGGATTCTCGCCTGCGGACCTCACGATCACGATCATCCCGTTCAACGGCCATGCCGATCCTACCGACCCTATCCGAGAAGGCGCCGTGAACGCCGAGACGTTCAGCCTCGGGCTAGAGGGCGAAGCGATGATCGCGCAGTACCTGAAAGGACTGAGCTCCAACGGATCGACGGATTTCGCCAGCGCCTTGCAGGCAGCCAACGATCGTTTGCAGGCTTTGGATCAGGGGAACGAGCGGAACGTCCTCTTCTTCCTGTCGGACGGAAAAGGACAGGGAGCCATCAATGCCGAACTTGCGAGGCTGAACGGTGACTTCAGCGCGAAGATCACCGCACTCGGCGTCGGCAATGGCGCGGATCTCTCTCAATTGAACGAAATCGACAACACGGGTGGCGCATCGCTTCTGACCGCGCCGGACCAGATCGACATTTCTGTTCTTGGAGCACCGGTTCCCAGCGGCACCGTCGCCGATATCGATCTCTTCGTGAACGGCAGGGAGATCGCCGGGATCGGTCCGGAAGATCTCCTCTACACGCCAGCCGGGCTCGCCTTGGATACGTCGATTGGGGATTTGAGGCGGCTCGTGGGAGACGGAAATTCGGTCTCGGCCGTCGTCAAGTTCACGAGCGGAGAGGTTCTGGCAACGGATCTGACGATCGCGGGAGCCTTGCCCCGCTCCACGGACCATATCCTGTGAGGGGCCATGCACCGATCGACACTCCCGCACGATCCTTCCTCCAAGCGAACGATCCAACGGGATGTGCGACCGCCTTGTGAAGGCCCGAGCGCGAATGGCGTCATGACAGCGGACCATGCTCCGGCGGAGCGACAGCGGTGACCTTTGTCCTCAACAGCGTGCGCCGTCTGGGGGCGGGACGGATTGTTGGCCTTGTGCTTCTCGCCGGCCTGATCGCGGTGCGGATCTGGGATCCCGGTCCCATCGAATCTCTTCGTCAGAGGTCGTTCGACATCTACCAGCTGATGCATCCGCGGGCGGCGCATCAGGAGCTTGTAACCATCGTTGACATCGACGAGATGAGCCTGCGAGCTCTGGGACAATGGCCTTGGCCACGCACAGTCATGGCCGACATGCTCTCGCGGATCGTCGAGCAAGGCGGCACGGTCATCGGTTTCGACGTCCTTTTTCCTGAACCGGACCGAAGCTCGCCCGACGTCGCGGCCGAAACATTCCAGGGGCTGGACGACGCGACCCGGGAGAAGCTCCGGCGCTTGCCCAGCAACGATGTCGTTTTCGCCAACGCGATTCGAACGGCGAAAGTCGTCCTCGGACAGTCGGGTTACCGCGTTTCGGGTGCCGCACCGACGGCTCAGCCAGCGACCCAGGCGGGCATCGCGATCCTCGGGGCGGATCCGCAGCCCTTCCTCGTCGACTTTCCCCATCTTCTACGCAACCTCCCCATCCTTGACGCGGCCGCTCAGGGGCAGGGCATCTTTTCGATCATTCCTGAACAGGACGGGATCATCCGGCGTGTCCCGGTCGTGGCCGTCGCCGATGGAATCGTCGTTCCGTCGCTTTCTCTCGAAATGCTGCGGGTCGCCACCGGGGCGGGAGCTGTTCTGATCAAGACTGACGCCAGCGGTGTCCGAAGCGTCGGTGTGGGTGACTTCACGATCCCAACGGACGGGAAAGGCCGCGTCTGGATCCACTTCGCGTCCGTCAAGCCGGAGCGATATGTTTCCGCCATCGACCTCCTGGAGCGGAAATTGCCCGCCGACAGCTTCGCAGGAAAAATGGTGTTGATAGGGACCTCCGCGGCCGGGCTTCTCGATCTCAAGGTCACCCCGGTCCACCCGGCAGTGCCGGGGGTCGAGTTGCATGCCCAGCTCTTGGAGAGCGCCCTCATGGGGGAAACTCTGAGCAGGCCGACCTACACGGCTCTTGTCGAGATCGTGCTTGCGATGCTTTTGAGCCTTGCCCTGATTAAGCTCGCGCCCAGGGTGAACGCCGTCACCCTTTTCGCGCTCGGGGGAGCAACCGCAACTGTAACCCTGGCGCTGTCCTGGTATTGCTTCTCGTCCCTCAGCCTGCTGATCGACTCCACCTTCCCACTGATCTCAAGCCTCCTGGTTTATGCCGTTCTCGTCTGCACGAACTACGTGACGGTTTCCGCGGATCGTTACCGGATCAGGTCAGCCTTCAGCCAGTATCTCTCCCCCGATCTTGTCGAACAGCTGGCGCAATCGCCCGAGAAGCTGACTCTCGGCGGAGAGCAGCGCGTGCTGACCGTGCTCTTCTCTGACATTCGCGGCTTCACGGCGATTTCCGAGTTGTACAAGGACGATCCGAAAGGCCTCACGACCCTGATCAACCGCCTCTTTACCCCCTTGACCAGGGACATCATGGAGCGCCGCGGGACGATCGATAAGTATATGGGCGACGCCATCATGGCGTTCTGGAACGCCCCACTGGCCGATTCCAGCCACGAGGTGAATGCATGTGAGGCTGCGTGCGCGATGCTGGACAGTCTCAAGGCGCTGAACGAAGAGCGTCAGCGGGAAGCCGATGACGACCAGCCGGTCCCGCCGCTCAGGATCGGGATCGGCGTGAATACCGGCCTCTGTGCCGTCGGCAATTTTGGATCCGATCTGCACTTCAACTATTCGGTCCTGGGAGACACGGTCAATCTGGCGTCGCGGCTCGAGAGCATGACGAAACAATACGGCGTTCCCATCATCATCGGCGAAAGGACCGCGCAGGCGGTCCTGAGCCGGTTCGCCGCTCTCGAAATCGATCATCTTCAGGTGAGGGGAAAGAGCGAGGCGCAGAGGATCTTCGCGGTCCTCGGGCGTGCGGATGTGGCCACGAGTCACGACTTCGCGCTTCTCAACGAACGGAACGACGTCATGCTGACGGCCTATCGCCGTGGCGAGTGGGCCCGGGCACTCGAGATGATCTTTCTCTGCCGCGAGTTGGGCAAGAAGTTCGGTCTCGATGACTACTATGACCTTTACCTTCAGCGCGTCCGCCACCTCATCGAGACTTCGGCATCATCCAGCTGACGGCGCCGGGGCTAGCTGAAGATGCGCCGTGACAAGCCTGAAGCATGGGCAACCGCTGACTTGGTTGCTGACACGATCGTCAGAGAAGTCGGTTCGGGGCCTACGGGTATGACACTCGTCCGGGGAGAAGGGACGAGGTCGACATCCGATCGCATCTCAGGTGAACGCATAGGCGAAGCTGCGGAATGCCAAGCGCACGACGTTCCTCGTCATCAAAAGTTCATGGGACCTTTAACAAACCGTCTCAGCCCCGGACTAATCGACCGCCTTGCAATTCTTTTTGCAGAGGAAGATACGATGGCGTACAAATTGCAGACCACGATTGCAGCAAGCCTTACCCTGCTTGCCTCTGTTGCTACAGCCCAAGCGGAGACGTCCGTCAAATTTTGGCACAGCTTCAACAAGGCCTCCGGTGAAGCCCTTAACACGATCATTGCCAATTTCGAAGCTGCCAATCCTGGCATCAAGATTCAGAGCGAATATGTTGGCGATTACAATGATATCGTCGCCAAACTGCAAGCCGCCATTCCGGCCAAGCGCGCGCCTGATGCTGCAATCCTCGAGGTCACACGCTACGGCCTGTTTGCCAGCAGCGGCGTTCTCGTCGATTTGACGCCCTATCTCAATGCTGATCCGCTGAAGAACGACCTCTATGACTACGCCCGCGAAGTCGGCGTCTACGGCGGCAAGAACTATATCGTTCCCTTCAACTCTTCGACGCCCGTTCTGTACTACAACAAAGACATTTTCGCGCGGGCCGGATTTGCGGCTGAGCCGCCGCTCAAAACTTTTGCCGACGTCCTCGCCGTTGCCAAGACGATTTCCTCCAAACTCGGTTCAGAGGGGATTTCCGGCATTGCTGCACCGGGCCAGTTTGCCCGCTGGGGCCTCGTCATGGCCAACGACAGCGAACTGGTCGACTCGAAGACCGGGGAAATTCTGCTCGACTCCCCGAAGACGATCGAGGCTTACCGGTGGATGGCCTCCCTCGTGCACGAACACAAGGTCGCCTCCGTCGATGGCGTGACCGATGAAGAGGTCGGTCGCGATGCTTTCCTTGCCGGCAAGGTCGGGATCATGATGAACTCTACCGGGAACTACGTCGGTTCCAAGAAGGCGATCGGCGACAATCTTGTGGTTCGTCCTATGCCCTGCAACAGGATTTGCTCTGTGCCGATCGGCGGCGCCGGCATCGGCATCCTGTCCACCGCTCCCAAGGAGGTTCAAGACGCCGCCTACAAGTTCATCAGCTTCGCCTCCTCGCCGGAATCGAACGCGCTCTGGTTCGCCGCCACCGGCTACCTGCCGATCAATAAGCACGCGGCCGAGCAACCGACCGCTACCAAGGCTCTCGCCACCCAGCCGGGTATTGACGTCGCCATCAAATCGCTGCCCGTTGCCCATGGCCGTGCCCGCACCCCAGTTGTGACGTGGATGCGCACCACGGAATACAAGATGTGGGAGGCCATGGCTCTCGGTCAGCGTGAGGTCAAGGAGACGATGACGGATTTCGCGGCGCAAGCCCGCCAGAGAGCGGCCCGCGCCGGCAACTAAATCCCCGCCATGAACGTCGGACGGGACCCGCATCAGGTCCCGTCGCCATACCCAGGCTGGTTCCATGCTTCGCAAACTGACGCCCTATCTGTTCGTTGCTCCGCTGATCGCCTTTATCGCCGTCTTCACCTACATCCCGATCATCGCGAGCATCAATCTCAGTTTCCGGGAGTGGAACTTCCTGTCGCCCGACATGCCGCTGGTCGGCTTCGACAATTATCGCCAGTTGCTCGCCTCACGCGATTTCTGGAACTCACTGCGAGTCACGACGGTCTTCGCCGCCGTCTCTGTCCCGCTCCGCCTCGGCTTGGCGCTTGTAATCGCGAACTACCTCAAGCGTGAGACGCTGACCTCACGGGTCTTGCGCGGTGCAATGTTTCTGCCGTACGTGACCTCGACGGTCTCCATCGCTGTCGTCTTCTCCTGGGTCTTTGCGACCGATTATGGCATTGCCAACGCCGTGCTCGCCTGGCTGGGCTTCGGCAAGCTTCCGTGGCTGCAGGATCCACAACTGGCGCTTTGGGTGCTCATCTTCGTGAACACCTGGAAGCAACTCGGCTACGACATCGTCATCTACATTGCCGGGCTCCAGGCCGTCCCACAGGAACTCTATGACGCAGCGTCCGTCGACGGCGGCCGACGCTTCCAGGTGTTCCGGCGCGTGACCGTTCCTCTGGTGATGCCCACCACCTACTTTCTGCTGGTTATCTCGGTCATCGAGGCCTTCCAGATCTTCACGATCATCAGCGTGATGACCCATGGCGGACCGGCGGGTGCCACCGACGTGCTGGTTCACATGTTGTATCGGGTCGGGTTCAATTTGTTCGAGATCGGCACGGGATCGGCGCTCGCCGTGCTCCTGTTCATCCTCCTGATCGCGCTCTCCCTGGTCAAATCCCAAATCGTCGGCCGAAGGGTGCATTATGAAGCGTGAGAACCCGTTCCTCGTTGCTCTTGCTCTGCTTGGAGGCCTCGTCTTCCTGGCACCGGTCCTCTACTCGATCTGGATCTCGTTTCAGACTGCGCAGGCCTATTACACGGGTAGGCTTGAGTTCACCCTCGATAACTACATGGTTGCTGTCGGCCAATACAATTTCGCCCGCTATCTGCTCAACAGCGTCATCGTCTCAGGACTGGTGACAATTCTTGGGCTCACGGTAGCGACGCTGGCAGCCTTTGCCTTCGCTCGCTATACGTTCCGCGGCGGGAACCTGCTCTTCGGCGCCGTTGTCGCGACTCTGATGATCCCGAGCCATATCAGCCTGATCCCAAACTATCTGACGCTCGCCAAGGCGGGGTTGCTCGACAGCTATGCCGGGTTGATCCTGCCGGCGATCTCCAATGGCTTCGCGGCCTTCTTCCTGCGCCAGTATATCCGGGGGATCCCTCGAGCGCTCGACGAGGCCGCCTATATGGACGGGGCAACACCGCTGAAGGTGCTGTGGCGGGTCATCGTACCGATCGCCCGTCCGGCGATCCTCTCGATGGGGCTTTATATCTTCCTGAACGAGTGGAACAACTACATCTGGCCGCTGGTCGCTGTGGGCAAGGAGGACCTTTACACCCTCCAGATCGGTCTCGCGCGGCTTTACCGGATCAACCCCGGCGAGGGGCTCATCGATTGGCCGCTGGTGATGGCGGCGTCGACGATCACCATCCTGCCCGTGCTGCTCGGGTTCCTGCTGGTCGAGCGTCATCTGGTGCGCGGCATCACGATGGGCGCCGTGAAGTAATACAAGGGATAAACAAATGACGCGCATTGCCTCACACCGCGGCGGCACCCTGGAATTTGGCGACAGCACGCCGCTGGGCTTCAGTAGCACGGCCAGAATGGCTCTGGACGAAGTCGAGTTTGACGTTCATCCGACACGGGATGGCGCGATTATCGTCCATCACGATGCCACGCTCGATCGCACGACCGACCGGTCGGGCGCGATCGCCGCTCTCAGCGAAGCTGAGGTGCGTGCCGCCGTGATCAATTACAGCGCCGGCGGACATCCGATGTCGTTGGCCGAGCTTTGCGCTATCTATGCCGACAGTGCTGTCGACCTTCGCTGTGAGATCAAACCGGATGTCGAGGGACGTGCCTATCCGGATTTTGTGCCTCGCGTGATCGAGGTGCTCGATCGTCACGGCATGTTGGGTCGCACGACCTTTTCCTCGTTCCTGATCGCGTCTTTGGATGAGCTCGCCGTGGCAGCCCATCGGCCCAGGCTTTGGCTGGTGAGTCCGCCGGTCCTGCGCCAACTCGGCCCGAGTGCCGTGGTGGAGCTTGCCCGCTCTCATGCCATACCAGAAGTCGGCGTTCACATCGATTGTGCCGATACCGACTTGAAGACTGCAGTCCAGGCAGGAGGGCTCGAATTCGGGTGCTGGGCGGCTCATTCCGCCGAGCAGATCGAGAAGGCGTTGAACCTGCGTGTGAAGGTGTTCACCACTGATCGGCCGAGTCTCGCCATCGCGCTTCGCAACCGCATGGACAAGGGGGGAAATCATGAGCCGAATCAGCCTTCGTGACATCCGCAAAGCCTATGCCGGAGGCCCGCAGGTGCTTCATGGTGTTTCGATGGACATCCAACCGGGTGAGTTCGTTGTGATCGTCGGCCCATCGGGCTGCGGCAAGTCGACCTTGCTCCGTCTGATGGCCGGGCTTGAGGCCTGCGAGGAGGGCGACATTGAAATCGCCGGCCAGCGCGTTAACGATCGCGCCCCCCAGGACCGCGACATCGCGATGATCTTCCAGAACTATGCTCTCTATCCGCACATGACCGTGCGCCAGAACATAGCCTTCGGCCTGGAGCTGCGTGGCATGCCGAAGGCGGAACGCAACGCGAGAGCCGAGCAGGTCGGCAAGGTTCTGCAACTCGAGCCGTATCTTGATCGTAAGCCGGGCGCATTATCCGGTGGCCAACGACAGCGCGTGGCCATGGGACGCGCGATGGCGCGCAACGCCTCGATCTTCCTGATGGATGAGCCCTTGTCGAACTTGGACAATGCTCTGCGGGTTGCCATGCGCACCGAGATCAAGGAGTTGCACCGTCAGCTCGGCGCGACTATCGTTTACGTGACCCATGATCAGACGGAAGCCCTGTCGCTTGCTGATCGCGTCGCCGTGATGAAGGACGGACATCTTCTTCAATTTGACACGCCGGAGGCAATCTACGACAAGCCAGCGCATCAGTTCATCGCAGGCTTTCTCGGCGCGCCGCCGATGAACTTCCTCCCGGTGGAGAAGCTGCCGGGTTGGCAGGGCAGCCAAGGTCTCACCGCCGGTCTGCGTCCGGAACACATGCAATTGCATGCCGGTCAGCCGCTTGAGGCAGCGCTTCCGGTCCGGCTCCTGCTCTCCGAGATGACCGGAGCCTCCGTGATCCTGCACTGCGAAAGCCCGGCGGGCCGGATCAACCTGACATGTGCACGCAAGAACATTCCCCATGGCGCGGACGATCTATGGGTCACCTATGACCTCAGCCAAGCCCTGTATTTCGACAACCAGAGCGGAAGCCGGATCGATCTCCCATGGCAACATCGACGCGCCGAGGCGTGATGGGAATACAGAAGGAAGTCTCGCAAGCTCTCGGCGACCTGATCCATCGGCATTCCGACAAGCTGACTCCGGCGGACACGCGCCTCCTCGATGTATTGATGCAGGATCCGGTCCGAGCGGCCATGGAGAACGGAACGGCTGTCTCGTCCCGCGCCGGCGTGCACCCGGCTTCGGCCGTTCGTCTAGCACGGCGTCTCGGATTTGCGGGCTATCCTGAATTCCGAAGCTTTATTCAGGCCAACCTCATCGAAGGCGGAGGCGATTTCGAGAACCCGGCGGCTCGCATGGCAGCCCGCCTCGTCCGTGCGGATGGCAATGGGCTTATGGCGTCATTGCTCGATAGTGAGATCAGCGCGTTGCAGCAAGTTCGGAACATTGTTCATGATGCTGACATTCGAGCCTTCTCGGAAAGCCTTCGGGATTCCCGTCGGGTGCTCGTGCTAGGGCGGGGGCATGCGGCGTCCTTATCGGCGCTGATCGCCCTTCGGCTTAACCGGTCCGGATATGTGGCCGTCGATCTCGGCAGCCATATGCACCAGATGGCCGAGGCGCTGGCGGCTCTTTCCAAAGACGACGTGGTCTGGCTGCTGGCCTTTCGTAAGGCGTCACCTTTGATCCATGAGGTGCGAGCGATCGCAGCGAACAGAGGCGCAACGACGCTTGCGCTCACCGATCCGCGCGCCGCCCGCATCGATCCCCTGCCGGATCATCAAATTTCGGTCTCGCGTGGTAGGGCAGGGGAGTCTCAATCACTGGTCGTGCCGATGACCATTGCCAATGCGGTGATCCTCGATCTTGCCGCTATCGACGGCGGCCGCTCACTCCGCGCCCTGGGAGCGTTCAAAACCTTCCGAGCGACATGTGGATTGACGAAGACACTTCTATAGAGCTGGCCCTGTTGCGCCAAGTGATCAGCGAAGAACGGCGTTCAAAGGCGAGAGATAAGATTGCATCCGCCCCGTTGGGCTCAAGCCGCATCAACAGTCACGACGCCAGGGATGATCCCTTTTCTGCACCAGATAAGCCGCGCGCTCAAATAGATATAGCGTGGTTGCTTGCCACGATAGCGGGCCTCGTGTCGCCGCCGCGGGGTCTGGAGGCTGGCTGCGATACCCTGGACGGCCAGAGCGTGCGCCGACAGCGGCAACGCCCAGTTCATGGCCTGGGCCACCTCGTCAAGCCCCGTCTCGGGAGAGTAACCATGCCGTTGCATGCTCTCCCAAGTACACCCGCAGCTTCCAGGAACCTCAACTCATGAGGGCCGCCTTAGGCGGGCAGGATGATCACCTTCGTCTTGACCGGCGTTCGTGAATAGAGGTGGATCATGTCTTGGCTGAGGAGGCCGACGCAGCCGCTCGTGATGCCCGACCCGATCGATTCAGCGTCGCTGCTGGCATAGATCGTGTAGAGCGTGTACGCGCCGTTCTGATAGAGATAAAGCGTGCGGGCGCCGAGCGGATTGTCGAGGCCTCCCGGCATGCCGCCGGCATATTTGGCCGCCTCGGGCTGGCGCCGGATCATTTCCTTGGGCGGGGTCCAGGTCGCCCATTCGGCCTTGCGTCCGACATAGGCATCGCCGCTCCACCGGAACCCGTCGCGACCGACATTGGCCCCATAGCGGGTGGCGGATCCATCGCCCTCGATGCGGTAGACGTAGTAATTGGCAGGATCGACGATAATCGTACCGGGCGCTTCCTTGGTCTCGTAGCGAACGGTCTTGCGATAATATTTCGGATCGACCTTGCTGACATCGACCGCCGGGATCGGGAATTTCTCATCGGGCACCGGCCCGTAGACCCTGGACGCCTCGGCGAAGCTCATGCCGTCGGATGTCACGCAACCGGCCAGGCCCAGCGCGCCCACACCGGCGGCCGAACCGAGCAGAAACGACCGGCGGTTGATAAGCCCCGCTCGACGCCTGACCAGAGTTCCCTCGTCGGTCTCTCCGGTATCGACATTCGCACCGTTCATCATCATGATTTCGCCGCCTTCCTTGTCCTCTTGCCGGACGAGAAAATATTCCGGCAATCGCCCGCTGAGCGTTTTGTCAAGCTGAGATTGCCGTCACACGGCTCGATTGGCAAGCTCGGGTCTTGAAACGGTATGGGCCGGCCATTCGCCTTCAGGCGGCCTGAGCCTCATGTCCGGAGACCATTCCGCAGCAGGCATTCGGCAACCCGCTGTCGTTGAAGCTCATCCAGGCGGCAGGGGACGGGGGCGGGAACCGCTGTCGATGGCGACGAACGTGAAGACTGCTTCAGTCACTTTGATCTGCTCGTCGCCGTCGCGGGACCGGCGCCAGGCTTCGACCTGGAACTTCATGGATGTGCGGCCCGTGGAAATCAGGTCGGCGTAAACCGAGACCTCGTCGCCGACATGAACCGGGGTGTGAAAGACCATCCCGTCGACCGCGACGGTCACGCAGCGCCCTCGGGCCCGCCGCGCGGCCGCGTTGCCCGCTGCCAGGTCCATCTGCGACATCAGCCAGCCACCGAAGATGTCACCGGCTGGATTGGTGTCGGAGGGCATCGCGATCGTCCGGATGACAGGCTCTTTGTATGTGCCGCTCTCTTCCATGGAAATCCTCTGAAGGACACGTGTCAATCTCACCTAAGCCCGTGATCGCCGCCGGGTGCCGGCACGAGGTTGCTGGTCGACGGGTGCGGAAAAGGCCATCGCTTCCGCCCTGCGTTCCCCAGCGCTTCGGATGTGGCGCCTCATCATGATTTCCGCCAGCTCAGGATCCCGGTCCTGGATCGCGTCAAGGATACGTTTGTGCTCGACGAGGGCACGGCTCCTGAGAGCGATGCTGTCGCTGCGGCTGCGGTAGAGCCTCAGCAGCGGGTAGAACTGATTGCAGAGATATTCGATGAGGAGAGGGTTGTTGCTTGCCCGCGCGATCCGGAAGTGGAAATCCCTGTCGGCCGCGCCGAGTGCATTGTGAACACCCGGCTGAAGACCGGCAATTTCCGCCTCATGCCGTTTCACGCCTTCGGCGAGCGCCGAGATGTCGTCCGCGCTCATGTTCCGGGCGGCCTCGCGAGCGGCAAGACCCTCCAGGACCTCGCGCACGCCATAGATCGACTGCAGCATCTCGGGCGTCGCCTCGACGACGCGGGGGCCCTGGTTGGGAACCCGGGTAATCAGATGACGCTCCTGCAGCCGGTGCAACGCCTCGCGCAACGGTCCACGGCTGACGCCGTAACGCTGGGCGAGCGCGGGCTCGCTGATCTTCGAACCGAGGGGCAACTCACCCTGCAGGATGGCGTCCGTCAGGCGATGGAAAAGCTGCTCAGCAAGGGTTTGGCTCGTCTCTGCCGCGTCAGTGACAGAGGTCAGGCGATCTTCAGAACCATCCATAGCTTATCAACCTTGCCGTTCCACAGCTTTGAGCATCATCGGCGCGAAGGCGAGGACGAACAAGAGCCGCGCCGCCTGACGGTGCCCCAAACCGATCCGCGAGACCAGGGCGGCGGTAGCCCGATTGCCAAAAGGCATCGAGGCGCCGTCCTGAATCATCGAACACTTAAACCGGCGACGGCGGGCGGTCCAGAACCGCCCGCCGTGAAGCGTCACTGGGTGGCGAGACCGAGCTCGGTCAGGATCTCCTTTGCCTGGCGCGTTTCCTCCGCGATGAAGGCCTGGTAGGGCTGTTCGGGCAGGTACAGGTCCAGCCAGCCGCGATCGCTCAGGATCTTCTTCCAGTGGGCGGACTTGACGAGCTTGGCGAAAGCGTCGGCCAAGGCGCTCGCCGATTTGTCATCGAGGCTCTTGTGGACGGAAACGCCGCGCCAGTTGGCGAAAACCACGTCGTAGCCGAGCTCACGCAGCGTCGGTGCATCAACCTCAGGAAGCCGCTCGGGTGAGGCGATCGCGAGCAGTCGCAGTTTCTTGGCCTCGACCTGTGTCTTGAAGTCCTGCAATCCGCCTCCGACCACGGTCGCTTGGCCGTTCAGCGCGGAGACGACGACTTCGCCGGTGTTCGGGTGCGGAATGAAATTGACCTGTTTCGGCGTCATGCCGCCGATCTTCGCGAGCCGGGCGAAAAAGATGTTCTCGGTCGAACCCGGAGAGCCGCCGCCCCAGGCAATCGAGCCGGGGTTCGCTTTGAAGCGGGCCATCAGGTCCTTGAAATCCTTGATATCGGAATCCTGGCGGACGGCGATCACCTCATACTCGCCCGCGATCCGGGCGAGCGGGCGGACATCGGCGAGAGTTACGGGCGTCTTGTTCGTGAGGGGAAAGAACACCGTACCCGCGCCCTGCACGACGACGGCTGTCTTGTTGCCTTCCTTGGTGGTCACGAATTGGGAGATCGCGATCATGCCGCCGCCGCCCGGCACGTTGTTGACCTTGATGGCGTTGATGCCCTCCGCACGAAGCGCCTCCTCGATCCCACGCGCCGCTTGATCCAGCCCGCTGCCCGGGCCGCCCGGCACGGTGATGTCGAGGGAACGGATCGTCTGCGCCTGGCTCGGCGCTGCTGCGAGCAGGAAGCCGGCAGCGAGCGATAGCATGGCCATCCGTCTATTAATCGTCATCTTGTCCTCCCAGTGAAAGTGATTGTCGATAGATCACGCGGTGGGGGCTTATTGAGTTATACCCACGGCGGATTGGGGCTTTGGCCTTCTCAGGCCCGAGACGATGGGGCTCACAACGAAGGCGAGGGCGATCAGCAGGAAGACGACCGAGACCGGGTGCGTGACGAAGACGGTCCAGTCGCCCTGGCTGATGGCCAGCGAGCGGCGCAGTTGCTGCTCGATGAGAGGCCCCAGGATCAGCCCCAGCACGCACGGGACAATCGGCACTCCGACGACCCGCATGACGAATCCGACCATGCCGATCACCCATAGGATCACGAGATCGACGGCGTTGCCGTTGAGACTGTAGACGCCGAGGGACGACAGCACGAGGATGCCGCCATAAAGCCAAGGCTTCGGCAGGGACAGGAGCCGCACCCACACGCCGGCCATGGGCAGGTTGAGGACCAGCAGGAAGACGTTGCCGATATAGAGGCTCGCAATCAGTCCCCAGATCAGGCTGGCGTTCGTATCGAACAGCATCGGACCGGGGCGCAGACCGTACTGCTGGAACGCGGCAAGCATCACGGCGGCCGTGCTGGACGTGGGAAGGCCGAGCGCGAGGAGCGGAGAGAGCGCACCCGCCGCCGAAGCATTGTTGGCCGCCTCAGGACCAGCCACGCCCTCGATCGCGCCCATGCCGAACTCTTCCGGCTTCTTACTGAGCTTCCTCTCGAGGGTATAGGACAGAACGGTCGGGATCTCGCTGCCGCCCGCCGGGATCGCGCCGATCGGGAAGCCGATCAACGCACCACGCAGCCATGGCCTCCAGGACCGGCTCCAGTCTTCGCGGCTCATCCAGAAGGAGCCTCTCAGCTTATGGAGACTGTCGACCTTGCCGCCGTCGGTTGCCGCCAGGTAGAGGGTCTCGCCGATGGCGAACAGCCCGACGGCCACGACGACCGTATCGATGCCGTCGAGGAGCTCCGGGACGCCAAAGGCGAAGCGGGCCTGCCCGGTTTGAGGATCGAGGCCGACCGTGCCGAGGAGCAGTCCGAAGAACAGCGCCGCAAGGCCGAATGCGATCGATCCGCCACCGGTTGGGTTGCTGAGCATGGTCGTCACCGTGGCAAGCGACAGGACCATGAGGGCAAAGTAGTCAGGTGCCGTGAGCTTGAGCGCAATCTCCACCAGGAGGGGTGCGGCGAATGTCAGTCCGATCGTCCCGATCGTGCCGGCGACGAAGGAGCCGATCGCGGCGGTCGCCAGGGCCTGGGCGCCACGGCCTCTTCGTGCCATGGCGTTGCCGTCGAGGGCCGTCATCATGGCCCCGGCCTCGCCGGGCGTGTTCAACAGAATCGAGGTCGTCGAGCCGCCATATTGGGCCCCGTAGTAGATGCCGGCGAACATGATGAAGGCGGAGACCGGCGGCAGGCCCACCGTCAAGGGCATCAGGATCGCGACCGTGGTCGCCGGACCGATCCCGGGCAGGACGCCGATCGCAGTTCCGAGCGTCACGCCGATGATGGACCAGATGAGGTTGTCCGGCGTGAGCGCGACAGCGAAGCCTTGGGCAAGCAACGCGAATGTTTCCATCACCGGGCTCCCGTCACTGGTTGTGCTGGAAGAGCGGTTCCAGCGGCCCGAGCGGTAGATCGATCCCGAGACCAAGCGTGAAGACCAGCAAAATCAGAGTGGCGAGAACCAGGCCGATGACCGCGTTCGACAAGATACGGCGATCGCCGAACGCGTAGGTGCCTGCCACGAACATCGTCGCCACGACCGGTATCCAGCCAAGGCGCGAGATCAGGGCGGCCTCGAGCAACAGAGCCGCCGAGATCAGTGCCACCGGCCAAAGATTGAGCTTCGGCTGATCGGGCAGATCGTCGAGGGAAGCACGCCTCGCGCTGATGACGCTTGCGGCGCCGGACAGGACCAGGCCGATGCCGATCAGGTTCGAGAACATGGCCGGCCCGACCACGTCGTAGGTGAAACCGGTCTTGATCTGCCGGGATGCGACGACAACCGCCACGCCGAGCACGATGACGACAGTTCCAAACAATGTTGCGGGCAAACGATGCGCCGACATTCCCTTCCTCCCGACTTCTTATACATGCCAGCCCGCGGATGCGATGCCGACCTTTGCTCAAAGCCTACCGAGTCGAACTATATTGTCAACACAACATGCAGATAATTATGATATTATCGCGGTTTGTGCGCTTTTTAGGCATATATTGTTGACACATGATGCGACATTGAGTTTCTTGTCGCCAGACTTACAGATGTGAAACGTGAGGAGTTCATCCATGCATCTCAGGCCCAAGGTTATCGAAGGCCGTATGAGCACGGAACTACGGCGGCAGCTTCGGGAAGAAGCTCGCCCGATCTGCGCGATCTCAGGTGCGACGCCCCATCATGCCCAGTTGGCGGAGGCGGCAGGATTTCGGCTGTTCTTCCATT